>NZ_JADOGI010000164.1 GCF_015645445.1 Nonomuraea cypriaca | reverse complement strand
GGAGGGCGGCCGTAGCGGGCGGTCCAGGCGGTGTAGGCCGGGCTGCGGGCGGCCACGGCGGCTTGGGCCGTGCGGGCGTTCTCGAGGAGGGCAGGCGCGTGCCCGGCGAACGACGAGCGCCAGATGAGCACCTGCCGCATCCACAAGGGATTCCCGCGCAGCGGCAGCACTGCCAGTGGATGCGCGGCGGGGTGACGGGGCCGGTCACGGTGCGGGCCGGCGCCTCGCTGGTGGCCACCGGCGGCCGGATCACCGGCACGCTGTCGGCGTCGGGACCGGCCGCCGTGCACCTGCTCGGCACCGGCGTCCACGGCGCGCTCAGCGTCAGTAACGCGAAGGAGCTGACCGTCGTGGGCGCCCACCTGCGCGGCGCCGCGCTGCTGACAGGAAACACGGCGCCGATCCTGTCCGGCACCACCGTCAAGGGCGGCCTCGCCTGCAGTGGGAACACGCCCGCGCCTGTGGACCTCGGCGTCCAGAACACCATCACGGGCGCGGGACGGTGCGCCGAGCTAGCCGCCGGCCCCAAGGGACGCGCTTACGAGGCGGTTCAGCACACCGTCGAGTGAGGCCGTGGCGGAGGTGCGGATCCTGGCGTACTCGTTCTCCGGGTACTGCCGGGGTCCGGCCTCCACCAGCAGGATCAGGTAGAGGTAGGCCCGGTAGAGGTCGATCCGGGTGCGCGCGGACGGGGTCAGCTCCAGCGGCGTCACCTCGCGGTAGCCCAGCAGCAGCGGGTCGTCCTCGCGCAGCTCGCCGAAGATCGTCGGCGTCACGAACTCGGCGAGCGGGTCGCCCCAGAACGCCCGTTCGTGGTCGATGATGGCCTGGATCCGCGGCGGGCCGCTCAGGTCGAGGAAGACGTTGCCGTTCCACACGTCGAAGTGCACCAGCCGCGGCGTCGTCACCTCGTCGAGCACCGGCGACGCGTCCTCGATCACGACCATGATCTCCTCGACCGGCCGCGGCAGCGCCGTCGGGTAGCGCTCGGTGTCGCCGAGCAGCGCCGCCACCATCGCCAGGAACGCCTCCCGCCACGTGGCGCCGACGATCCCGGCGTGCGGGTAGCCGAACACCTCGCCGGTCACCGCGTTGAACCTGGCCAGATGGCGGCCCAGCTCCCTGCGCAGCGCGTCCTCGCCCGCCGGCTTGACGTCGTTCCATGACACGCCGTCCAGCGCCATCAGCATCAGGTAGTCGCCGCCGAGCACCGGGTCGTCGAAGCCGGCGTGCAGGATGCCGGCCACCGGGACGCCCGCTCCCAGCGCCAGCTCGATGACGGCGGCCTCCATGCGCAGCAGGTTGCGCTCGTAGGAGAGTTGGTCGAGGTCGGGCGGCGGCGACAACTTGAGCACCACCTCCCGCCCGTCGTCGAGCCCGAGCCGCCAGACGGCGTTGGCGTAGCCGTCGGTGAGCTCGGTCGACGTCGTCACGCCCGCGCCGAGCGCGCGCCTGGCCAGGGCGTCGAGCTCGGCGGGTGATAAGCGGCGCTTGGTTCTGCTGTCCACGGGACCCCTTTCCGGGGAATCAGGCGCGGTCCTCTCCGCGCGGGGGAGCCGGCCTTGGTCAGGCCGACTCCCTGCGCACCAGATGGGTGTCGAGTATCACCACGGGCTGGCGCAGCACCTCGCCGTTGATGCGGGCCACGAGCAGCTGCGCCATCTGGCGGCCCATGGCCTCGGTCGGCTGGTGCACGGTGGTCAGCGGCGGGTCGGCGTGCAGCGCGGCCTTGGAGTCGTCGAACCCGATCACGGCCACGTCACCGGGGATCGCCCGGCCCGTGGTCTTGAGTACGCGCATCGCGCCCAGGGCCATCGGGTCGGACGCGGCGAAGACCGCGTCGAGATCGGGATGCCGCTCCAGCAGGTCGGTCATCGCGCTGGCGCCGCTCTGCTCGGAGAAGTCGCCGTAGGCCACCAGTTCGTGCAGGCCGGACAGGAGCAGGGCGTCGCGGTAGCCGGAGAGCCGGTCGACGCCCACGCCCATGTCCTGAGGGCCGGCGATCGTGGCGATCGCGCGGCGGCCGAGACCGAGCAGGTGCTTGACCGCCTGCCGGGCCCCGGCCCTGTTGTCCATGTCCACGTAGCTGTAGGGGTCGAGGCCCACGGGCCGGCCGCCGAGCACGGTCGGCACGCCCATCTCCTCCAGCCGGCCCGGCAGCGGGTCGGCGCCGTGCAGCGACAGCAGCAGCACGCCGTCGACGTGCTGGCCCGTCAGGTAGTGCTCGAGTCGCTCGTGCTCCTCCGGTGAGCGCGCCATCGCCAGGATGAGCTGCAGACCGGTCTCCGCGAGCGCCGAGCCGATGCCGCGGATCGTGCCCGCGAAGTAGGGCTCGTCGAAGACCCGGAACTGCGACTCGGACACCACCAATGCCACCGTGTCCGTGCGGCGCGTCACGAGCGCGCGCGCCGCACGGTTGGGCACGTAGCCCAGCTCGCGGATGGCCACCTCCACGGCCTCGCGGGCCTTGGCGCTGACGTTCGGCGAGCCGTTGATGACTCTCGACACCGTGCCCCGGCCTACGCCGGCCCGGGCAGCGACTGCCTCAAGAGTCGGTCGGTTCATGGCGCCTATTCTGCCGGATGATCTCCGAGTACCAGAGCGCGCTGTCCTTGAGCAGCCGCTCCTGGGTCTCGAAGTCCACATGGACCAGGCCGAAACGCTTGCCGTAGCCCCAGGCCCACTCGAAGTTGTCCATCAACGACCAGGCGAAATAGCCCTCCAGGGGCACTCCGGAGTCGATGGCCTCCTTGCAGGCGCCGAGGTGCGCCTCCACGTACGCCTGCCGCTCCCGGTCGTGCACCCGGCCGTCCACGAGCACGTCGTCGAACGCGGCGCCGTTCTCGGAGACCACCATCGCGATCGGCGGATAGTCCCTGGCCACCCTGGTGAGGATCTCCACCAGGCCGCTCTCGTCGATCTCCCAGCCCATCGCGGTGACGGGACGGCCGCCGTTGACGAACGACACCTGCTCGCTGCCGACCCACGGCGAGGCCGAGTCCGTGGGGGCCGCCGCCGCCGACGCCCTGCCGCCCGGTGCTCCCGAGACGGTGAAGCGGCTGTAGTAGTTGACGAGCAGCACGTCGATGGGGGCGCTGATGATCTTCATGTCGCCCGGCTCGATGAAGTCGATCTCCACGGGCAGGTCGGCGAGCACGTCCTCCGGATAGGTCCCGAGCAGCAGCGCGTCCAGGAAGAACCGGTTCTGCAGCCCGTCGATGCGCCGTGCCGCGTCCAGGTCCGCCACGCTGTCGGTGGCGGGGTCGACCGCGTACAGGTTGACGCAGCCGCCGACCCGCCGCGCGGCCATCGCCTGCACGGCCAGCCCGTGCGCCAGGTTGAGATGGTGCGCGCCCCTGATCGCGTTCTGCGGCTCGCGCCTGCCGGGCGCGTGCTCGCCCGAGGCGTAGCCGAGGAACGCGGCGCACCATGGCTCGTTGACGGTGCTGAACGTGTGTACGTGGTCCTTCAGCGCCTCGTGCACGGCGGCGGCGTACTCGGCGAAGCGGTACGCCGTGTCGCGGTTGGGCCAGCCTCCCTGGTCCTCCAGCTCCTGGGGCAGGTCCCAGTGGTAGAGGGTGAGCCAGGGGTCGATGCCGTTCCGCAGCAGCTCGTCGGTGAGCTTCTTGTAGAAGTCCAGGCCCTTGGCGTTGATCCGGCCGGAACCCGACGGCTGGACGCGGGGCCAGGAGACGGAGAAGCGGTAGGCCGACAGGCCCAGGTCCGCCATGATCCGGACGTCGTCCCTGAACCGGTGGTAGTGATCGATGGCCACGTCCGCGTGGTGCGCGTTGAGAATGCGGCCCGGCGTCTTGGTGAAGGTGTCCCAGATCGAGGCACCGCGCCCGTCTTCGGTGACGGCTCCTTCGATCTGGTACGCCGAGGTCGCCGCGCCCCACGCGAATCCGGCGGGGAAGCGCAGCCCGGCACGTGTCTGTTCCTCTTGTGTCGTCACGCCTTGACCGCACCTTCCATGAGACCGCCGACGATCTGCCGGCCGAATACGATGAACACCGCGATGAGCGGAATGATGGACAACGCCGTGCCCGCGAAGATCAACGTGTAGTTCGTCGAGAACCTCGCGTTGAGCTGGGTGATCGCGATCTGCACGGTCGGGTTGTCCGGGGTGAGCACGATCAGCGGCCACATGAAGTCGTTCCACATGAGCATGAACGTGTTGATGCCGAGCACCGCCATGCCGGGACGCACCGCGGGCAGCACGACGTTCCACCAGATGCGCAGCGTGGCGGCGCCGTCCACCCGGGCGGCCTCGACCAGCTCCATCGGCACGGACTGCCGGGTGTACTGCGTCATCAGGAACACGCCGAACCCGTTGAGCAGGTACGGCAGGATGACCGCCGTGAGCGTGCCCGTCCACTCCAGGTTCACCATGAGCCGGTAGAGCGGCACCACGCCCATCTGCTGCAACGGCACCGCCATCGTCAGCAGCACGAGCACCAGCAGCAGGTTGCGGCCCTTGAAGTTCAGGTTGGCGAAGGAGAACCCGGCCAGCGTCGAGATGACGACCACGGAGACGGTGACGATGCTCGCCACGATGAACGAGTTCGTCAGGCCGAGCAGGAAGTGGGCGTCCTCGTTGTTGAGCACCGCGACGATGTTCTCGCCGAGGTTGCCCCCAGGCAGGAACGCCGGCGGCACCGAGACCGCGTCGGCGTTGGTGCGCGAGGCGATGACCAGCATCCAGTACAGCGGGAACGCCGACACCACGATGGCCAGGCCCAGCATGACCCGGGTCATCACGGTCGGCGACCAGTTCGTCATTTCGTGCCCCCGATCCTGCGTACGAACAGGAAGTTGATGGCCGCTCCGATGAGGATCAGCAGGAAGAGCAGCCAGGCGGCCGCGGCGGCGTAGCCGTAGTCGAACTCGCGGAAGCCCTGCTTGACGATGAACATGGCCACCGTCTGGAACTGTCCCTGCGACCCGCCGTCGACGTTGCCGTTGTAGAACGTGGTCGGCTCGGAGAACAGCGTCAGGCCGCCGATCGTGGAGTTGAGCACCACGAAGATCATGGTCGGGCGCAGCATCGGCAGCGTGATCTGCCAGAACTGCCTGCGCCGGGAGGCGCCGTCGATCGACGCGGCCTCGTACAGGTCGCGGGGGATCGTCTGCATGCCGGCCAGGAAGATGATCGCGTTGTAGCCGGTCCAGCGCCAGTCGACCATGGTGGCGATGGCGATCCACGACGGGATGCGCTCCGCCCGCCAGTTCGTGCTGTCGACGCCGAACCAGCTCAGGATCCAGTTGACCAGGCCCCAGTCCCTGGCGTACAGCTGCGTGAACACCACCGCGACCGCGACCACCGAGGTGACCAGCGGCAGCAGCACGCTCATCCGGATCGCCAGGCGGAACTTGAAGCGCTTGTTGAGCGCGTTGGCCAGGAACAGCGCCAGCAGCAACTGCGGGACGGTGGCGAGGAGGAACATGGCCACCGTGTTGGTCACGGCGTTCCAGAAGTCCTCGTCGGCCAGCAGCGCGGCGTAGTTGCCCAGCCCGGCCCACTCGGTGGTCCCGGCCAGGTCGTAGTCGTAGAGCGAGTAGTAGAGCGTGAAGGCCAGCGGGAACAACCCGAAGGCGGCGAACAGGAGGAAGTACGGGGACACCAAGGCGTACGGCATCGCCTTGACGTCCATTCTGGAACGCCAGCGGCGGCCGGGCGGGCGGGCGCGGTGGTTGCTCCGCACCGCCCGCGGAAGGGTGTCGAGGCTCATCACAGACCTTTCAGCGGCAACGAGCCCGGCCCGCCGCCGGCGGGCCGGGCGAGGACGATCAGCCCGCGGCCTTCACCGCGTCGTCGACCAGTTGCTGCCAGGCCTTGTCGTAGGGGACGGAGCCGTCGTCCATGCCCTGGATGACGGATTCGACGGCGTTCTTGACCTGCGCGTGCTTCACGCCCAGGAAGACCGGCTGGAGGCTCGCCGCGGACTTGGCGAAGATCTCGCCGATCGGGGCGTTGTTGAAGAACTCGTTCTTGGCGCCCTGCACGGTGGGCTCCGCCTGAGCCTTCGTGTTGCTCGGCATGTTGCCGAAGTCGGTGAAGACGCTCGCCTGGGTCTGCGCCTGCGTCAGGTAGTCGGCGACCATGGCCGCTTCCTTCGGGTGCTTGGTCTGCTTCGGCACGGCCAGCCAGGAGCCGCCCCAGTTGCCGCCGCCGCCCGGCACCGCGGCCACGTCCCACTTGCCGCTGCCGCCGTCGCCGGCGTTGCCGCTCACCACGCCGAGCATCCACGACGGGCAGCCGACCGTGGCGAACGAGCCCTTCTGGGTGCCCGCCGCCCACTCGTCGGTGAAGTTGCGCAGCTTGGCGGTCAGGCCCGACTGGCTCATCTTCGAGGCGAAGTCGAACGCCGTCTTCACCGCCGGGTTCTTGTCGACGATGAGGTTGTTGCTCTGGTCGAAGTAGGAGACGTTGGCGTTCTTGGCCGCCTCCTGGTAGAGCACCACCTGATAGAGCGTGTTGGTGCCGTCGGTGAACTTGGTGTCCTTCACCTTTTCCTGGAACTTCTGCCCGACCTCCATGAACTCGTCCCACGTCGGCCACAACGCGCTGACCTCGTCACGCTCGGACGGCAGCCCGGCCTTTTCGAACAGGTCCTTGCGGTAGCAGAGGCTCATGCCGCCGATGTCGGTGCCCAGGCCGAAGATCTTGCCGTCGGCCGTGACGCCGTTCTCCCACTTCCAGGCGGGGAAGTCGGCCTTGCGGGACTCCAGGCCGTACTCCTTCAGGTCGGCCCACCACTCGGAGCGCGCCTTGGCCAGGCCCATGCCGCCCTCGTCGATGCCGACCACGTCACCGGCGCCGTTCCCGGCCTGCAACCACTGGATCATCTGCGGCCAGTACTGCTGCTCGAACTGGTCGGTGAGGTTCTCGTGCTTGATCTGGATGTCCTTGTGCTCGGCGTTCCACTTGGTGATGGCGTTCTCATAGCCGAAGTTGGCGCCGCCGCCGAAGGTCTGCACCCGGATCGTGACCGGCCCGGCCGCCGAGGAGGCGGGAGCGCTGGACTCCGAGGTGCTGCCGGAACCGCAGGCTGAGACGGCCAGCGCCGCGGCGGCCAGGGCCGAGGCCGCGGCGATACCGCCACGACGCTTCCTGATCATCATGGTGGACCCCTTCTCGGGTTTGGATGTTGGGGGAGTGCACCGCGACATGCGCCCGGCCGCGGTGTTGTTTGGGAGCGCTCCCACAAAGGGTGCACTTATGGGGTCTGCACGTCAATCCCGCGAAACGCAACCGTTACCTGTGGTGCGGTTTACCACTGTGAAACGGGATTTTTCGTGCTATACCTCTCAAAGACCTGATTGGGAGCGCTCCCATCACAGAGACATCTTTTGTGTCGCATCAAGGGCATGTCACCCGCACTCCGACCCGCGCGGCGAGGTCAGCAGGCGGCAGCGCGTTCCTCCAGGAGAGCGCGCTCGCGGGCGTTGCGGGTCATCGCCGCCGCCCGCTCGAACTCGGCGCGCGCCTCCTCCCGGCGGCCAAGCTTGAACAGCAGGTCGCCGCGCACGCTGGGCAGCAGGTGGTAGTCCTTGAGCGCGGGCTCGTCCACGATCTGGTCGAGGAGCCCCAGGCCCACCGCCGGGCCGTACGCCATGGACAGGGCCACCGCCCGGTTGAGCTCGACGACGGGGGAGCGGGACATCTTGGCCAACTCCTCGTACAGGGCGGAGATGCGTACCCAGTCGGTGTCCCCCGGGTCGAGCGCGCGGGCGTGGCAGGCGGCGATGGCGGCCTGCAGGGTGTACGGGCCGGGCGGGCCGCCGAACTCCTCGGCGCGGTCGAGCGCGGCCAGCCCGCGGCCGATGAGCAGGCGGTCCCAGCGCGCCCGGTTCTGCTCCAGCAGCAGGATCGGCTCGCCGGACGGGCCGACGCGGGCGGCGGAGCGGGATGCCTGGATCTCCATGAGCGCGACGAGCCCGTGCACCTCGGGCGTCCTGGGCATCAGGCCGGCCAGCACCCGGCCGAGCCGGAGCGCGTCCTCGCACAGCGCGGGCCGCATCCAGTCGTCGCCGGCGGTCGCCGAGTAGCCCTCGTTGAAGATCAGGTAGACGACCTCGAGCACGGCCGCCAGCCGGCCCGTCAGCTCGGCGCCCTGCGGGACCTCGAACGGGATCCCCTTGGCGGCCAGCGTCCGCTTGGCGCGTACGATGCGCTGCGCCACGGTGGACTCCGGCACCAGGAACGCCCTGGCGATCTCGTCGGTGCTCAGGCCGCCGAGCACCCGGAGGGTCAGCGCCACCCGCGCCTCCATCGACAGCGCGGGGTGGCAGGCGGTGAACACCAGGCGCAGCAGGTCGTCCTCGATCTCGTCGACCTCGGGCGGCTCGTCCTCGTGCTCCAGGCGGTGACCGAGCTCGACCAGGTTGCGCTGGAAGCGCTCGTTCCTGCGGATCATGTCGATGGCACGGCGCTTGGCCACGGTCATCAGCCAGGCGCCCGGGTTGCGCGGCACTCCGGACTCGGGCCACTGCTCCAGGGCGGCGACCAGGGCGTCCTGCGCCAGCTCCTCCGCGAGCCCGACGTCGCGGACCAGCCTGGCGAGCCCGGCGATGAGCCGGGCCGCCTCGATCCGCCATACCGCCTCGATCGCGCGCTGCGTGTCGGAAGCCATCACCGGCTCATAAGAACAGCACGCCCACCGGGACCGCAACCCGCGTGTTCAGGAGGCCGGGCCGCGCTCAGGTGTCAGGAGTCCGGCTGATCGCCGAGGAGACGCTCGCGCAGCGCCTCCTCCCGCGCCCGCTCCTCCGCCGGCATCGCGTCGTGGGGCACGTCCGCGGCGTCGAACACCCGGTACACGTCCAGGCCGATGCCGTCGTGCCCCGGCGGCACGGGGACGCGCAGCGCCCACTCGATGGCCTCTTCTCGCGACTTCACCTGGATCAGCCAGAACCCGGCGATGAGCTCCTTGGCCTCGGCGAACGGCCCGTCGATCACCGTGGACCTGCCGCCGCTGTAGGCGATCTGCGCGCCCTGGGAGGTGGGGTAGAGCCCTTCGCCTGCCAGCAGCACGCCGGCCTTGGCCAGCGACTCGTTGTAGGCGTGCATGTTGTCGACGAGCTCCTGGCTGGGCAGCACCCCGGCCTCGGTCTCCGCGGTGCCCTTGCCGACGATCATGAACTTCATCGCGGTCTCCCTTTTCGTGTGTGCCGCTCTCGTCAACGCGTCGAACGACCCCGCGGCGGATCGACACGTCCGCCGGCATTTCTTCAGGGAAGACCCGGGCGGCGATTTCGTCCCAGACCGTAGCCGAGTCCGGTCTGGGACGGCTACCCCGAATCGGGGGGAGGCAGGCCGCGCGCTCCTTGTCGCCCGGCGCGCGGCCCTTGGGAGACCGTCAGGAGACGGTCAGGAAGAACGCGACGTCACTCGGCCTTCCGAAGGCGTTCACGCTGTGAACCGCGATGGTGGTGTACTCGTGATGGCGCATCCCGCACGTCTCCGACTTGAATTCGACGGACAGCGAGCGGGCGGCCGGGTAGGAGCCAAGCAGAGTGGCGTTGACCGCCACCGAGTCTTCGAGGTTGACGTTCTCGCCGAGCACCACGCAGTAGTCGCCGGTGTCCGCGCGCCAGCTGCGCAGGACGTTCTTGGCCCGCAGCAGCGAGCCGTCCGCCCCGACCACGGCGGAGGCCTGCGCGTACGGCGTGTCCGCCTGGGCGGTGGCCGGGGTCAGGACGGCGGCGGCGGCCACCGCGAGCGCGGCGAGGCGCTTCATGCATTTCATGGACGTGTTTCCTTTCGAGGCCGGTCAGGCGATGGTGAGGTCGAAGGCGCCGTCGGCGAAGCGCCCCGTGCTGGTGTTGAAGACGTGGACGGCGAGCGTGTTGCTGTCGTTGCAGGTGGCCGACGGGTACCTGAAGGCGATGTACGGCAGGCGCAGTCCCTGGCGCGGGGTGAGCTGGATCACGGCTTCCCGGATGTCGACGTTGTCGGCGACTCGGATGCAGTACTTGCCGACGGCGACCCGCCTGGAGGACTTGACGTTCTTGTATTCGTTCAGGTCGCCGTCCGCGTCGATGATGGCCGCGGCTCGCGCGTACGGCGCGTAGATGTCGGCGTGCGCGGCGGTGCCGGATGACAGGGCGAGACCGGTCGCGGCCAGCATGAGCCCGCCCGCCAAGGTACGACGAAGCATAAGAGTCCCCCTTTGGTTACACACGGAAGTGATTCGTAGCCGAAAGTAAGTGGCCGAGGCCGGTAACGCCAAGAACCACCCCGCGTCGCGTCGCTCAAGGAATATTGACTGCCTGGCAGTGAACCCGTGACCGGGTGGGCAGCGCGGAAATCGGGCTGGAAATGGGCGCAGAAAACGGCGCGGAATCCACGCCGTGACGGAGGCCTTGGGGGTGTTTGACCATGGCCGATCGGAACACGATGGTTGTGCCATGCATGCGCGAGAGACGATCGAGGTCGACGGGCTGCGCGCGAGCTATCTGACGGCGGGTGCGCGGGAGCCGGTGGTGCTGTTGCTGCACGGCACGTACTGGAGCCGGGTCTGGCAGCCGGTGCTCGGCGATCTGGCCCCGGCGGGGTTGCGGCCGGTCGCGGTCGACCTGCCGGGGCTGGGGCGGTCGGAGGGGGAGGTGACGACGGCGACGGCCGCCGTTCCCGCGCTGGCGGCGTGGGTGGCCAGGTTCGCGGCGGCGATCGGCACGGTTTCCGAGGGCGGGAACGCGACGAGCGCGTCACCTCGCCGGAGGTGACGCGCTCGTTCGGTGGTGCGACAGGTCAGGAGGCGTACTGCGGGTAGCCGTAGCCGACGACCTGCGACGTCGGCCGGGTACGCTGTTCGACCTCGCCGTTGCCGGTGTTGCCCTCGATCGTCGAGATGGTGCCGTTGTGGTTGTCCTTCACGACGAACCCGACGTGCTGGATGTCCTTGAGGGCCTTGCCGCCGTTCCAGGAGAAGAAGACGACGGAACCGGGCTTGGCCTCGGTGCCGAAGCGGTCGTTGGCCTTGAACCACTTGGCGTGGGCGACGGTGTAGGCGTCCCAGCCGACCTGCGGGCGGGCGCCGGTCTTCTCGCCGACCCAGGACACGAACATCGCGCACCAGGCGGCGTTCAGGTAGTCGGCGCGGCTGCCGCCGTCACGGGCGACGGTCTCGGCGGCGCGCTGCGACTGGGCGTACCACTGCTGGTACGGCGTGCCGCCGCCGGCGGCGTTCTCGGACGTGCCGATCTGCTTCTTGGCGAACGCGAGCACCTGTTTGGCCGTGACGTTGACCTTGGCCTCGTCGGTGGTCTTCGTGGATTCGTCAGTGTGTGCGAGCTTGTGCGCGATGGGGACCGGTTGCTTGGTCTCGGCGTCGGCCGTGGCCTGGAGGCCGAGGGCGGAGCCCAGGACTGCCGCACCGAGGACGGCGTGAGCGACGAACTTCGGGGCAGCGGTAAGACGGAATTTGGCCATCGAGGGGGTTTACTCCTTGCTTCCATACCGCTTACCGGGTTAGCTGACGGGTTCGGACGTGGAAGCTGCCCTACGGCACCGAAGTGCCGATTCACCCCAAAGGACATGGGTCCCCGGTTCCGCCGGGAGGCGGATTCAGCGGTCACAGGACGATCCTGTGATGTTGTGCGATGGTCGGACATCGCCGGACAAACCGGACGTATGCCGCTTAATGCCCCATAAGGTAATGCATGAGGCAAGAGATTACAACTCTATAAACGCCCAGTCAGGCGAGCTGACTGCGGGCATCGGCCAGAAGCCCCAGCATGGCAAGGGATTCGTCAAGGGGCATGATCGAGGATTCGGTCCTGCCCTCGGCCGTGGCGGCGCGGACTTCGCGGAGCTCACCGGCGTATCCGTTGTCCGCCGGATCGAGCACGTGCTCCTCCGGCTCCATCGAGGGCCCGGTGAGGACGATCCGCTGCGGCGCCCAGAACGGCGCCTGGATGTCCGCCCGCATTTGAGTACCTACAACACGGGCATCGTTCGGGTAATTCCCCCGCAATGAGGTTTCCACCAGGGCCTTCCTACCGCCGGGGTAGAGCAAAACCCCGCCCGCCTCCGCGTCCACCCCGTTGGGGGCCAGGGATCCCGTGACCCGCAGGCCCGTCGGCATTCCGAGGAGCAACTGGGCCAGGCCGAACGGGTAGATCCCCAGGTCGAGCAGCGCCCCGCCGCCCAGCTCAGGCGCCCACAGCCGGTGCGCGGGGTCGTAGGGCGAGGTGAAGCCGAAGGAGGCCTGCACCGACCGGATGTCGCCGAAGCGCGGATCGGCGGCCACCTTCTGGATGAGGGGGTTGAACCTCATCCACATGGCCTCCATCAGGAACACGCCTGCCTCACGTGCCAGGCGTACCATCTTCTCCGCGTCGTCCACGGTGGCGGCCAGCGGCTTCTCGCACAACACCGCCTTGCCCGCGGCGATCGCCGCCTCGGCCACCTGCAGGTGCTGAGCGTGCGGCGTGGCCACGTAGACGGCGTCCACCGCCGGGTCGGCGCACAGCCGCTCATAGGAGTCGTACGCCGACTCCGCGCCGAGATCCGAGGCCAGGGCCCGCGCCCTGGCCAGGCTCCGCGAGCCGACGGCGGCCACCCGCATCCCCGGCTCGGCCACGATGGCCGCCCCCACGGTACGCGCGATGCCGCCGGTCGCCGCTATTCCCCACGCAAAGTCTCGCACGCGGGAGATCGTAGACGTATCAGGTCAAGTTGAACGTGTCGGGGTCGGCTCCCAGCCGCTGGCCCCTGTTCAGCGCGCCGATGGCCGCCATGTCCTCGGTATCGAGGATGAAGTCGAACACGTCGATGTTCTCGGCGATCCGTGACGGCGTCACGGACTTCGGGATGACCACGTTGCCCAGTTGCAGGTGCCAGCGCAGCACGATCTGGGCGGGCGTCTTGCAGTACTTGCTCGACAGCACGGCCAGCGCGGGGTCGCTCAGCAGCCCCTTGCCCTGGCCGAGCGGGCCCCACGCCTCGGTCAGGATGCCGTTGGCCTCGTGGAAGGCCCGCAGCTCCCGCTGCTGGAAGTAGGGGTGCAGCTCGACCTGGTTGATGCAGGGGATGATGTCGGTCTCCTCCATCAGCCGGGTCAGGGCCGGGATGGTGAAGTTGGACGTGCCGATGGCCTTCGCCCGCCCGTCACGGTAGATCTTCTCCATCGCCCGCCACGCCTGCACGTACCTGTCCTGCTTCGGCACCGGCCAGTGGATGAGGAAAAGATCTACGTAGTCGAGGCCCAGCCTGGCCAGGGACTCGTCGAAGGCCTCCTCCGCGCGGGTGTGGTCGGCGTTCCACAGCTTGGTGGTGACGAACAGCTTGTGGCGAGGCCGCTCGGCGGCGCGCACGGCACGCCCCACGCCCTCTTCGTTGCCGTAGGCGGCCGCCGTGTCGACGTGGCGGTAACCGGCCCGCAGGGCGGTCGCCACGAGCTGCTCGGTCTCGCCGGCGGGCACCTGAAAGACGCCGAACCCGAGCTGCGGGATCTGCACGCCGTCGGTATTGAGCATGAGCGAGTTCATAGTCTCCATTGTTCACGTCGCGTTTCTGACGGCTTAAGGCGGTGGGGCTAGCTTGAAGCGGTCGTGAACGGGCCATCACCCGGCTGGGAGGGCAACGAGTGGTCGAACAGGCGTCGGCCTGGGTGGAGTCCCCGCTCCAGATGCTGTGCGCCGTCGAGGCCCACCATGCCGGGCTACTCGGGGCCGCGACGGTCGTCGTACCGCGTGCGGGCCTGCGGCCGCTCAAGGCCACCCGCAAGGAGCTGGGGCGGCTTGGGCTGCCCGACGGGCTGGTCGTGGCGGAGCCGCGCGGGCGCATGCCGAGACGTGTGCAGGCCGTCGGCGACGCCTTCTCCGGCAAGGTGCAGGTGCGCTGGCTTGTCTCCAGCCCCGGCCACATCGTCATCGTCGACGACGGGCTGGCCACGATCAGGCTGCTGGAGCTGCTCGCGGCGGGCCCGTACCGGCCGCTGCTGCGCGCCCGCGCGCATCCGGGGAGGTTGCGCGCCGCGCTCGGTCTGGCGGCCGCGGTGCGGCTGCGGATGAGCAAAGTCTCCGTCTTCACCGCGCTGACCGTGAGCGAGGAGCTCGAAGCGGCCGTCCGCCGCGCGGGCGTCGACCTCGTACGCCACGACTTCGCCTGGTTGCGCGCCCAGCCGCCGAGCGCCGAGGGGCCTGTGGAGCGCACGGTCGTCCTCGGCACCTCGCTGGTCCGCAACGGGCTCGTACACCGGGAGCGTTACCTGCGCTGGCTGACCGACCTCGCCGCGCGGGAGCCGCTCGCCTACTACCCGCACCGCCGGGAGGATCCCGTGGACGTGGCGCTGATCCGGGAACGCCCCGGCATCACCGTGCACGACGCGGGCGCCCCCGCCGAGCTGACGCTGCGCGGCCTGGACCCGGGCCAGCGCGTGCTCAGTCTCCCCTCGACCGCGATCACCTCGCTGCGGGTGCTGCTCAGCCCGCGCGGTGTCGCCGTCGAGCCCGTGGACGTTCCCGATGACTGGTGGACCAGCAGGGCCGAACCCGCCCTGCGCTCGCATCTGACTGGAGTGTCCGGTTGAAAGTGTTGGCGGTCGCCGACTCAGACTCGTACCTGAAATGGGCGGCGTGCCTGCTCGCCGACCTGCCGGAGGGTTGCGCGACGGAGCTGGTCGTGGTGCGTACACCCATCGCGCCCTCGCCCGAGCAGATCGCCGCGGCCGTCGGCGGGCGGGAGTCGCCGCCGGTGCTTTCGGCGCGTTCCGTGCGGCGGGTGGCCGAGCGCACCCGGCCGGACGTGATCCTGGTGGCCTGCACGGGCCCGGTGGTGGACGTGCTGGTGGCCGAGGTGTTCGCGGGGCTGCGGCCGCGGCCGGTGTTCGCCAGCGGCCTGCCGGGCATCTCGGTGCCGGCCACGGAGAAGGCGTGGTTGTTCCGCAGCGGGTGCGACCTGTTCGTGGTGCACAGCGAACGGGAGGTGACGGAGTTCTCGGAGATCGCCGACCGGCTCGGCGGGGGAGGGGCGGTGGGCCTGGCCCGGCTGCCGTTCCTGCGGTCCAAGGCCGTGTCGCGGGGCGGGAACCGCGTCGTGTTCGCCACCCAGGCCAAGGTGCCGCGCCGGAGGGAGGAGCGCGAGCTGATCCTGTCGTCGCTGGCCGAGCTGGCCGCGCGGCGGCCCGATCTCGACGTGGTGGTCAAGCTGCGGGCGCTGGAGGACGAGCGCCAGACGCACAAGGAGCGTTACCACTACCAGCGGTTGTGGCGGGAGATGGGGGAGCCTGGCCGGCTGGCGTTCGAGGCCGGGTCGATGCACGACCAGCTCACGCGGGCGGCCGGGTTCGTCACGGTCAGCTCGACGGCGGCGCTGGAGGCGATCGCGCTGGACGTGCCTTCGCTGGTGCTGAACGACTTCGGCGTGAGCGCCGAGATGATCAATCTGGTGTTCGAGGACAGCGACCTGCTGGGCACGCTCGCCGACCTGGCCGCGGGTGACTTCCGCCCGGCGTCGGCGCAGTGGTGCGCGGCCAACTACTTCCACCCGGTGGAGCGCAACGACTGGGCGGGGCTGCTGGCCGGGCTGGCGATCGCCCGGCCGAGGGTGCCCGCCAAGTCGCTGCTGGACGGGCCCGAGCACGTGGCCGCGCGGCGCAGGGCCAGGCTGCGCGTCGAGGTGCCGCCCACGATGCTGCGGGCGGGCTACCGCGCCAAGCGGCGGATGCGCCGCTATCTCAGATCGCTGACCTGATCTTCTTGCGGATCCTGGACAGGGTGCCGGGCTTCCCCGCGGGTTCGTCGGCGAGGCCCAGCATCTCCAGGCGCCTGCGCTTGAAGTAGCGCCGGTCGAACGCGACGCTCGCAGGCCGCAGGTCCGGATAGGTGTCGGCCTGCATGCAGTAGCCGACCGAGCGCACCAGCTCGGGCAGGTCGAGGGTGGGCGGCGGCTCGATCCGCCCGTCCGCCGACAGCCTGGGCAGCAGCGCGTCCACGATGGTGACCGGGATCCTGTTGCTGTTCTCGTACGGGGTCAGCCGTTCGAGCACCATCTCCGTGCCGTACGAGGCCACCGGCAGCCCGAAATACCGCCGGGCCGTCACCAGCCCGGTCGAGAAGCAGCCCACGACCAGCTCGGGCCGCATGACCGCGAAGCACACCTCGGCGGGCACGCTCTCCCCTGCCACCGCCAGGCGCACGCCGAGCGGCTCGGCCGCGGCCCGCAGTAACTGGGCGTGCCGGCGTCCGGCGGCCGGGTGCGGCTTGAACACGACCGTGGTGCAGCCGCGGGCGGCCAGCGCTTCGAGCATCGTCGCGTGCAGCGCCGCCTCCTCCTCCGGGGTGACGATGTCCAGCGCCGAGAGGTACTGGCCGAGGATGATCGCCTGCCCGCTCGGCAGGCCGGACGCGGTGGCGGCGACCTCGTCCACGACCGAGCGGAAGCGCTCATCGGGCAGGATCGCGGGGGTGACGTCGTACTCGCTGAGGAGCAGCGGCCGCAGTCCCGGCACCAGGTCGAGGTGGAGCAGCCGCTCGATGCGGCGGAAGATCTCGGCAGGCAGCGGGTCGCGGGTCGGGCCGTAGCTCATCAGCCCGTCGGAGTAGACCGAGATCGGGCAGTCGCGCACCAGCCCGGCGATCGTCCGCGCCGGCGGCACCGCGATCGACTCCAGCACCAGCTCCTCGACCCCGTCCAGGTCCCAGTGGGAGCGGATGAGGCGCTCCATCATCGGCACCTCGATGACGCGCGCCCGCCAGTCGGAGGGGTGCAGCGGCGCGATCAGCTCGTTCCATGAGCGCACCTCGTCGAAGCGGGAGCGCAGCGCGGCGAAGCCGGACGCCTGGTCCAGCGGCGTCGAGACCTCGGGGATGGCCGCGTTGTTCGACACCACGAGGACGCGGCGGCCGTCGCCGAACCGGCCGTCGTCGATGGCGGCGGCCAGTGACATCGCCCCGAACAGCGTCGAGGCGTAGAACACCTTCACCTAGCTCTCCTCCCGATCGCGGCGGACCCGTGTACGCGGGCCGTCTGGCAGGTCGGGCACGAGGGCCCGCAGCGCGGCCTCACGCTCGACGGACATCCGAGCCACCGCGCCGGCCACCAGGTCCGCGGGCAGCGCGCGCACCATCTGCGCGCCGCGCTCCTCGAAGCGGGCCCGCAGCGCGGGCGTGAGGCGGTCGCCGATCTCCAGGTGGTGGGCGAGCAGCGCGCAGAAGTTCCGCACCGCCTTGGGCACGAACTCCGGCTCCAGCTCCTTGAACACCAGGTCGAAGGCGTCGAAGAAGTGCAGCTGGCGCTCGTCGCCGACCTGCGTCAGCGAGCCGGACACCATGCGACGGTAGAACACCCCGGCCAGCGAGACCACCGCGAACGTGGCGGCCTCCCTGTGCAGCCGCCAGATCCACGGCCGGTCCTCGGCGGTGTGCAGGGAGCCGGGGAAGAGCAGCAGGTCGCGCAGGGAGCGCCGGTAGATCCCCGCCCAGGCGTACGGGTAGTCGACCATGGTCCGCACGTCCGCGGGCAGGATCGCGTCCCTGGGGTCGAGCACCACGCCCCGCCGCGTCAGCGGGGCCCGGTGCACGACCCGTTTACGCCCCTCCACCTGGACGTGGTCCGCCCGTACGAAGTCGCAGCCGAGCCCGTCGATCGCCGCGACGAGCCGCTCCAGGTAACCGGGGGCGAGCCAGTCGTCACCGTCCATGAAGGTCACGTACCGGCCGGAAGCCGCCGCCAGGCCTGTGTTGCGCGCGTCCGCCAGCCCCACCGGAGCGGGGTTGCGGATCACGCTCAGCCCGGGCAGATCGGGGACGAAGTCCTCGATGACGGCGCCGGTGGCGTCCACGGACCCGTCGTCCACGACGATGAACTCGAAGTCGTGCCGGGCGTTGCGGCACAGCGAGCTGAGCGCGTCGGCGACGAAGCGCTCGCCGTCCCGCACCGGCACGACGACCGAGAGCGTGATCAAGATGTGTTTCTCCTGGTGGGGAACGGTCAGACGGTCACCCGGCGGAGGCGGGCCTTGGGCGCCTCCTCGCCGGGGAAGACGCGCTTGACGCCGTCGCCCATGGCCTGCTCGATGATGCGGATGTCGCGTACCAGGTGCTCCAGGCCGGACGGCTCCAGCGAGGCGGCGTGGTCGGAGCCCCACATGGTCCGGTCCAGGGTGATGTGCCGCTCCACGCAGACCGCGCCCAGCGTGACGGCGGCCAGCGAGATCTGCAGGCCGCGCTCGTGCCCGGAGTAGCCGACGGGCACGCCGTACCGCTCCTTGAGCGTGGTGATGGTGCGCAGGTTCGCCTCTTCAGGCGGCAGCGGGTACGTGGACGTCGCGTGCATCATGATCAGCTTGCCGGTGCCGATGATCTCGACCGCCTGGTCGATCTCCGAGAGCGTGGACATGCCCGTCGACAGAATGATCGGCTTGCCGGTGGCCGCCAGGGCGCGCAGCAGCTCGTGGTCGGCGATGCCGGCCGAGGCCACCTTGTGCACCAGGACGTCCATCTCCTCCAGGAACTCCACGGAGGGCACGTCCCACGGCGAGGCGAACCAGTGCAGGCCACGCTCGTCGCAGTATTTCGCGATCTGCCGGTACTCGTCGCGGCCGAACTCGGTCCGCTCCTTGTACTCCAGGTACGTCATCTCGCCCCACGGCGTCTGCCTGATCTGCCCCTTCTGCTCCTCGGGCACGCAGATCGCCGGCGTCCGCTTCTGGAACTTGACCGCCTGGCACCCCGCGTCGGCGGCCACGTCGATGAGGCGGCGGGCGATGTCCAGGTCGCCGTTGTGGTTGATGCCGATCTCGCCGATCATGTAGACCGGCTCGCCGTCGCCGACCAGCAGGTCGCCGATCGCCACCGGCCCGAGCCTGGGCCGGGTGCGCACCTCGGCGGCCGGCGGCTCGGGGCGCGCGGCCACCACGCGGTCGCACAGCTCGCGTACGGCGCCCGACCCGCCGGGCCTGGTCAGCACCACGCGGGCGGCGGCGCGCACGCGCGGGTGGGCGTCGGGCGTGGCGACGGGCCAGCCCACCTCGCCCATCGGGCCCAGGTCGTTGACGTCGTTGCCGACGTAGGCCACGCGGGCGGGGTCCAGGCCCTCGATCTTCAGCCAGTCGCGCAGCACGGTCCGCTTCTCGGCCAGTCCCTGCAGCACCGGCACGCCCAGCTTGCGGGCGCGGGCGGCCACGACGGGGTTGTGCTCGGTGGACATGACCAGCACCTTCACCCCGGAGCGCCGCAGCAGCGACACGCCCATCCCGTCGGAGCGGCTGACCAGCACCATCTCGCGGCCGTCGGAGTCGACGTAGGCGCGGTCGTCGGTGTGCACGCCGTCGAAGTCGGTGATGACCGCGTCCACGTCGATCGGCTCGGGCGCGTCGACGAACGGGGCGAGCGCGCGGACCAGGTCCAGGTCCTCGGGGTTGTCGATCTCGATGGCGTGCTGCGGCGGCACCGGCTGCACGGCGACCTCGCCGAAGAAGCGGTGGCCGTGCTCGCGCAGGCCGGAGGCGCGCATGACGTAGAAGGCGCCGTTCTCGCGGAACTGCGGCTCGCGGTCCTGCCTGCGCGGCCGGACGGCCGGGTCGTGGTTGATGCCGCCGCCGGTCGCGGTCCACAGGAACTCGTGCGTGGGCAGCCCGGACACGACCGAGTCGGCCTCGCCGTCGAGCACCTTGCGCACGGCCGCGGACAGGTCCGCGGGGTCGATGAACGCGCTCGTGCACTGCACGAGCACCACCACCTCGGGGTCCGCGCCGAGCGCGTCGAGCGCGTGCAGCACCGCCGACTCGCTGGAGGCGGTCGCGCCGCTCAGCTCCTCGGGCCGGTCCACCACGAGCGCCCCCGCCTGCCTGGCGGTCTCGGCGATCCCCGCGTGGTCGGTGCTCACCACGACCTGATCGACCAGCTCGGCCCGCAGACAGGCCCGCACCGCGCGGGTGACCAGCGGGACGCCCCCGACCAGGGCGAGGTTCTTCAGGGGTACGCCCGCCGAACCTCCGCGGGCGGGAACTACGGCCAGGACTCGCAAGGTGTGTCTCCTCAATGCATCGGATTGCACCCAGAAGCTAGAGGGCCGGATTGAACGGCCAGCATCACCGTCATTAACTTTCCATGGGGATCCGGTAGAGCAACTCTGGCCGGCCCACGCCGCCGTACTGCGGGATGCGGATCGCCACCCCCAGCTCCACCAGATATTCCAGGTAGCGGCGTGCCGTCACGCGGGACACTCCGATAGCGTCGGCCACGGCCTGCGCGGGCATGCCCCCTGGGCTCTCCCGCAGCCGTGCCGCGACGGTGTCGAGCGTGGCCCTGGCCATGCCTTTGGGCAGCTCCGAGGTGCCCCTGAGGGTCCCCAGGACCCGGTCCACGTCGCCCTGCCCGACGGCGAGCCCCGCCTCCTCGTTGAATCGGGCGTAACGGGTCAGCTTCTCCGCGAGTGTCGCGTAGGTGAACGGCTTGAGCAGGTATTGGGAGATGCCGAGCGAGACCGCCGAGCGGACCATGGCCAGGTCGCGGGCGGAGGTGACGGCGATGACGTCGCACATGAGGCCGGCGGCGCGCACGGCCCTGCACACCTCCAGCCCGTGCATGTCCGGCAGGTACAGGTCGAGCAGGATGAGGTCCACCGGCCGCTTGCGCAGGAACCGCAGCGCGTCCCCACCGGATCTGACCACCCCGGCCACCTCGAAGCCGGGCACCCGCTCCACGTAGATCCGGTTGGCCTCGGCGGTGATCTCCTCGTCCTCGACCACCAGCACGGAGATCATCCGGTCCGGGTCCAGCGTCTGGCTCATCGCGCCGGCTCGGGAGCCGGGACAGGGAGCCGGACGGTGAACACCGACCCGGCCACGTCGATCGACCCGCCCAGCCGGCGCACCGCCTGCCCCACGAGCGCCAGCCCGAGGCCGTGCCCGTCGCCCTTGGTCGTCCAGCCCTTCGCGAACGCCGCCCGGTCCGTCAGCCCCGGTCCGTCGTCGGCCACTCTGATCACGACACCCGCCTCGTCCGCGCTGAGGTGCACCTCCACCCGGCCGGCCGCGTCGATGGCGTTGTCGAGCAGGTTGCCGACGATCGTGACCAGCTCGCGCGTGTCCAGGCCGGGGTCGTCCAGCTCGCTGTCCTCGCTGATCACCAGCTCGACGCCGCGTTCGGCCGCCGCCGCGCTCTTGCCGAGCAGCAGGGCGGCGAGCACCGGCTCGCGTACCGCGCCGACCACGCGGTCGGTCAGCTCCTGCGCGGCCCGCAGCTCCGCCGTGCCGAGCGCGACGGCCTGCTCCGTGCGGCCCAGCTCCACCAGCGTGATCACCGTGTGCAGCCGGTTGGCGGCCTCGTGCGCGGCCGAGCGCAGCGACTCGGCGAAGCCGCGCTCGGCGTCGAGCTGTCCGGTGAGGGCCTGCAGCTCGGTGTGGTCGCGCACGGTCACGACCGTGCCGAGTCTGCTGGTGGCGCTGTTGACGGCCAGGACGCGGTCGCCGGCCAGGTGGACGCGCTCCTCGTCTGCGTCGAGCAGCCCGTCCTCCCACGGCCCGAGACCCAGCTCGGACACGTGCCGGCCCTCGGCGTCGGCGGGCAACCCGAGCAGCAGCCTGGCGGCGTCGTTGCACAACGTCAGCGTGCCGTCCCGGCCCACCAGCAGCAGGCCCTCCCTGACGGCGTGCAGGACCGCGTCGTGGTGGTCGTGGATGCGGCCCAGCTCCACGGGGCCGAGCCCGTGCGTCTGGCGGCGCAGGCGTACGGTGACCAGCCACGTTCCTGCGGCGCCCAGGGACAGGCCGAGCAGCGCTACCAGGGCGCCCCAGGCGAACTGGTCCCGCAGCCTGGCGCTGATCCGATCGATCGTGATGCCCGCGCTGACCAGCGCCCGTACCCGCCCGTCCGACATGACGGGGGTGACCGCCCGCTTCGAGGGGCCGAGCGTGCCGGTGTAGGTCTCCGTGAACGTCTCGCCCGTCAGCGCCCGCCCGGTGTGACCGAGGAAGCGGCGCCCGATCTCGGTGGGATGGGGATGGGTGTAGCGGGTGCCGTCAGGCCGCATGATCGTGATGAAGTCGACGCCGGTGGCCCTGCGTACGCGCTCGGCGTACGGCTGCAGCCGCGCGGTCGGATCGGGCTCGTCCAGGGCGGCCAGCACGTCGGGCGAGGCCGCCACGCTCATCGCGACCGCGCTCGCGGTGCCGCCCGCCTCGTCGGTGAGCAGCTCGTGGGCCTGCACGAGCGCCAGCACCGCGCCGCCCGTCACCGTGACGGCGACGACGAGCAGTTGCAGGAACAACATCTGCCCCGCCAGGGTCCAACGCCCCATCAGCAACCTTCCTGTGAACGAAACTTACGCAATGGTGACCTGGGTCACTGTGAAGCGCATAGTCACACGACCACAAGTTCTGACAAAGGTGCTGGAGAAACCCCCTATGCGTGATCGCACCCGCTATCTCTATCTGGCCGTCATCGTGGCGGTCGTGCTCGGGATCCTGGTCGGCTTCGTCTGGCCGGACCTGGGCACGGAGCTCAAGCCGCTCGGCACCGGATTCGTCGCGCTCATCCAGATGGTGATCGGCCCGATCATCTTCTGCACGATCGTGCTGGGCGTCGGCTCGGTCGCCCAGGCCGCCAAGGTCGGCAAGGTCGGCGGGCTGGCGCTCGGCTATTTCGTCGTCATGTCCACGGTAGCCCTGTTCATCGGCCTGCTGGTCGGCAACCTCATCGATCCGGGAACGGGGCTGCACATCACCGACACCGCCCGGCAGGCCGCCGAGGCGGAGGCGGCCAAGGGCGCCGAGAGCGGCACGGTCGACTTCCTGCTCGGCATCATCCCCGAGACGCTGGTGTCGGCGCTCACCTCGGGCTCGGTGCTGCAGGCCCTGCTCGTCGCGCTGCTGGCCGGGTTCGCGCTGCAGGCCATGGGCGCCAAGGGCGCGCCGATCCTGAGGGGCGTGGAGCACCTCCAGCGGCTGGTGTTCCGCATCCTCGCCATGATCATGTGGGCCGCGCCGGTGGGCGCGTTCGGGGCGATGGCGGCGGTCGTGGGCGCCACCGGGATCGAGGCGCTCAAGAGCCTGGCCATCATCATGGTCGCCTTCTACGTGACCTGCTTGCTGTTCGTCGGCGTCGTGCTCGGCCCGATGCTGTGGCTGATCGCCAGGGTCAACCTGTGGTCGCTGCTGCGCTACCTGGGCCGCGAGTTCCTGCTGATCCTGTCGACCTCGTCGTCCGAGACGGCCCTGCCCAGGCTCATCGCCAAGATGGAGCACCTGGGCGTGAGCAGGGCCGTGGCCGGCATCACGGTGCCGACCGGCTACTCCTTCAACCTCGACGGCACCGCGATCTACCTGACCATGGCCACGCTGTTCATCGCCACGGCCACCGGGTCGCCGCTGGAGATCGGGGAGCAGATCGCGCTGCTGCTGTTCATGATGATCGCCTCCAAGGGCGCGGCGGGCGTCACGGGCGCCGGCCTCGCCACGCTGGCCGGTGGGCTGCAGTCGCACCGGCCCGAGCTGGTCGACGGCGTCGGCCTCATCGTGGGCATCGACCGGTTCATGTCCGAGGCCAGAGCGCTGACGAACTTCGCGGGTAACGCCGTGGCCGCCGTCCTCGTCGGCACCTGGACCGGGGAGTTCGACCGGGAGCGGGCCGGGCAGGTGCTGGCCGGGCAGGCGCCGTTCGACGAGGCCACGCTGCTGGACGAGGACGAGCGGCGGGGGACGGACGCCGGCCGCGAGATGACGTCCGTCTAGTACTACATAGCTAGATCTGTAGGACCTGTAGGCGCAGGTGCCGCTTGAAGTGGTGCCTGCGTGCTCGAGCTTGGTGGCTGCGACGCTGCTCGGACCAGTAAAGTCCCAGCTCAACAGCGTGAT
>NZ_JADOGI010000163.1 GCF_015645445.1 Nonomuraea cypriaca | reverse complement strand
CCCCCAATCCTTCTGCCCCCGCCGATGTTTCACGTGAAACCCCGGCCAACCACACCGCCAGCAAGGGCGCGTCAAACCGCACGCACGCCTCCTCTCCCGACGCACCACCTCCACATCGGACGAGGGCGGCCAGCCCTCGGTGGCGTTGGGAGACGGTCCCGCAGGTCGCCCGGGATGCATGGGAAGCGGGTCGTCGGAGGCGGGGCGGAATTGGGAGCGGCTGCCTGGCGCAGACACGGATCAGGAGCGGGTGGTAAGCCGGTAGCGCCGGCAGCGCCGCTGAACGTCGTCAGCGCCTCCCCTGACTCCTGGTGTACGCGCATACCGACGCTCACCTCTTTCGATCTGCAGGCCCCAGCGGTCACCTCTGCAGAAAGCGGACCGCATCGAGCACCACGTGTACCCGTCCCACTCGGCGACCGGCCCGCAGCGACCGGCGGACGCGTCTGCCGGACCTACGACTTCTCCCTGTGCCGAGTGCACCTCGGCGAAGTGCGCGGGTACGCACGTCCACGCCGTCAGCCCGTCGCCGACATGCATCCCCGCGAGACGGCGGTGAGCGCTGCCGCCTAAGTGTCGTGTGCACCCCCCGACGATCGCCCTCCGCCCAGTAGATCGTGCGGCCCGAGGATTGTGCAGCATGCGCCTCTTCCGAGCATGACATGCATCTCCACAGAGACCTGCGAGCGCGTCTACCGCCCTACAACCCCGAGTACCGCGTGTACCTCTCCCGTGTGGCATGCGCCTTCGCGAGCCGGGCTCCCGTTCGTGTTCGCGCTGTAGCTGCAGGAGCATTGCACCTCAACCGGAGAGCGCGGGTACCGCTCTCAGGCGGTGAGCGCCCGCAGACGTGTGCCTCCGCAGCGAGCACCCGGAGTGGCCGCTGTCGGGCTCTCCTTGTCCGCTGAGCGCGGTGTGAGTCTCGTCGGCGGCGAGGGCCCGTGGCATGCATCACCCGCGCGGGCGCGTCAGCGTGGATCTCGCCGCGTAGGAATGGGGGCGGGTACGGCGGGCGCTGTAGGGGCTTGATGTTGAGGGTCGCTGGGCGAGGGTACTGCGTCAGGCGGGCGTTGCCGAGGCTCAGCGGGGTGAAAGCGGGGGTGGAGTGACCCAAGCGGGAGTAAGAGCTGAAGTCTGGGGGCGAGGTTTCACGTGAAACATGGTCAGTCTTCTGCGTCGCGCATGGCGCGTACGGCTTCCGGCGCCATCGTGCCAATGATGCGTTCAAGGTCGTCGATGGTGGCGAACTCGACCACGATGCGGCCCTTGCGGCGGCCTAGGTCGACTTTGACCTTGGTCTCGAAGTGGTCCGAGAGGCGGTCGGCGAGGTGGGTCAAGCCGGGTGCGGTGGGCTTGGCCGGCTGGCGCTCCCTGGGCGCCTTCTGGGCCGCCTTGGCGCTGCCCATGGCGACGATCTCCTCCACCGCCCGGACTGAGAGAAGCTCCGCCACGATTCGCTTGGCCAACTGCATCTGCTCCTCAACGCTGTCGAGGGTGAGGAGGGCTCGGGCATGGCCGGCAGTGATGACGCCGGCGGCGACCGTACGCTGCAATTCGGGTGGGAGGTTGAGGAGACGGAGGGTGTTGGTGATGTGGGAGCGGGAACGGCCGACCTTTCGGGCGAGTTGGTCATGCGTCGCCTGGAAGTCGTCCAGAAGCTGTTGATAGGCGGCGGCTTCTTCGAGGGGGTTCAGCTGCTCGCGCTGAAGGTTCTCGATGAGAGCGTCCCGGAGGAGGTCGGTGTCCTGCGTGTTGCGAACGATCGCCGGAACCGCATCCAAACCGACCTGCTGGCAGGCGCGCCAGCGCCGCTCCCCCATGATCAGCTCATACTGGCCGCCGCCAACCGGACGCACCACGATCGGCTGCAGGAGGCCGACCTCGCGGATGGACGCCGCCAACTCTTCGAGTCGCTCCTCGTCGAAGATCTCACGCGGCTGGCGCGGATTGGGGACGATCGCATCGAGCGCGACCTCCTTGAAGTACGCGCCGGCGATCGGCTTCGGGCCGGTCTCCCCGGTCGATCCGTTGGCCGGGGCGGGCACGGTCCCCGTGCCGTCAACGATGGGACCGGTCGGGATGAGCGCCCCGAGCCCCTTGCCCAATCCCCGCCGCTGCTGACTCACTGCGTCTCCTCATCCAGCCGGTCGATTCCGGTCACTCCAGGAGAGGTTACCGTCGCGGGCGTGGCCGGGTGCCCCCTCGCCACACACGTCTGTTGGATTTACACCGACAGGATCACAAACCTGCCCAACCCGTGACCTCAACGACTCACTCGCGACGATCTTCAGGTTGAGGAAGGCGAAGGAGGGGTCGCATCCGTGACGGTCTTCAGGTCGCGGAGAGCCAAGGACGATCGCATCCGTGACGGCGGTTTCGTGGAGGGCGAGTGCGGGTCGCATCCGTGACGGCGGTTCTCGGGTCGTGGAGGGCGAAGGCGGGTTGCGTTCGTGGCGGTCTCAGGTCGGGAGGATGAAGGCGGTCGCATCCGTGGCGGCGGTTTTCCGGGCGCGGAGATGGCCGAACTTCAATCGCGGAGATGGCCGACTTCGGGTCGAGGCCGCGGCTGATCCTCCAGCGAAGGACTGGCGCACTTTCGGCCAGCGACCGCCTGGCGAACTTCGGTAGCCCGGGGGCGGTGGTCCGCCGGGTCTCCCGGAGCGGCGGCCCCGATGGCCGGGCAACCGGGGACTCACGCGCGAGGCAGGCAAGGGCGGCGGGCAGCACCAAGGCAGCCCCGGCGCATCTTGTACGAGGCTGCGGAAGAAACCAAGAGAAACTGGGGCTACACCATGGCAGCGCGGTGCGCGATCTCGCGGGCGGCGTCCATGTAAGCCATGGCCCCGCTGGATCCAGGATCGTACGTCATGACCGACTGCCCATAGCTGGGCGCCTCCGACAGCCGGACGCTCCTCGGGATGACCGTGTTGAGGACCGTGTCACCGAAGTGCGACCGCACCTCGTCCGCCACCTGCGACGCCAGCCGGGTGCGACCGTCGTACATCGTCAGCACGATGGTCGTGAGCTTCAGCGTCGGGTTCAGGTGGGCCTTGATCAGGTCGACGTTCCTGAGGAGTTGCCCGAGACCCTCCAGCGCGTAGTACTCACACTGAATGGGGATCATGACCTCGTCCGCGGCCACCAACGCGTTCACGGTCAGCAGGCCGAGAGACGGCGGGCAGTCGATGATGATGTAGTCGAGCTCCATCGACTCGTACGCCCCCAGCGCCCGCCGGAGGCGAGCCTCCCTCGCCACCAGGGACACCAGCTCGATCTCCGCACCCGCCAGGTCGATGGTGGCCGGGGCGCAGTAGAGGTTGGGCATCTCCGGGACCTGCTTGACGATGTCGGCCATCGGCAGATCGTCAACGAGGACCTGATAGACGTCAGGAACGTCACCGCGATGATCGGTGGCCAGCGCCGTCGACGCGTTCCCCTGGGGGTCCAGGTCCACCACGAGGACCCGCTGGCCATGCATGGACAAGGCGGCGGCGATGTTCACCGATGTGGTGGTCTTGCCCACGCCGCCCTTCTGGTTGGCCACCGCGATCACCCGGCATTTGGACGGGCGCGGCCAGCTGCCGTCGCCGTCTCCCGGGGTCTGGGTGGCCGTGGGGGTTGCAGATGTTTCACGTGAAACCACTGAGTTGAGCGCCTCTCGTACCAACGGCGAATCGCCGGGGTTCAGGGGGGTCTGGGTCACGATGGCCATCCTTTCAACCAGTGGTGTGCCGGTGCCGGGAATTCGCTGTCGCGACACGCCCATTTCGGGCCAGCCAACCCCGGTTGGACTCTCGGACGGACGGCTGCCCGGCCAGCCAAGACCGCTTGACGCGACTGGCACAACCGTCACCTCCCTCGTCGTCGCCTAACTCGCTCCGGCGCGCGACCTGCTACCACCCGAACCAATGTTGCAGGCGGCTCGACCTTACCGCGCCCGACGGTCACAAGCTCGGCCGTTCGGGCTCCGCTGGCCCGCAATTGGGGCTCCGCCTCGGCGAGCTCACCGGCGGCCCGCTCCCCCTTCATCGCGATCAGCTCGCCGCCCTCGCGCAGCAGCGGCATCGCCCATTTCAGCAGCCGGTCGAGCGGCGCCACCGCACGGGCGCTGGCCACATCGAACTCGCGCTTGCCCGCCAGCTCCTCCGCCCGCCCGCGCAACACCTCGACGTTGTCCAGCTTGAGCGCCTCGACGCACTCCTCCAGGAAGACGGTACGCCGCAGCAGCGGCTCCAGGAGCGTGACCGAGATGTCCGGGCGAACGATCGCCAGCACGATCCCCGGCAACCCGGCACCCGAGCCGATGTCCACCAGACGTACGTCCCGCGGCACCACCTCGGCGACCACCGCGCAGTTGAGCAGGTGGCGATCCCAGATCCGCGGCACCTCCCGCGGACCCAGCAGCCCCCGGACGACGCCGGGACCCGCCAGCAGCCCCGCGAACGCGCCGGCGCGATCCCAGGCCTCCCCGGCGAAGACGTCCCGCGCTATGTCCGGCGGCGCCGGAAGCTCATCGCTCACTGGTTCGGTGGCCCTCTCTCAGGCAGGTCGGTCGGGACGTCGACGGGACGCAATGGGATGGTCTCCACCCAAGGCTAAAGGTGAGATCACAGTGGAAGACTAGCGGGCCGGTCCGAAGGGACACGCCGCCACGCGTACAGGGATCGACGCGGAATGTATGACGCTTTAGCCGCATAAATAGGCCGTACCTGGCACGTACAGGCATAAAGGGCGAGAAATGGGAAACGGCCGTCTACCTCGCGCACGGCGGGCAGACGGCCGGATCGACGATCCCACCGCTCAGGCGGGCAGAACCACCACGTACCGGTGCGGCTCCTCACCCTCGGACTCGCTGCGGAGCCCGGCGGCCGCCACCGCGTCGTGCACGATCTTGCGCTCGAACGGCGTCATCGGCTGCAGCGCCTTCGGCTCCCCCTGGTCCTTCACCTGGTTGGCGATCTCGGTGCCGTGCTTGGTCAGCTCGGCCCTGCGCCGCTCGCGGTAGCCCGCCACGTCCAGCATCAGCCGGGAGCGCTCGCCCATCTGCCGGTGCACGGCCAGGCGGGTCAGCTCCTGCAGGGCCTCCAGGACCTCTCCCGCGGGCCCCACCAGCTCCGTGCCCTTGAGCCCCACGACGGAGACCAGGGCGCGGTCGCCCTCGACGTCCATGTCGATGTCACCGTCGATGTCGGCGATGTCGAGAAGGCCCTCGACGTAGTCGGCAGCGATCTCGCCCTCCTGCTCGAGCGCATTGAGATCAGGAGCCTTCTCCTGCTCGGCCTCGGTCATGGCCGGCCTCTCCTTCATGTTCAAGACTTCTTGCTGCCGGTGCGCTTGCTGCGGGACTGCCTGCTCGGCTGCTGCCTAATGATCTTAGGCTGAGGCGGGGGCGGCGGCGCCTGCTCTTCGGGAGTGGTCTTGCGAAGCTTGGCCATCAGACCAGGCTTGGGCTGCACCGGGATCACGTCGCCCTTGGCGTCGAACTCCGGCATGGGGTTCCGGCTGTAGAACCAGTGCTGCTGACCGAGAGTCCACAGGTTGGTGGTGACCCAGTAGAGGATCAGACCGAGCGGGAAGTTCAGGCTGAAGAAGGCGAACAGCGGCGAGATGTACATCAGGATCTTCTGCTGCTGCGCCATGGGGTTGTCCGGCATCTGGGCCATGGAGCGGGTGACGCTCTGCCGGACGGTGAGGAACGTGGTCAGCGAGCTGATCGCCACGAAAATCCCCAGAACCACCTTCGTCTGTACGACGCCGGCGTCGAAACCCGCGATGTCCGCCGACGACATGAAGAAGTTGGCGGGCAGCGGCGCGCCGAAGATGTGCGCGGCCCTGGCGCTGTCGACGAGCTCCTGCGTCATGCCGTACTTCGGATGACCGTTGGCCATGTTCTGCAGGACGGTGAACATGGAGATGAAGATGGGGAACTGCGCCACGACGGGCAGGCAACCACCGAGCGGGTTGGCGCCGGCACCCTGGTAGAGCGCCATGACCTCCTGGTTCATGCGCTGCTTGTCGTTCTTGTAGCGCTTGCGGATATCCGCGACCTTGGGCGCGAGTTCCTGCATCTTCCGCGACGATCGCATCTGCTTCAGGAAGAGCGGGAAGATCAAAACCCGCATGAGCACGGTCAGCGTGATGATGGTCAGCGCCCAGGTCAGCCCGCTGTCCGGGTTGAGGACCGTGCTGTATGCAGTGTGGATCCAGATGATGACATGGGCTACGGCTTCGTACAGCCAGCTCAGCCAGGACAGCTCCACCGAGCTATCTCCCTTGCGTTTCGTGGGACCGGACCGGGCGTGGGGGCACCGGGTCTATACCTCCGGGATGGAATGGGTGGCACCGCCCGATGCGCCGGACAGTCAGCCATGTGCCGCGCAGTGCTCCGTGCACGGCAATCGCCTCGAGTCCATATGCACTGCACGAGGGGTAGAAACGGCAGCGCGGACCGAGCATCGGGCTGATGAAGGCCCGGTAGAACCGGATCGGGATGATCAGCGCCCGAGCGGCGAGGCCCGGGACCACCCCTTGCGGCTGCTCCGTCATTTGTGTACACCCGTCGAGGACTCGCGCCGCCTCAGCAAACGATCCAGTGCGAGATCGAGCTCGGCGGCCAACTGCTCGAATCGCGCGGACGCGGCCGGTGGGTTGGCGCGTACCACCAGCAGGCTACCTCGCGGCAGCCCGTGGAGACGGTCCCGCATCAGGTGTCGGAGCCGCCGTTTGACCTTGTTCCTGGTCACCGCGCCACCGACGGCCTTGCTCACCACGAATCCCACCAGAGGTGACCCTTCCCCGGAAATGCCGAGATGTACCACCAGGGTGGGGCGACCTGCACGCTTTCCGCGCTTGATCGCCGCTTCGAACTCCTTCCCGCGCCGCATGCGGGAGTGTTGGGACAGCACCGTATACGCCTATCGCCCGCCGGCGAGATCCGCCGACGGGCTCATTATCGGACGCGGGACGATCAGGCCGACAGCTTCTCGCGACCCTTGTGGCGGCGAGCGGCGAGGATGGCGCGACCGGCCCGGGTGCGCATCCGCAGCCGGAAGCCGTGGGTCTTCGCGCGGCGACGGTTGTTCGGCTGGAAAGTACGCTTGCTCACGGGTGGGCTCCAGGCTTGAAGGTGCGCCGCAAGGGCGCCTAAGACACAAGGATGGCCTGCCAGAAAAGCGAGGGCACGCGAAATAGCCGTCGCGTGACAAGCCGACCGTCGTACGTTACGGGCCAAGTGCGGCTCAGGTCAAACCGGACGGGTTATCCACTGATCCACAGGCGACTTTTCCACCGCCGGCCCTGTGTCCACAGTATGTGCACTCAGGTACCACTAGGCTGTGGACAACGCTTGAACACAGCTGTGCACATGACTACTGTCGGGCCTTCCGGAGCCGCCCGGACACTGTGGACAACCTGTGGATTTCCTGTGGAACTCCTGTGGAGACCCTGGCACGAAACTCGGTCGCGGCGCTGTGGACGAAGGCGCCGCCGATCTCCCAGGCGGCCGGTGGCATGTGGATAAACGATCGCGGGGGGCCGCGAGAGGGAGGAGGGGGAGCAGCACGATGAACAGTGTCGACCTCGGCACGGTATGGGCGAGGGCGCTGGGCAACTTCCTCAACGAGAACGTCCCCGTCCAGCAACGCACGTGGCTGTCCATGGTGCGCCCGATCGCCCTGGCCAACGACACGATCGTGCTCGGCGTCCCCAACGACTTCCTCAAGGACCTCATCGAGGGCAAACTCCGCCCGCTCGTGGCGCACGCGCTGTCACAGGAGCTCGGCCGGACGATGCGGCTGGCCGTGATGATCGACACCACGGCCCCTGAGCAGCCCGTCGGCGACCCTCATCAACAGCCTGTGACTCAGAGTTATCCCCAGGGTGTGGAGAGTCAGCTGCGTTATGCACAGCCCGCGCAGCCGCAGCACAACCAGGCTTCCGAGCCGCCGCAGTTCTACTCTCCACAGCCGGAGCCGCCGCACATATCCACCGAGTATCCACAGCCGACGTTCTCTTTTGAACAGGCACAACCCCCTGTGGAGAAAGCGCCGGAGCCGGCGCAGAACCGGTGGGAGGCCAAGAGCAGCAAGCCCAGCGAACCGGCCAGGCTTAACCAGAAGTACACATTCGAGACATTCGTCATCGGGGCCAGCAACAGGTTCGCCCACGCGGCGGCGGTGGCGGTGGCCGAATCCCCGGCGAAGGCGTACAACCCTCTCTTTATTTATGGTGACTCGGGGCTGGGCAAGACCCACCTCCTGCACGCGATCGGGCACTACGCCCAGAGCCTGTACGACGGCGCGCGCGTCAGGTACGTGAGCTCGGAGGAGTTCACCAACGACTTCATCAACAGCATCCGCGACCACAAGGCCGACGGGTTCCGCGGCCGCTACCGGGCGATCGACATCCTGCTCGTGGACGACATCCAGTTCCTGGAGGGCAAGGAGCAGACGCAGGAGGAGTTCTTCCACACCTTCAACACGCTCCACAACGCCAACAAGCAGATCGTGATCTCCAGCGACCGCGCGCCCAAGCAGTTGATCACGCTGGAGGACCGGCTGCGCAACCGGTTCGAGTGGGGGCTCATCACCGACGTCCAGCCGCCCGAGCTGGAGACCCGGATCGCCATCCTCAGGAAGAAGGCCATCCAGGAAGGGCTGGCCGCGCCGCCCGAGGTGCTCGAGTACATCGCCAGCCGCATCTCCACGAACATCCGCGAGCTGGAGGGCGCCCTGATCAGGGTCACCGCGTTCGCCAGCCTCAACAGGCAGGGCGTCGACCTGCAACTGGCGGAGGTGGTGCTGAAGGATCTGATCACCTCGGAGTCCGACACCGAGATCACCATCGCCGCGATCATGACCGAGACCGCCAACTACTTCGGCATCAGCATCGACGACCTGTGCGGCACCTCGCGCAGCCGGGCGCTCGTCAACGCCCGGCAGATCGCCATGTATCTGGCGCGCGAGCTGACCGAGCTCTCACTGCCGAAGATCGGCCAGCAGTTCGGCGGCCGCGACCACACCACCGTCATGCACGCCGAGCGCAAGATCAGGTCGCTCATCGCCGAGCGCCGGTCGATGTACAACCAGGTCAACGAGCTAACAATGCGTATCAAGCAGACACAGCGTGGATCTTGATAGTTATGCACAGCCTGTGGAAAACGCTGTGGACCAGCGGAAACGCAGAAAGCCCCCGGCGGTTCGCCGGGCTATGCCGGGAAAAATCCGCCCACAAGGGCTGGGGACAAACATGGGGACATCCTGAGGAGAACCTGGGGTGACTCGTGGATAACTTGTGGACGGCCTGTGAACAGTCGATCTGGGGCTCCAGAAGGCCGCCGTTTACCCCGTGGACAACCTGTGGAAACCCCGTGGATAACCCGGGGTTTGCCGTGGATGAACACACCATGATCTGGGGACGAGCTGTGGGCAAAGATTCGTCATCCCCAGGCGCGCGAGTTCTCCCCAGGCTTCGCCCACAGGCTCAGTGGATAAGAATTCGGCTACTGACCAGCGACAACGCTGGTTGTCCACAGTTCCCACAGCCCCTAGTGTGATGACCTCTTATCTCTCTAACAAAGAACTCAAGACCCATAGAGGGGTCCTCCCGGACTCGGGTGCGGGAGAGTGAACACTTGAATCAACGACGAACCCAGGAGGCTGATCACCGTGATGTTCCGAATCGAGCGAGACGTCCTCGCTGAGGCGGTGGCATGGACGGCACGCAGCCTCCCGGCGCGCCCGTCGGTGCCCGTACTCGCTGGCATGCGCCTGGAGGTCACGGAAGAGCAGCGGCTGAAGCTGTCCGGATTCGACTACGAGGTCTCCGCCGAGGTGACGCTCGAACTCCACACCGGTGAGCCGGGCGTGGTGCTCGTCTCGGGCAAGCTGCTCGCCGAGATCACCCGCGCCCTTCCCGCACAGCCTGTGGACTTCGTGGTGGACGGCGCCAAGGCGGTCGTCACGTGCGGCAGCGCGCGGTTCACCCTGCTGACCATGCCTGTGGAGGACTACCCGTCGCTCCCGGCCATGCCGCCGGCCGCCGGTCGGGTGGGCAGTGACGTGTTCGCCTCCGCCGTCGGGCAGGTCGCCGTCGCCGCGGGCCGGGACGACACGCTGCCGATGCTGACCGGCGTACGGATGGAGATCGAGGGCGACACCGTGACGCTCGCCGCGACCGACCGCTACCGGCTGGCCGTGCGCGAGCTCAAGTGGCAGCCGGACCAGCCCGACTTCGCAGCGATCGCGATGATCCCCGGCAAGACCCTCGCCGACACGGCCAAGGCGCTCGGCGCGACCGGCGCCGAGGTGGAGATCGCGATGAGTTCTGCAGGTGGCACTGGAGAGGGCATGATCGGCTTCTCCAGCGCCGGGCGGCGGACCACGACACGGCTGCTCGATCCCGAGTTCCCGAAGTACCGCTCGCTGCTGCCCACCGAGTTCTCGGCCCGCGCCGACTTGTCCACAGGGCCGTTCGTGGAGGCGGTCAAGCGGGTGGCCCTGGTCGCGGAGCGCAACACGCCGGTGCGGCTGGCGTTCAAGAGCGGGGAGGTCGTGCTCGAGGCGGGCAGCGGCGACGAGGCGCAGGCCGTCGAGGCGCTGCCGGTGGACTACGAGGGCGAGGAGATGAACATCGCCTTCAACCACCAGTTCCTGCTCGAAGGTCTGGGGGCCATCGACTCCGATGTGGCGAGGCTCCAGATGACCACATCCACGAAGCCCGCTATCCTCACCGGTGGCAAGCCTGTGGAGGACGGAGCCGCCACGGATTACCGCTATCTGATCATGCCCATCCGCCTGTCAGGCTGAACCTGTCATCGGGGATGATAGAAGCCTGACAAGGGGGTAGGAATCATGCAGATCGGCATGGTCGGACTCGGCAAGATGGGCGGCAACATGGCCGAGCGGCTGCGCCGCGGTGGTCATGACGTCGTCGGCTACGACCGCGACCCGGAGATCAGCGACGCGGCCAGCCTCAAAGACCTGGTCGAGCGTCTCCAGGCGCCGCGGGCCATCTGGGTCATGGTGCCCGCGGGCAAGCCCACCCAGGCCACCGTCGACGCCCTCGGTGACCTGCTCGACGAGGGCGACATCGTGGTCGACGGCGGAAACTCCCACTATGTGGACGACCAGAAGCACGCCGCCGAGCTGAGCGAGAAGGGCGTCGGCTTCGTCGACTGCGGCGTCAGCGGCGGCGTCTGGGGCCTGCAGAACGGCTACGCGCTCATGTGCGGCGGCGAGCAGGCCCACGTCGAGCGCCTGATGCCCATCTTCGAGACGCTGAAGCCCGAGGGCGAGGACGGCTTCGTCCACGCGGGCGACGTCGGCGCCGGGCACTTCGCGAAGATGGTCCACAACGGCATCGAGTACGGCATGATGCAGGCGTTCGCGGAGGGCTGGGAGCTGCTCGAGGCCTCCGACATCGTCAAGGACGTCAAGGGCTCGTTCAGCAGCTGGCGCACCGGCACGGTGATCCGCTCCTGGCTGCTCGACCTGATGGTGCGGGCACTCGACGACGACGAGCACCTCGACCAGCTCCGTGGCTACGCACAGGACTCCGGCGAGGGCCGGTGGACGGTCCAGGCGGCCGTGGACCACTCGGTCCCGCTGCCGGTCATCACCGCCGCGCTCTACGCCAGGTTCGCCTCGCGGCAGGACGACTCCCCCGCGATGAAGGTCGTGGCCGCGCTGCGCAACCAGTTCGGCGGCCACGCGATCACCTCGACCGAGGGCAGCACCGGCAAGGGCGCCGACGCCCCGGGCGCGGACGTGACACCGCCGCGCGAGAGCGACCGATAGGGTTTTCCACAGGGCCAGGGTTTTCCACAGAACGCATGCCGGTGACCCCAGTGGCATCCGTGGCCGACTAACCTTCGTGGGGTGCATGTCGCCCACCTCTCGCTGACCGACTTCAGGTCCTACGCGTCCGTGGAGCTCGGCCTGGAGCCGGGCGTGACGGCGTTCGTGGGGCCCAACGGCCAGGGCAAGACCAACCTGGTCGAGGCCCTCGGCTACGTGGCGACGCACTCCAGCCACCGGGTGGCGAGCGACGCTCCGCTCGTACGCCAGGGGGCGGCGCGGGCCATCGTGCGCTGCGCCGTACAGCGGGAAGACCGGCGGGCGCTGATCGAGCTGGAGATCAACCCGGGCCGGGCCAACCGCGCGCGGCTCAACCGCTCCCCCATGTCCAGGGCGCGCGATGCCGTCGGCCTGCTGCGCACGGTCCTGTTCGCGCCCGAGGACCTGTCGCTGGCCAAGGGCGACCCGGCCGAGCGCCGCCGCTTCCTCGACGACCTGCTGGTGGCCAGGGCCCCCAGATTCGCCGGCGTCCGCGCCGACTACGACCGGGTGCTCAAGCAGCGCGGCGCGCTGCTGCGTACCGCCGCGCAGGCCCGCAGGGGCCGCAGGAGCGCCAGACGGCAGGAGAGCGACACCGCGTTCGCGGAGGCGGGCGCGGGCGACGTGCTGAGCACCCTGGAGGTGTGGGACGCGCACCTCGCCAGGCACGGCGCCGAGTTGCTGCGGGCCCGTCTGGAGCTCATCGAGGCGCTGCGCCCGCTGGTGGCCGGGGCCTATGCCGCGCTGGCTCCCGGTAGCGCCCCCGCGACGCTGGCCTACCGCGGCACGTTTTCCACAGGTGGGGATGTCGACGAGGGTGCCGAGGAGGGCGAAGTCCCCGGTGAGCGGGGATCTTTCGATACACAGACGTTATCCACAGACTTGGGGAAAACCCTTGAAGAACGTCTGCGGGAGCGGCTATTGGAGGTCCGCCAAGCGGAGCTGGAACGTGGCGTCACGCTCGTCGGCCCGCACCGCGACGACCTGATCCTCGGACTGGGCGACCTGCCAGCGCGGGGATACGCCAGCCACGGCGAATCGTGGTCGTTCGCGCTGGCGCTCCGGCTGGCGGCCTACGACCTGCTGCGGGCCGACGGGGGCGATCCCGTGCTGATACTCGACGACGTGTTCGCCGAGCTCGACAGCCAGCGCAGGCGCCGGCTCGCGGAGATCGTCGCGCCCGCCGAGCAGGTGCTCATCACGGCGGCGGTGCCGGACGACGTGCCGCCGGAGCTGAGCGGAGCCCGATTCGACGTCGCGGAAGGGAGCGTGACCCGTGTCCGGTGACGACCAGCGCGGCGCCAGGAGGGCACGCCCCGAAGGCGCCTCGGACGCCGTACCGGCTTCTGGCGGGTCCGGGGCCGGGGCGGGCGTACCGGCTTCCGGCGGGACCGGCGCCGGGGCGGCCGGTGGGGAGAACGCGACGGCCAAGGGCGTGGCCATGGCCAGGGAGAAGCTCGCCCAGGCCAAGGCCGACGCCGCCAAGCGCGGTCAACTCCCCAGGCGCGAGCCCAGGCGCCGGGGCGGGGGCGCGCGCAGGAACAGCGGCGATCCACAGCTTTTCGGACGGGCCATCGCGGACCTGCTGGCCGATCGCGGCTGGGAGCGGTCGGCGGCGGTCGGCGGGGTGTTCGGGCGATGGGCCGACATCGTCGGGCCTGACCTGGCGCAGCACACCAAGCCGGACTCGTTCGCTGACGGCGAGGTGCTGATCCTGGCCGACTCGACCGCGTGGGCGACGCAGGTACGGCTGCTCGCGCGCACCCTCGTACGCAGGCTGAACGAGGAGCTCGGCGACGGCACCGTGACAAAGGTCAAGGTCAGAGGGCCGCAGAACGCGCCGCGGTCGTCGGGGGGATTGCGGGTGACCGGAAGCAGGGGTCCCGGCGACACCTACGGATAGCGGCGTCCAGCCGCTATCCGCAGCAGGCCTTTTGCGCCGCTACGGTTGGGCGCCAAGGGCGATCAGACAGCCTCAGACGCGATAAGCCCCCTTTCCGGAGGGGGGATGCTTGAGTGGGGGCAAAACGAGCTAGAGAGCATCACAGGCGCGTTCGTTGCCACCTTGGGCCTCCGGAAGCGGTAGAATCAAAAAGGATTCCGGACACGTCCGCTTGCGTGTCACCCCGGCAGCAAGCCGACTCCCCTGGGTGACCGCGCATCGGGGCACTCACGACGGTGACGGGCACGGCAGGGGCAGCTTTCGCAATGACAGCGTCCCCCGCCGCGTGTCCGCGGCAGGAGGATTTCGCAGTTGTCCTACGACGCTAGCTCAATCACCGTACTCGAAGGGCTCGAGGCGGTTCGCAAACGCCCGGGTATGTATATTGGTTCGACCGGTGAGCGCGGTCTGCACCACCTCGTCACGGAGATCGTGGACAACGCGGTGGACGAAGCGCTGGCCGGTTACGCCGACCTGATCGACATCACACTGCTGGCCGACAACGGCGTGCGCGTGATCGACAACGGACGCGGCATCCCCACCGGCATCCACCCGGTGGAAAAGCGCTCCGCCGTCGAGGTCGTGCTGACCACGCTGCACGCGGGTGGCAAGTTCGACAGCCAGTCCTACGCGGTCTCCGGCGGCCTGCACGGCGTCGGCTCGGCCGTCGTCAACGCCCTGTCGACGGCCATGGACGTCGAGGTCAAGCAGAACGGCCACTACTGGCGCCAGCGCTACGAGATGTCCAAGCCCACCGCGCCGCTGGCCAAGGGCGAGGAGACCGACGAGACCGGCACCACGATCACGTTCTGGCCGGACCCGGACGTCTTCGAGACCACCACCTGGAACTACGAGATGCTCTCGCGGCGCTTCCAGGAGATGGCCTTCCTCAACAAGGGCCTGACGATCAAGCTGACCGACGAGCGCCCCGACCACGTCAACGGCGAGGTACACACCGTCAGCTACTGCTACCAGGGCGGCCTGGCCGACTTCGTACAGCACCTCAACACCAAGAAGGAGCCGGCGCACGCGTCGATCATCTCCTTCGAGGAGGAGGGCGACGGCATCGCGGTCGAGATCGCCATGCAGTGGAACAACTCCTACTCGGAGTCGGTCTACACCTTCGCCAACACGATCAACACCGCGGAGGGCGGCACCCACGAGGAGGGCTTCCGCGCGGCGCTGACGACGATCGTCAACCGCTACGCGCGCGAGCAGAAGTTCCTCAAGGAGGGCAAGGACGACAACCTCTCAGGTGAGGACGTCCGCGAGGGCCTGACCGCGATCATCTCGGTCAAGCTGTCCGACCCGCAGTTCGAGGGACAGACCAAGACCAAGCTGGGCAACACCGAGGCCAAGTCGTTCGTGCAGAAGGCCTGCAACGACCACCTGCGCGACTGGTTCGAGCGCAACCCCGGCGAGGCCAAGGACATCATCTACAAGTCGCTGCAGGCCTCCCGCGCCCGCCTCGCGGCCCGCCAGGCGCGCGATCTGACCAGGCGCAAGTCGCTCCTTGAGTCGGGGTCCGGCCTGCCTGGCAAGCTGGCCGACTGCCAGTGGAACGACCCGGAGAAGTGCGAGCTGTTCATCGTCGAGGGCGACTCGGCCGGCGGCTCCGCCAAGGGCGGCCGCGACTCGCGTTTCCAGGCGATCCTGCCCATCCGCGGCAAGATCCTCAACGTGGAGAAGGCGCGGATCGACAAAGTACTCAAGAACAACGAGGTCCAGGCGCTCATCACCGCCCTGGGCACCGGAGTGCACGACGAGTTCGACATCGCCAGGCTGCGCTACCACAAGGTCATCCTGATGGCCGACGCCGACGTCGACGGCCAGCACATCAACACGCTGCTGCTGACGTTGCTGTTCAGGTTCATGAGGCCGCTGATCGAGGCCGGCCACGTCTACCTGTCGTGCCCACCGCTCTACAAGATCAAGTGGGACCGCAAGGGCGAGGACGCCTCCTACGCCTACTCCGACCCTGAGCGCGACGCGGTCATCGCCGAGGGCATCGCCAACGGCAAGCCCGACCCGCGCTCGCGTGACAACGTACAGCGGTTCAAGGGTCTGGGCGAGATGAACGCGGGCCAGCTCTGGGAGACCACGATGAACCCGGCGACCCGGCTGCTGCGCCTGGTCACGCTCGACGACGCGGCGCAGGCCGACGACCTGTTCAGCGTGCTGATGGGCGAGGACGTGGAGGCCCGGCGCGACTTCATCATCCGCAATGCCCGCGATGTGCGCTTCCTCGACGTCTGAGCTGCCGGCCGTGGGTGCAGCCTCTGCTACCTGCGGTGAGCCGTCGAAAGCGGCTCACCGTACCACCAAGAAGGACCTCAACCTGTGACGGACGTGAACACCACTCCCCCGGCCGACCGCATCGAGCCGGTTGACATCCAGTCCGAGATGCAGCGCAGTTACATGGACTACGCGATGTCCGTCATCGTGTCCAGGGCGCTGCCGGACGTGCGCGACGGTCTCAAGCCGGTGCACCGGCGGGTGCTCTACGCGATGTACGACGGTGGCTACCGTCCCGACCGCGGCTACTTCAAGTGCGCCCGCGTCGTCGGCGACGTGATGGGCACCTACCACCCACACGGCGACACCTCGATCTACGACGCGCTCGTACGCCTGGCGCAGCCGTGGTCGCTGCGATATCCGCTGGTCGACGGGCAGGGCAACTTCGGCTCGCCGGGCAACGACCCGGCGGCGGCGATGCGGTACACCGAGTGCAAGCTCGCGCCCATCGCCATGGAGATGCTGCGCGACATCGACAAGGAGACCGTCGACTTCCGCCCCAACTACGACGGCAAGTCGCAGGAGCCCGACGTCCTGCCGGCGCGCTTCCCGCAGCTGCTGGTCAACGGCTCGGGCGGCATCGCCGTCGGCATGGCCACCAACATCCCGCCGCACAACCTGCGTGAGGTCGCGGCGGCGGTCAAGTGGTCGCTCGAGCACCCGGAGGCGGGTGACGAGGAGCTGCTCGAAGCGTCGATGAGGCTGGTCAAGGGGCCCGACTTCCCGACCAGGGCGCTGATCGTCGGGCGGCGGGGCATCGAGGACGCCTACCGCACCGGGCGCGGCTCGATCACCATGCGCGCGGTGGTCGAGGTCGAGGAGGACAAGGGACGGCAGGCGCTGGTCGTCACCGAGCTGCCGTACCAGGTCAACCCCGACAACCTGGCCCTGAAGATCGCCGAGCTGGTGCGTGAGGGCAAGCTGTCGGGCATCGCCGACGTACGCGACGAGAGCTCCTCGCGGGTCGGCCAGCGGCTGGTGATCGTGCTCAAGCGCGACGCGGTCGCCAAGGTCGTGCTCAACAACCTGTACAAGCACACCCAGCTCCAGGACACCTTCGGCGCCAACATGCTGGCCCTGGTGGACGGCGTGCCGCGGACGCTGCGGCTCGACCAGTTCATCCGCCATTACGTGGCGCACCAGATCGAGGTCATCGTCCGAAGGACCCGATACCTGCTGCGCAAGGCCGAGGAGCGCGCCCACATCCTGCGCGGCCTGCTGAAGGCCCTTGAGCGGCTCGACGAGGTCATCGCGCTGATCCGGGCCTCGGAGTCGGCCTCACACGCCCAGCAGGGCCTCATGGGGCTGCTGGAGATCGACGAGGTGCAGGCGCAGGCCATCCTCGACATGCAGCTGCGCAAGCTGGCCGCCCTGGAGCGGCGGGCGATCCAGGACGAGTACGACTCGCTGATGACGCAGATCGCCGAGTACAACTCGATCCTGGCCAGCGAGACCCGCCAGCGGGAGATCATCAACGACGAGCTGGCCGAGATCGTCGGCCGCTACGGCGACGAGCGCAAGACCGAGATCATCGCCTACGACGGCGACATGTCGATCGAGGACCTCATCGCCGAAGAGGAGATCGTCGTCACGATCACCCGGGGCGGCTACGCCAAGCGCACCAGGACCGACCTCTACCGGGCCCAGAAGCGGGGCGGTAAGGGCGTCAGGGGCGCGCAGCTGCGCCAGGACGACATCGTCGACCACTTCTTCGTCACCTCGACGCATCACTGGCTGCTGTTCTTCACGAACAAGGGCCGGGTCTACCGGGTGAAGGCGTACGAGCTGCCCGACGCCGGGCGCGACGCGCGCGGCATGCACCTGGCCAACCTGCTCGCCATGCAGCCGGACGAGACCGTCATGGAGGTCCTCGACCTGCGCGACTACAATGTCGCGCCCTACCTCGTCCTGGCCACCCGCAGCGGCCTGGTCAAGAAGACCCGCCTGGCCGAGTACGACTCCCCCAGGTCCGGTGGGCTGATCGCGATCAACCTGCGGGAGGACGACGAGGTCATCGGGGCCCGCCTGGTGTCCGAGGAGGACGACCTGCTGCTCGTCTCCAAGGGGGCGCAGTCCATCAGGTTCACCGCCTCCGACGAGGCGCTGCGGCCCATGGGACGGGCGACGAGCGGCGTTATCGGTATGAGGTTCCTCGATGGTGACGAACTTCTCGCCATGAATCGCATGGCCGACGGTCAAGACGTGCTTATCGCCACACGAGCTGGGTACGCAAAACGGACGCCGGTGGAGCAGTATCCAGTTCAAGGACGTGGCGGTAGGGGCGTGCTGACGGCGAAAATCGTAAGTTCCCGTGGCAAGCTGGTCGGAGCCGTCATGGTCAACCCGGAGGACGAGGTCTTCGCGATCACGTCCGCAGGCGGGGTGATCCGGACGAGTGCCGGCGAGATCAAGCAGTCCGGCCGCCAGACCATGGGAGTGCGATTGATGAATCTCGCCGAAGGCGACAGCGTGGTGGCCCTCGCCCGGAACGCGGAGTCAATGGTGACTTCCGTGGAGAGTGAGGAAGACGGGGGAGGAGAGTAGTTCATGAGCGCCCAGGGTGGCCCCGCCAGAACAAAGGCGGCTTCAGGTAACGGACAGCAACCGAAGAAGCCCAGAGAAACCGAGATCTTCGACGCGGTCGACGAGGGACAGCAGGACACCAGGCCCGGACAGGGCGTCCCGGTCCCCGCCGCCCCGGCCAAGGAGGAGCCCGCGCAGGTCCCGCAGCCTGCCGGTACCGGACAGGGCAACGACACGGTCCGCATCCGTCCGTCGCTGACCACCGAGGCTCCGCCGCCGCCCGCCGTCGAACTGACCAAGAAGAAGTCGTCCAACGCGGCCGCCGGGGGGCGGCTGCCGCGCAAGGCTCACCTCGTGCTGCGCCGCGTCGAGCCGTGGTCGGCCATGAAGTTCAGCTTCGTGGTCTCCCTGGTCTGCTTCGTGGTGCTGTTCGTGGCGGTGGCCGTACTGTACGGCGTGCTCTCCGCCCTCGGGGTGTTCGACTCGATCGTGGACCTGGTCAACCAGCTTGGCCAGGGCGAGCAGGGCCAGAGCTCGATCCCGATCGACATCGCCTCCTGGTTCGAGCCAGTGCGCATCCTCGGATACACCGCGCTGATCGGGGCGGTGAACGTGGTCCTCATCACGGCTCTGGCCACGCTGGGGGCGGTCATCTACAACGTCGCCTCTGACCTGGTCGGGGGCGTCGAGGTGACCTTCAGCGAGGCCGAGTAGGCCGGGTGTTCGCGCCGTGCCGCCATGGTCGGCACGGCGCGAACAGCATGCTGGACGCGGTAAGCTTTTCCCGTCCGAACAACCGGTTCGCGTCTGATCAGCGGATGCGATACCGTTCGGTTGCGCGGGGCTATAGCTCAGACGGTTAGAGCGCTTCCCTGATAAGGAAGAGGTCCCAGGTTCAAGTCCTGGTAGCCCCACAGTGTTTTCCCAGCTCAGAGGCCGTTCTCCCGAAAACGGGAGACGGCCTTTTGATCGTTTGCCATCAATTCGCCACCGCGAGCGTTCGTCAGCAGGTGACAGAGATCAGTCCACATCGACACCAGGCAAGCCCCCGAACCGGACCCCGCCGATGTCAGGTTGAACCTCCGGACGCGGGACATTGATCATGGTAAGCGCTCGTAGATGGGCGTGTCAGAACCGGCGCGACGCGCGGTAGGAGACTACTCCCCGGGACCCGGCGTCGGCTGTAGTCGAGTAGTCCCTACAGCAAGCCGCGCCCTGGCGACCTAATGGTCACCAAGGCGCTGTGAAAGGGTTTAGCGATCAGGTGTCTCTTCCGGGGGCGAGCCTCTGAGCAACTGGAGTAGTTCCGCCGTCGATACACGGTAGAGGTCGCCAATGCGAATAAGGCGAACGGGGAACTCGCCTTTCTTGGCGAGGCTGTAAGCGGTTGTGCGCCCGATCCCGAGAACCTGAGCCGCAGTCATCAGATCCAAGGTGGGAGGCAGGTCTGGTAGATCGCGGAGCGTGACCTTCTTCATGACGCTCCCTGTTCACCGAGTTGAGGATCGCGAGCGGAATACCTGCCCGCTGGCCTTCTGGGCCTGCGGGGAGGCGAGTTCGTAGGGACCGCGGGTCGCACGCATGTACCCGATCAACGGGCTGGGGGATGGCCTCATTGAGCTCCACCCCGGTTTTGAGGGGCGGGGGCGGTGATCTCCCACAGGACGTGGGCGACGCCGCAAGCGCCGGAGGGGGCTTGCGGTTGGCTGGACGTGTCCCAGTCGGAGGGGCCGACACGATCGGCGACGCGGCAGAGCCCGGCAGCGCGCAGGCAGGTGCCAGGTTCACCGGCACGGGTGTAAGCGATCAGGCGGCGGTAGCCCATCGCACGGGCGGCTCGCCAGGCGGCGCTGAGCAAGGCCGAGCAGGCGTTGGGAGTACCGTCGGTCGTCAGATGAGTGACTTCGATGGTGAGGCTGTCATCGTAGGTGCGCGACGCCGGCCGTTCTGCGGTGACAACCCCGACGAGGGTGCCGTCTTCGGTGCCGACGCCGATGACGAACTTGGCGCCTTGTGGAGGCAACAGGTAACGATGAGTCCAGGCGATGAATGCGCGGGCAGTGCGTAGAGCGATCGGCACGATAACCAGCCGGCCTGTGGGCTGACCTGATCCGGTTGCTGGGTTCGGGTGAGGGTCGTCGAGCGCCTGACCGGCTGGATAAAAAAGCGTCGTGTTGATGGCCGGTGGGGCGGTGGTGAGCTTGGTCATCGCTGGTTGGGGCGGGCCTCAGATCCGCAGCGCTTCCCTGAACGGGTAACGCGCTCTCACCCCACCAATCACCTCTGGCGAACTGCCCGCCAAGCTCTGGCAAGCCACTGTCGGGCGCTTCGGCCTTGAAGGGTCCCGCATCCACGGGCTATTCGAACTCCTGCACCGGACGCCGAAAAGATCATTACAACGACTTGGCAGTCCCGTATCGGCTCGGGCCTTTGGCGGCGCTCTGGCGAGTCAGATCTACGTTGAGTTGATCTTCGGCGGCCGATCGGCCCCAGCCATCGCCTGAATTCGCCTGCTCTGGCCGCACGAGGGTGGCCAGAAGTGGTCTCTACACCGGATTGCGAGACCGAAAGCCCTCTCGCAGTGGAGCAATCCGATGAGTACCGATCTTCGCGAGACGCCCTTCAAGGACCGCTCACCGCTCGATGTCGTCGAGCGCGACTTCCACATCCTCGCGTCCGCTGCCGGCGGCTTGGCACTGGACGGCAGGCAGCTCGCTCACGAGCTGCCTCGGCGCCAGATTCCGCTGAGGGAACTGCGCGAGCTTCTGGCCTCAGGAACGCTGTGTGAGGCCGCACGCGACGAGATCTGGCGCGAACTCGTGATGCGAGCCCGCCGGGGCGGCCCGCAGTGGCTCGTCGGGGTGGTCGGGACGGCTGTGCCCAGCCTGCGTCGTATCTGCGGGCGGCTGCGCCGCTATCACACCGCCGGGGACGCTGCCTACATCGACATCGAGGTCTTGACGGCCTTCATCGCCGCGGTGAAGGCGGTCGACCTGGACCGGCCCAACGTCCTGCCCCGTATGTGCGCAGCCGGGCGACGAGCCGGCGAGCGCGCCCGGCAGAACGCCGAGGTCATCGGGCAGACGTCCGAGGCGGCAAAGAAGCGGCGGCAACGGTGCGAGCCGCTCCTTGCCGATGCCGTTCTGGCAGGTGACGTCGAGCCGGCACTGTCCCTGGCGATCACATCGGCCATCCGTAGAAGGTCGGATGGCACCTCCAAGACCTCCGCGCGGAGCCGGATCACCTCAGATCCGAAGCCCATCACCACCGAACAGAAGGGAGGCTGGGGCAGCCCCACCGGCTCCGCGCGGAACCTTCCGCCGCTACGGCACGGTCGCTGGCACCACCTCTTCCGCGGCGTGCTCGTGGCGGTTTTGATCGCCATCATCCTTGCCGCCGCGGCAGCGGCTGCACTGGCTGAGCGCGGGACGGTCGTTCGTGCTGCCGCAGTGCCGACGAATCTCAACACGGTCTTCGACAACCTGCGGAACTGGCTCATCGGCCTGCTTGCCGCTCTGGCAACGCTCATGCTCACGGTCGGCGGTCTGCGGTACCTGGTGGCAGGCGGTGATCCCGGCGAAGTCCAGAAGGCGAAGGCGGCACTCAAGGCGGCCGCGTTCGGCTACGGCCTGGCCGTTCTGGCGCCGCTGTTCGTCAGCGTGCTCAAGCGCATCGTGGGCGGCGGGTGACCACGATGACTGCACCCGCGATATCGGCAACGGTCCGTTTCCTGTTCGTTGCCGCCCTTGCCGCGACGGCATTCGCTGCTGCCGCAGGCAGTGCCTGGGCCGATCCGACGCCGTCTCCTGAGCCTTCACCGAGCGCGGAGCCGGTGCCGTCGCCACCGCAGTTCAACTTCGGCTTCGGCGACTGGATAACCAAGCAGATCAACGGCTGGTTCGCGCACCTCGCGGCGTCCGCCATCAAGCCGCTGCTCGACACGCTCGCGGTGACGCTGTTGGCCACACCTGACGTCGCCGGCTCCGGCCGGGTGCTCGACCTGTGGAAGGTCACCGCTGTCATGGCGGACTCGGGCTTCGTCCTGCTGGCCACGATCGGCGCCATGACGGCGATGGGTCATCAGACGGTTCAGACACGTTACGCGGTCAAGGAGGTACTGCCGCGCCTGGCGATGGCCATGTTGGCGTCCAACATGAGCTTTCTGATCTGCGGCAAGCTCATCGAGGTCGCCAACGGAATGTCCACGGCGCTGTTTGGGCAGGACTTCGACGCGGAACGAGCGGCAGCCCACCTGCGGATGCTGATCCTGCCGCCGAGCAACACGCAGATCTTCTACGTTCTGCTCGTTCTCGTCGCGATCGTCTTGCTGATCCTGCTGCTGATCAGCTTCGTGATGCGGTCAGCGCTCGTCCTGCTGCTGGTGGTCGCCGCGCCCCTCGCTCTGGCAGGCCATGCGCTGCCGTACACCGATGGGGTGGCCCGGTTCTGGTGGCGTGCCTTCACCGGTCTGCTGGTCATCCAGGTCGCTCAGTCGCTCACGCTCGTCATCGCGGTCCGGATCTTCTTCAACCAGGACGGCCGGTTCCTGCTGGGCGTCGCCCCTGCTGGGCAATTGATCAATCTCGTCATGGCCCTCTGCCTGCTGATCATTCTGGTCCGGATCCCGTCCTGGATCTCGCGGAGGATCTTCGCCCACGGCCGCGGCTCGATGATCACGCGGATCGTCAAGTACGCCGTGATCTCGAAACCCACCACGCCGGTGCTGAGAGCCATGCATCTCCGCGGGGGTGGCCGTGGCGGCAAGGGCCGCGTCGGCAGGGTGGCAACTCGGGCGCTGGGCGGAAGAGTCATTGCCGGCGCTGCCGGCGGGCCTGCCGGCGCCGCCGCGGCAACGGCGATCACTGCCGCTTCTGCCGCGCGTGGTGGGCCCGGGCCGATCAAGCACGCTCCGACCTGGGCCCGGCGCCCCGTACAGGCGTCGGCCTGGCTACCCGCGCCCATCAAGCATGCCCCCACCGGGCCGGCCATCCAGGGTAGGTACCAGCCCACACCGGGACCCAAGCCGCCGGTACAACCCACCACGCCGGTGTACGGCTACCCGCGTACGAGCTACTACGCGAACGGCCCGGCAGGTCTCGGCCAGATGATGGCGCTGCGCAATCGGGCGGTGTCCAACCCCGGCCAGGCGGTCGAGCCGCCGAAGAGCCAGCAGGCGGTCCGGCCGATCGTCTCGCCCAACGCGCCGATCCCCGGTCAGGTGAACTGGCCGGAAAACCGCGGCCGCACCCCCGCTCCACCACGCCGCCGGTGGCGTCCCGCCGAGTGGTGTAATCATGTGCTCGAGTCGTGGGGTCCTGGTGGTGGGGCGAGTTCGGCGGGTGTGGAGTCGGGGGTGCTGGCGCGGAGTTCGGTCATGGAGGTTTCCGATAGGTAGCGGCGGTCGGTGACTTGCCATTCGTCGTGGAGTTCGGCCAGGACCGCGGTGGCCAGGCGTTGCAGGGCGGGAGGG
>NZ_JADOGI010000162.1 GCF_015645445.1 Nonomuraea cypriaca | reverse complement strand
CCTGAACCGGTCCATCCTGGACAAGGGCTGGCACCGCATCGAACTCGCCACCCGCAGCAAGGCCCGGTACACGGGCACCCACGTGATCACCGTCAACCCGGCGTACACGAGCCAGAGGTGCAACGTGTGCACAGTGGTGGACCGGAAGTCCCGCGAGAGCCAAGCGGTCTTCCGGTGCACCTCGTGCCACCACACCGACCACGCCGACGTGAACGCCGCCAAGAACATCCTCACCGCCGGAAGGGCGGAGCACGCACAACCCAGACCGGGTGTGCGGGCTGGGGCGCGCAAACCACGCAACCGCGTGGGCCGGAAGGCCAACCGCCAAGCAACAGCAGCCCAGGCCACCGCGCAGACGGAGCCCGAGCCGGCTGGAATCCCCCGACTCTAGTCGTGGGGAGCGCTTCAACTTTGACTGGCGGGCGAGGTCGCTGCTCAGCCTGGGGTCGCTCAGCGCGGCCCGGCATTCCTCGTAACCGCTGACCAGCCAGATGGGGGTGCCGTCGACCCGCAGCCCGTGGCGGTCAGCCGAACAGCTTGGTGGTCACCTTGCCGGGATCCGGCGCCTTGACCGACACCTTGCCGCCCCACCCGGTGTAGCGGCTGTCAACGGTGACGATGCTGCTCTCCCCGTCCTCCGTCACCGTGTACGAACTCCGCACCTTGCTCACCAGACCGGCCGAGCTGAGCGTGAGGGTGTAGGAGATCTTCGTGGAGTCGAAGTCGCTGTCCATCCTCGCGTCGGAGACCCAGGCGGACGCCTTCTTGAGGTCCTTCATGGTGATCTCGCCGGTCACGGAGCTCTTGTCCGTTTTGCCGTTCTTGATCAGCGCGGCCAAGGTCTCGGGCTCGGCCGGATTGAGGATCTGGCCCCAGCTGTCGGGGAGTCCGGAGGTGGGGGTCTTGAACCAGGGCTTGTCCTCAGAGAGCAGCCTTGTGAGGACGTCGCCGGAGTGGTAGGTGGTCTTGCCGATGTTGATGACCCGCCCGGGCCCGTAGCCGACCGCGTCCGTCTTGATGTCGAAGGCCGCGATGCCCTTCTTGCCGAACTGGAAGACGCCCTTGTTGCTCTGGGCCTCCCGCTCGTCGGTGCCGTCCGACCAGGTGGTCGTCTCGGTGAAGCGTACGCCGTGCCCGGGCTTGAGCTTGGTCTTCAGCACGCTGACGGGGTCCTTGGCCGCCGCCTGCGCGGGGACGCCGGTCGCCATCAGGGCACCGCAGGCCGCCAGGATTGTGATCATCTTTCTCATGGCAAGTGATCGTGCCCGAAGCTGATCACAGGCGGGGGACGCGATCGGGTTCGACGGCGATCGTTACCCGGATGATGCCGGCGGCCGCCTGAGGTGCGGTTTACGTCTGGTGGGCTCGCTCTACGACGTTCCCGCTCCGCGGTTCGAGACGTCGCTGAAGAAGCTGTGCGACCTGCTCGGGCTGGACGAGTTCCTCGACACCCCGGTACGCCAGCTCAGCCTCGGCCAGCGTATGCGTGGCGACCTGGCCGCGGCCGTACTGTACGAACCTCCGCTCCTCTACCTCGACGAGCCCACCGTCGGGCTGGACGTGCTGGCCAAGGAAGCGGTGCGCGAGTTCATCGTGGAGACCAACCGCGCCGGGCGTACCACCGTGATCCTGACGACGCACGATATCTGGCGACGCCAACTCGACCACTACCAGAGCGTCGGCCACTGACGCTCGCGCCGAGCACGCGGAACGGAAGGGACTCCCTGACACCGGAGACCCGCCCGTTCCTACCTCGCCCTGGTCAGTGGCCGGAACCGCGTTCCCATCAAAGAGCATCAGGGGCGGAGCTTGGCCTTGGCGGCCGCGGACACCACCGCGTCCTTCTCGGTGGACGTCATCAGTCCGGCGCCGACCCAGTCCTCCGCGGTGCGGGCCACGGCGGACTGGAACCTACCCCGGTTCTCGAAGGGGGCCTCGGCCCAGACCGCGTCGAGGAACGTCACAGAATCCTCGCGCTCGTAGTTCGGCACGCCCGAGTCGACCTTTCCGAAGACGATCTTCGGCTCGACGCGATGGAAGTACGCGTGGTAGCGGTCGGTGTCGTTGACGTAGAGCGGGACCAGCGGCAGACCGTGCGTCGTGAAGGTCATCGGCGCGGTGGGCGTGATCGCGTCCTCGAGGTCGCCGGACAGGGTGAAGTCCCGGTAGAAGGAGAATTCGCGGTAGGTGGTCTCGTCGCTCTTGGCGACCATCGGGACGGGGCCGTACGCGATGCTCTGGGTGGTCGGGATGTCCAGCGCCTTCTCCACCCGCAGGGAGAACGGCATCGAGAGCCTGATCTTGTCGCCTCTGCGCCAGTTCCGGTCGAGCGTGACATATTCGCCGGGTTTGGCGTCGACTTTCTGCTCGGCCCCGTTGATCCGTACGGTGAAGCCCTCCTCCACCCAGTACGGCACGCGCAGCTTCACCACGAGCCGGCCCGAGCCGTCCACCGTGAGTGTCGTCTCTCCCTTGGGGTCGGCCGGATAGTCCGTGGACTGCTTGATCGTGAAGCCCTTGTCCGGCCAGGACAGCTCCGAGGCCAGGTAGAGGTTCACATAGAGCGTGGAGTCGTCCGCGGATCGGAAGTAGATCGAGTCCTGGAACTTGGTGTGGCTCTCCAGCCCCGTGCCGCCGCAGCAGGTCCCGAGGTTGCCGTAACTGCGCGAGGCGCCCGGCCGCATGGGGATGAAGTACGTCAGCAGCGGATTCGTCGTGCTGTCGGTGTTGCGGCGGGAGGCGAGAATCTGGCCGTAGAGCGCCCGCTCGTAATACTGCATGTATTTCGGGTCCGCGGTGTGGAAGAACAGGCCCCTGCTCAGTTTCAGCATGTTGTAGTTGCAGCACGTTTCCGCGTTGTTGGTGCCCAGCGTGCCCACGATGACGTCGCGCGCGCCGAAGAGTTCGCCGTTGTCGCTCGGACCTGCCAGACCGCCGTCGGTGAAAATGCGATGGGGTACGACCATGTCCCAGAAATTCACGGCGGCGGTGAAGTATTGGCGCTCGTCGGACTGTTCGAAGATGGACAGGTAGCCGATGAACTGGGGGATGTGCTGGTTGGCGTGTTTCCGGTTGAGCGTGTCCTGGTTGTCGGCGGTCGCCGTGAGGAGCGCGGTGTTGTCGAAGCACCTGGCCGCCGTGAGGTATTCCTCTTTGCCGCTGATGGCGTGGAGCTCGGCCATCACGCTGTTCATGGCGTTGTACTCACCGGCGATGTAGATGCTCCACATGCGGTCGAGCTGGGCGCGTGGGAGCCGGCCGAGCCTGCTGTGGACCCAGTCGCCCATCTTCAGCACGATGTCGAGCGCCTGCTCGTTGCCGGCGAACCGATACGCGTCGAGCAGCCCTCTCATGATCATGTGGCAGGTGTAGTAGGGCGCCCAGATCGTGGGATAGGTCGCGTACTGCTCTAACTGGATGAACTGCGTCTCAGGGTACGCGGCCAGGAAACCGGGATGGCTGGGGCCGGGATGCCCGCTGGCCTCCGAGACCAGCCGGGCGTCCGCTCCCCGGCCAGAGGAATCGCCCGCGCGCTCCCCGCTCTCCTCGTCGAACCGGTACGACGCGACGTTTCCGCCCCCGGCGTCGCTCATCAAGGCGGCTATTTCCGCCTCGGTCAACGCGCGGTCGTAAATCTGGAACTCGTCCACGGCGGCCTTCAGGTACGCGTCGCCGTACTGCGATTTTCCGATCCAGTTGTTGCCGGTCGGGCCGAGGCTGGACGGCTTGAGCGTCATGCCGGTGTTCGTGCCGACCGGCGAACCGTTGACATAAAGGGTCCCGGTGCTTCCCGACAAGGTGACCGCGACATGGGTCCATTCGTTCGTGGGCAACTGGCCGTTGCCGTTGACCTGCTGCTCGCCGTTGCCCCCGCTGGTGGTGATGGCGAATCTCGGCGCGGAGCCCGCGCTCACGGCGAGGAACATGTTGCGCGTGGTGCCGGTGCCGAAATCGAAGATTCTGGACCAGGTGCTGATCGCCGCCGGGTTGAGCCACACGGAAATGGTGAAGTCATCCAGGCCGCTCACGATGTCGGCGGGCAGGGACACGTACTGGGGGCCGTCGAGTTTCGCCGCCCTGCCGAACTTTCCCGCCACCCTCGCGACGGGCGTCGGCTGCGGCGCGGGTTCGCCCACCCGCTCGGCCAGCGCGTCCTGGCACTCGCCCAGCGCGGTGACCATGTAGTCGACCTTGTCCTTGTAGAAGTCGTCGCCGGAGCCCGCGTAGGCCAGCGCCAGGGCGCTGAGGAAGTGCCCGCTGTAGTGGCCGCGGAGATTGCCGGTCGCGTCGTCCCAGCCGCCGGGGGGTTGCGCGCCCAGCGTGTCCAGTCCGGCGTTGGCCCTGAAGTTGGACAGCATCCGGTCGGCTGGATAGGCCCTCAGGAAATTCAGGATCCGGTCCCGGTTGGCGCTGAACAGGCTGTCGCCCAACGTCACCTGACTGTTGGCGAACGGCTTCACCTGCCAACCGGCGGGCACCGCGGGGTCGTTCTGCGGTAGTGAGGCCGGTGCGGCGCTGGCCTGAGCCGTTCCCGCGGGCGAGACGAGGGTGAGCGCGGCCGGCGTGGCGGCTGCCAGTACGGCCAGCCGTAGCGCCTCGCGCCTGGGCATCATCTGGGTCATCTCTTCTCCTTGAGCATGGAGACTCCGGGCTGTGGCTCGGTGGCGGAAAAGCGCTGGTCCGCGTGCTGGCAGAAGTTTGGTAGCGCTAACATTTCACTTGTCGAAGAAGTCGCTCAACGCTGCTCTAGGCTCATATGTCGAGAGTGTTAACGATCTCATGGCCCTCGTCAAGAGACCGAACCGCCACGGCTCAGGGCCGCGCCCGTTTCCCGGTTTCGTGGAGTAATGTTCCGTGATTGTGGGATCTGAGAGCGGAACGGCGGGGGAGTACCGGCAGAGCCGGTTCCGTACGCCACCCGGGGCCACCGAGGTTCTGCTGGTCCGGCACGGCGAATCCGAGCCGGCGCACCCCGATCGGCCGTTCCCCCTGGTGGACGGCCAGGGCGATCCCGGCCTCGCGCCCGAGGGCCGTGAGCAGGCGGAGCGGGTGGGCCTGCGGCTCGCCACCGAGCCCATCGACGCGATCTACGTGAGCACGCTGCGGCGCACGTCGCAGACCGCCGCGCCGCTCGCCGCCCGGGTCGGCCTGACGCCGGTGGTGGAGCCCGCGCTGCGTGAGGTGCACCTCGGCGAGTGGGAAGGCGGCCTGTTCCGGCGCATGGTCGCGGAAGGCCACCCGACCGCGCGGCGGATGTCGGCCGAGGAGCGCTGGGACGTGATCCCGGGCGCGGAGCCCGCTGCGGCCTTCTCCGATCGCGTGCGCAAGGCGCTCGGCAACCTGGCCGCCGCCCACCCCGACCAGCGGCTCGTCGTGGTCGCCCATGGCGGTGTGATCGCCGAGGCGCTGGCGGCGGCCACGGGTTCGCGGCCGTTCGCGTTCCTCGGCGCCGACAACGCGTCGGTGTCACACCTGGTGCTGACCGATACCCGGTGGATCCTGCGCCGCTTCAACGACACCGCGCATCTCGCCGCCACCTTCTCCACCACGGCCGCCCTCCCCACCTGACAGCGCCCCACCCGAGCGCCGATCAGCACCGCCCGTCGGCGGGCCCCACTGCCGTTCCTGGGCCAGAGCCGGTGGCGCGGCAGCAGCACGTTCCCGTCTCGGTCGCGGCCTCGGGCAATATGGATTTGCCGGATACCATATGAACATATAGTTTTCGGTTTATGCGTACAACCAACGATCGGCCGCCCGAGGATCTGACCGCCCGCGCGCGGATCCGGGACGCGGCCTTGGCGGAGTTCGCCGAGCGCGGCTTCAAGGGTGCGACGATGAAGGCCGTCGCCGACGCCGCCGGCGTCTCGGTCGGCCTGGTACAGCACCATTTCGGCTCCAAGGAGGGCCTGCGGGAGGCCTGCGACGCGCATGTCCATGACACCATCCTGGGCGCCGCGGGCCAGGTCCAGGACGGGGCGGACGTCACTCCCGAGCTCATCGGGGGAATGTACGAGGCGAGCGAGCTCAGCGTGCGCTATCTCGCCCGGGCCCTGGTCGAGGGCTCACCTGTGGCGGCGGCGTTGTTCGACGAAGGCGCCGACGCCGCCGAGCGGTTCTTCACGGAGAGCTGGCCGGATGAGTTCCCCCCGGGAGAGGCGAAGGTACGCGAACGCGCCGCCGTGATGTCGGCGATGCACCTCGGCACGATCGTGCTCCACGAGCATCTGTCCCGGCGGTTCGGCACGGACACGCTGCGCAGGACGAATCTCGTCCGGGTCAGCATGGCCCTGGCCGATGTCTACGCGCACGTGGGGGAGTGGATCGCCGCGGGGCCGGGGAGCCAGGTCCACCAGGCCGTCGCCGATCACCACATGAAGGAGCACCCCCATGACTGATGTGATCCGGATTCAGGGACTGATCAAGAACTTCGGCCAGGTCCGTGCGCTGGACGGCCTGGACATGACCGTACGGGAAGGAGAGGTGCACGGCTTCCTCGGCCCCAACGGCGCCGGCAAGACCACGTCCTTGCGCATCCTCCTCGGCCTGCTGCGCAAGGACGGCGGAGAGGTCCGGCTGCTCGACGGCGATCCCTGGGCCGAGGCCGTCGAACTGCACCGGCGGCTCGCGTACGTACCCGGCGACGTCACCCTCTGGCCGAGCCTGTCCGGCGGCGAGGTGATCGATCTCCTCGGCCGGCTGCGCGGTCGCACCGACGCCAAGCGGCGCGACGAGCTGATCGAGCGTTTCGCCCTGGATCCGCGCAGGAAGGCCCGGACCTATTCCAAGGGCAACCGGCAGAAGATCGCGCTGATCGCCGCGCTCGCCTCCGAGGTGGAGCTGCTGCTGCTGGACGAGCCGACCTCCGGTCTCGACCCGCTGATGGAGGCGGTCTTCCGCGAGATCATCGCCGAGGAACGGCGCGCGGGCCGTACGGTCCTGCTCTCCAGCCACATCCTCGCCGAGGTCGAGGCGCTCTGCGACCGGGTGAGCATCATCCGGGACGGCCGGATCGTGGAGGCCGGCACGCTCGCGCAGCTGCGTCATCTCACCCGCACCTCGGTCACGGCCGAACTCGCCAGGGTTCCGGATGACGGCCTCCCCGGTGTCCACGACCTCAGCGTCGACGGTCATCGCGTGCGTTTCCAGGCCGACACCGACCACATCGGCGACGTGCTGGCCCGGCTGACGGAGTACGGCGTGCGCGACATCACCGCCCAGCCCCCCACCCTCGAAGAGCTGTTCATGAGGCACTACCGATGAATACGGCAGCACTGATCCGGCTGATCCTGCGCCGCGACCGCGTCTGGCAGCCGCTGTGGATCCTCTTGGTCGCCCTTTTCGTCACGACCACGGTGGCCACCATCGGGGAGCTGCTCCCGACCCCGGAAGCACGCCTGCAATACGCCGACGAGATCGTGAACAACCCCGTGATCCTTCTGATGCAGGGGCCGTCCTACGGCGACAGCCTGGGCGCGGTCGCCGCTCAGCAGCGGGGCGCCGCCACCGCGGTCTTCGCCGCCCTGGCCAGCGTCATCCTCCTGGTCAAGCACACCCGCTCAGACGAGGAGCAGGGGCGGCGGGAGCTTGTCGGCTCGGCCGCCGTGGGGCGGCACGCCCCGCTGACCGCGGCCCTCATCGTCGTGCTGGCCGCTAATGCCGTCCTGGCCGTGCTGATCGCCGTGGTCTGCGTGAGCGCCGGGCTCCCCCTGGCCGGGTCCCTCGCCTGGGGGCTGATGGGCGCATCAGGCGGCTGGGTCGGGGCCGCGCTGGCTGCGGTGGCCGTACAGGTGACCCAGACCGCCCGCGCGGCCGGAGCCGTGGCCTTCACCGTGTGGTTCGCGGCGTACCTGGTCCGAGGCGTCAGCGACGTGGGCGGCCCGGGCATGGAATGGCTGGGCTGGCTCATGCCGCAGGGCTGGTTGCTGCGGGCTCGCCCCTTCGGCGGCGAGCAGTGGTGGGTGTTCCTGCTGGTGGCAGTGTTCGTCGCGGCCTTGATCGGGGTGGCTTACGCGCTGTCGGCCCGCCGGGACATCGGCGCCGGCCTGGTGCCGCCACGGCTCGGCCCCGCCCAGGCCCCGAACGGCCTGCGCGGACCGCTTGGGCTGGCATGGCGGTTGCACCGGGGCATGGCCCTGGCATGGATCGCGGGTGCCGCCTTCATCGGAGCGGCGGTCGGGCTGGGCGGGCAGGCCGCCATCGAAACGTTCGGTCAGAGCGGAGCGCTGGACCTCTGGGCCGCGCGGATGGGAACAGGTGATCCCGCGGAGATATTCTTCAGGCTCGTCGTGTACAAGCTGGCGATGTACTCCGTCTCCCTGTACGCGATCATGACGGTGCTCCGCCTGCGCGGCGAGCAGGCCACGGAACTCTTCTTGTCTCACCCGGTGAGCCGGGCCCGCTGGGCGGTCAGCCATCTCCTGTTCGCGGTGGCGGTACCCGTCGCCGTGCTGGTGGTCGCCGGCTTCGGGCTGGGCCTCGGCAACGGGGACTTCGCCGGTGGCTTGGCCACCACCACGTTCATCCTGCCCGGCATCTGGGTGATAGCCGGGATCGCCGTGGCGGCATTCGGGCTGTTCCGGCGGGCCGGAGCGGTCGTGGGGTTGACCGCCTTGGCGCTGTCCATCGCCCTGGAAATCGGCTGGGAGGTCGGACTGGTGAGCGACTCGCTCTTCATGAGCTCCCCGTTCGCGCACGTCCATTACTCCACGCTGGCCGATCGGGGACCGGGCACGCTACTCGGGCTCACGCTCGTGGCCGCCGCTTTCACGGCGGTGGGCCTGTACGGGCTCCGCCGCCGCGATCTGGCCCTGTGACCCGAGCCGGTCGGGCGGGAAACGCCCGGGCGCCGCGAACGACCGCGGCGCATCGGGTGGGCAGATCGCGGAGGTGATCAGGAGCCGGTGCGACTCCAGCAGGCCCTCGGGAAGGTCGTCAGGGGCGCACCAGCGGGCCTCGAGGATCTCCATCGGGTTCAGCCGCATCGTGCCGCCACCGCATCGACCCGCCGATCCCGTGCCAGAGCCGGGCCATCAGCCTTTTCACCGACGTCCTCCGTGATCGTGTGAGCCTGCCGGGGAAGCGTACCGGCCGCTCCCCGGCGGTCCTCACGCCATGTCAACCCATGGCGGCCCGGCGCTTACCGGCCCGCCTCCGCCAGGTGGCGCTCGAGCTGCTCCGACAGAGAGTCCGGCAGGGAGGCGGCGGGCGGCCGGACCGATGACTCCAGGATCAGCCCCCGCCGGCGCAGGCACTCCTTGCGGATGGCGAGCGCGATCCTGGCCTGCTGCTCGAAGTTCACCAGCGGCAGATAGGGCGCCCACACCTTGCGGGCGGCCACGTAGCCGCCCTCGCGCCAGGCCTCGACGCACGCGATGAGCCCTTCGGGGAAGGAGAACCCGGTCATCGCCCCGGACGCCCCGCAGGCCAGCTCGTCGAGCAGCCCGATGCCGCCGAGCCCGCCGAAGACCGGCACGTCGAGCCCGGCGGTGAGCGTGGCGATCGCGGGCGGGGTGGGCGGCGCCTCGGCCTTCACCGCGACCACGAAGGGCAGGTCGCGGAGCGCCGCCACGAGCGCGTCCGCGGCGATGGTGACCCCGCTGACCAGCGGGTAGTCCTGCACGACCAGCCCGGCGCCGGTGGCCTCGTGTACGGCGCGCAGGTGCCCGGCGAGCGTCTCGGGGTTGGCCGAGTTCACCTGTACCATGGCTCCGGCCATCCGGGCGCCCGCGACCTCCTGGGCCAGCCGCACCTCCTCGATGACCGGCGCGGTGCCGAGCGAGGTCGCGCCCACCACCAGCGGCAGGCCGACCGCGCCCGCGACGGTCTGCAGCACGGCGCGGCGCTCGGCGGTGGACAGCCGGGCCGCCTCGCCGAACACGCCGAGCACGGTCAGCCCGGTGACCCCGGCCTGCTCGTAGTGCTCGACGAGCCCGGCCAGGCTCGTCTCGTCGACGTCGAACGCCGGGCCCGAGAAGGGCGTCGCCACGACGCCCCACACACCGGGCTTCAAAGGAATGGGAGACATGTCTACCTTTCTTGGTGGGTCAGTGGCCGGGCCGGACGGGCGTGCGCTTCTCCTGTGAAGCACGTACCCCCTCCCGGCTGTCCTCGCTGTCGAGCGCCGCCATCAACCCGGGCAACCGTACGGCCCGCGCCTCCCTGCCGGTCAAGTGCGCGGTACGCCGCACCATCTGCTTGACCGCGCGCGAAGAGGTCGGTGCGCAGGCCGGCCGCGGACATGGCGATCCGGTGGGCCTGGAGACTCGCCGCGCTGCCGGCGGTCACCCCACCCCATTGACCTGGGTCGGCCATGAAACTTTCAGCGCTCATGTGCTGCTTCCGCCGCGTGGAGACCTCACGCCTTGACAGGCGGTCAGGTGGCCTCGACACTCCCGAATGTTAGCGATAACAGCGGCACCGAGAGGGGTTAAGTCGTGCACCGTACGCCCTTACACCTGTGGAAACGATCCCTCGCGGTGGCCGTCGCGCTCGTCCTCGGCTCGGTGCTCGTCGTCCTGACCCGGCCCGCCGAGGCCGCCACGATCGACACCGATGCCTGGTACCAGCTGGTCAACCGCCATAGTGGCAAAGTCCTCGACGTCAGCGGCGCCTCCACCGCGGACGGCGGCGACGTCATCCAGTGGACACGTAACACCTCCGCGGCCACCAGCAGTGGCGGTTCATCGACTCCGGCGGGGGCTACTACCGGCTCCAAGCACGCCACTCCGGCAAGGTCGCACACGTCTCGGGCACCTCGGACGGCGCGGACGTGGTCCAGCAGGCAGACGGCAACAGCGCCGCTCAGCAGTGGTCGGTGGCCGACACCAGCGGCGGCCACGTGAAGCTGATCAACCGCGCCGGCGGTAAGGCGATGGACGTCTACCAGCGATCCACCGCCGACGGCGGCGACGTCGTGCAGTGGGCCGACAACGGCGGCGCCAATCAGCAGTGGCAGCTCGTGGTGGTCGGCGGCACCCCGACGCCGACGCCGACCGGCACGCCCACCACGCCGCCGGCCTCCTATCCCGGCCCCGGCCTGGTGACGGGCGACATCGGCGTGCACGACCCGGCCGTGGTCAAGCGTCCAGACGGCGTCTATCTGCTGGCTCACACCGGCGACAACATCGCGCTCAAGACCTCCACCGACCGGACCGCCTGGCGCAACGCCGGCGCGGTCTTCCCCAACGGCGCGCCGTGGACCACCTCGTACACGGGCGGCGGCGCCAACCTGTGGGCGCCCGACATCTCATACCGCAACGGCCGGTACTACCTCTACTACTCGGCCTCGACGTTCGGCTCACGCAACTCGGCGATCTTCCTGGCCACCAGCACCACCGGCGCGTCGGGGAGCTGGACGAACCAGGGCCTGATCATCTCCACCACGTCGTCGAGCACCTACAACGCCATCGACCCGAATCTCGTCGTGGACGACCAGGGCCGCTGGTGGCTCTCCTTCGGATCCTTCTGGACCGGGATCAAACTCATCCAGCTCGACCCCGCCACCGGCAAGCGCCTAGGCACCTCGATCAGCGGCATCGCCCAGCGCACCGGCGGCAGCACCGCGATCGAGGCGCCCTTCGTCTTCAAACACGGCTCCTACTACTACCTGTGGGTCTCCTTCGACGCCTGCTGCCAGGGCGCGAGCAGCACGTACCGCGTCATGGTGGGCCGCTCGACCAGCGTCACCGGCCCGTACGTCGACCGCAACGGCGTCGCACTGACCTCAGGCGGCGGCACCCAGGTGCTGGCCGGGCACGGGAGCGTCCACGGCCCCGGGCACCAGGCGGTGATCACCGACACCGACGCCGAGGTGCTCTTCTACCACTACTACGCCGACAACGGGGCGGCCCTGCTCGGCATCAACCTCATCGGGTACGACAACGCCGGCTGGCCCTTCGTCTACTAGCGGGCGCCCTCCAGAGGCGCGGGATACGCTCCCTCAGTCCACGACCATGACCGAGCGGAGCGCGGCGCGGATGCCGGCGGCGGGGTCGCCGAGGTGGTAGATCCGCTCCGATGGCTCGATGCCGTTGAGGAACTCCTGGTAGCGGACGGCGTAGCTCAGGTGTGCCAGGGGTTCCGCGATCGCGAGTGCCCGCGCCGGGTCGCTGCCGGGGGCGTGGGCGGTCCAGGCGTCGATCCAGGCGCGTGCGGCGGCGGGTCGTTTGGCCGGCGGCAGGAAGTCGCAGGCCCGTGCTCCGTCGAGCACCGGGTTGCCGAGGTGCGCGTCGGCGAAGTCCACGACGGCCGGTGGGCCGCCGTCGCTGCGCCAGTTGCCCGGGTGGAAGTCGCCGTGCACGATCGTGTCGGGCAGGCCGCACTCGTCCAGCGTGGGCCACCGTTCGACCAGCCTGTACGCCCCCGTGACCTCCTCGGCGGTCAGCTCGCGGCCCACGTCGCCGGCCAGCAGGTCGCGGACCTGGCCGGCGAGCACGGACCCGCGCCGGTCAGGCACTCCGGGCGGGACCGCGCCCGCCAGGGCGGCCTGGGCGGCGACCAGGCGGGTCACGGCGCCGGCGATGATCTCGGCGGAGGCGTCCCAGCAGTCCTCACCGGGCAGGTGCTCCAGCAGGACGCGCCCGGGTCCCGATGCGATGACCGTGGGGACCAGGCCGGGGTCCAGGGCGGCGAACGCGCCGATGACGGTGGCCTCGTCGGCGGCGAAGTGGGGTGTGGCCTTCAGCCAGACCGGGCCGTCGGCGGTGGGCAGGGTGAACAGCGCGGCCAGGTTCCAGGTCTTGCGTTGCCGGATCGGCCCGGTGGGCGGGCGGCCCCGGGCGGTCAGGGTGTCCGACGCCCAGTCGAGCAGTTCCCGCAGCCCGTCGATCCCGGCCCACGGCGCCCGCAGCCCTTCGGCCCGGTCCAGCACCTCATCGGGCCGGTCGAGCAGTTCGTCTTCAGACCGGTCCAGGAGCGCCCGGTCCGGAAGCGGCCGGTCCAAGGGCGGCCGGTTCAGGAAGGCGTGATCGGCAGGCAGGGGAGGCGGTAGCCCGGGTTCGGGCCGTTCGAGCGCCTCGACGTGATAGGTCACGTGGCCGTCGCGCGCGCCCTCGCCGCCGTCCACACTCAGGAGGCGGAGCACCAGGACGTCCACGCCCAGTGCCTGGCGCAGGTGGGTGACGACCGGCTCGACCTCCGCCCACCACGGCACGTCCACCGCGAAGGGGCCGACGACGCCGAGATGTTCCGTGCCCCAGGTCACCCATGCGCTGACGGTCCGGCTCATGCGAGCAGTCTCTTCGATCGGCGCCTTCCCGGCTACGGAATATCGGGCCGAGGAGGCACTATGGCTTGCGGCCCACGGCGCCGTACTGGAAGACCTCGCGGTCCTGGTAGCTGGTGCCGGGTTCGGGGCGCCAGCGCGGGAGCGACACCACGCCAGGCTCCACCAGGTCCAGCCCCCGGAAGAAGGCCCGCAACTGCTCGCTGGTACGCAAGGTGAGCGGGGTGGCGCCGCTGGCGTTCCACTGGGCGGCGGCGTCCTCCATCGAAGGGCTCCGTACGCTGTGCGCGATCGCCAGATAGCTGCCGGACGGCAACGCGTCCAGCAGCGTGCTCACGGAGGCGTGCGCCTGCTCGGCGTCGGGGACGAACTCCAGCACTCCCATCAGCATCAACGCCGTCGGGCGGGAGAAGTCGAGCGTCCGCGCGGCTTCGCGCACGATGGGCTCGGGCTCACGCAGGTCGGCGTCGACGTAGGCGGTGGCCCCCTCCGGGGTGCCGACCAGCAGTGCTCGGGCATGGACCAGCACGATCGGGTCGTTATCGACGTACACGATCCTGGCCTTGGGGTCGACCCGCTGCGCCACCCCATGGGTGTTGTCCGCCGTCGGGATGCCCGTGCCCACGTCCAGGAACTGGTCGATGCCGCACTCGGCCGCCAGGTGACGCACGACGCGGCCGATGAACTCGCGTTCGGCGCGCGCGTTGACCGGCAGGTCCGGCATGACCTTCACGATCTCTTCCGCTACCTCGCGGTCGGGCGCGTAGTTGTCCTTGCCACCCAGCCAGTAGTCCCACACACGCGCCGGGTGCGGAACGGAGGTGTCGATCCGCGCGAACATCGCCGCCTTGTCCATCTCCTGATGCGCCTCACCCATTGGAGCCTCCTTATCGGTGTGCCTGGCCCACGGCTAAAGCACCAACATAGATCATCAATGGTCGCAAGCGGGGCGAACTCGGACGCGAAGCGGGCGCCGGACCGTTTCCGGTCCTGCGCCCGCTTTCGCCGCGCGGTCGTTCAGCTTTGATGGGTGACCTCCGGTGTGGGTTCCTCGGCCGGACGGTAGCCGAGGCGGCCGCGGGTCAGGATGAGTATCACGATCGCCGCCGTGGTGCCCGCGAGCAGGGTGACCTTGGACGCATGGTCGGCGGTGGCGATCGACGGGAACATGTCCGAGTAGGGGATCGACATGAAGTTGTTGACGCTGACGTGCAGCACCATGATCAGCGGCAGGCTCTGGCCGGTCCGGTTGAACACCCAGGTGACGACCACGCTGAAGACGCAGCAGAAGGCGACGAACTCGCCGATCCTCGTCCAGGTGACGTCCGGCCACCCGCCCCACTCGCTCAGGTACAGCGGCATGTGCCAGAGGGCCCACAGCGGACCGAGGATGAGGGTGCCGCCCAGCGGGCCGAACTTGCGCTGCATGCGGGGCAGGGCGAAGTCGCGCCAGCCGGGCTCTTCCGCCAGACCGGTCGTGATCATCTGGAGTAGCAGGCCCGGCAGGTAGGACACCAGTAGGAGGACGGGCGGCATGTGGATGTCCCCGTTGGACAGCGCGAGCGCGGCGAGGATGATGGCCGCGGGAACGCCGAGGGCGGCACCGACGTACCAGACCCAGCTGACCCGCCACTTCGTCATCCGCACGATCCACCGGCGGACGCCCTCCTTGCCGTCCGCGACTCTGGTGACGATGTACGCGGCGAAGATGGGGCCGAGATAGGCGCCGGGGAGAACGCCGAGGAACTGCGTGGAACCGAGCAGTGCGGGCATCGTGAAGTCCAAGACCCCGAGGCCGGTCGCCGAGAGAATGTACGGCACCCAGGCGACCCAGCTCATCAGGTTGGCCAGGACGAAAAAACTGACCAGTGGATGGCGACGGAACAAACCCCGAAGCCCGGTCTGACTCGGATCCTGGTCGGTATCCGGCCGGCTGCTGACTGCCATTTCATTTTCCCTTGGGGAGCGCTTGACTGACAGTGATCAGCACACCACTCGCGGCCCCTTCCGGTCTCTCCCGCGTACGCCCCAATGGAGGTATAGCCAGGGGTACCGCCGGCTCTCAGCCGGAGGACTCCCGCACCACCAGCGTGGGCTCCACCATCACGTCCACCGGCCGTTCCTCCGGCGGGTCGGCGAGGACGAGCTCCGCCGCGCGGCGGAGCATCGCGTGGGCGGGCTGGTCGAGCTCCACGGCCCCCGCCTTCACCGCTTCTGAGACGCAGAGCAGGATCGGGTCGTGGAAACCGGCGGCGTAGTCGGTGGAGATGGTGTCCCCGAGTCCTTCGCGGAGCATGGTGAACGTCAGCTCGGGTCCGTCGACCAGCCGCCGCGCGCCGAGGCAGTCGAGCGTGGAGACGTCCACGGTCGCGCCGAGCTCACGCAGGGCCTCGGCGTGCCGTACGGCTTCTTCGACGGTGAGGCTGTCGTGGTTGGAGTGGCCGGCGATGAGCCGTACGTCGTCGGCCGCGATCCTGGCGACCTGCCGCATCGAGGCGGCCGCGTTGTGCACCAGGACCGGGAGGTCGTGGCGCTTGCCGTACTCGGCGGCCTCGGTCAGGCCACGCAGGGCGACCTCGAAGGGGGGCAGGACGATGCCGGACACGATCTCCCTGACCTTCTCGGCGGTGAGCTGGTCGTCGAGCCCGATCTTCGCCAGCTCCTCGGTCACCCGGCCGGCGTCGTAGCTGTTCGCGTCGATGTGCCGGCCCAGCACCGCGTACTTCAGCGTTGGCCTGCGCCGGTGTGATCTCCTTGCGGGTGCGCTCCCTGATCGCGGCGGGGATGTACATGTAGCTGGCGCCGCCCCCGCCCAGCGTGTGCCCGGCGCCGATCTCGCCGAACGCGACGGCGCCCTCGCGGGCCGCCACGTCGGCGGTGAACCGGCGGTTGTCCTCGGTGAGGCCGCCCCCGTCGGCGATCTCGGCGGCGGCCAGGCCGCTCGGGGTGTTGCACGAGGCGAGGCCGATGTTCATCGGGTGCGCTCGCCGCGTCTCGGCGAGCTGCTCCGCCGTCACGAACCCGTCGACGCACAGCAGAGTGGTGGTGCCCTCACGCAGGTTGCCGGTCCAGGTTGGCCACGACCTGGGTACGGCCGAGACCCTCATGCCCGCTGGGGAACAGCGGACCGAAGGCCTGCGCGAGTTCAAGAACGACGACCTGCAGGCGTTCCGTGCGCTCAAGTCCGGGCTGCGCAGGCACGGCGCGGACGCCTCGGCGGCCGAGCGGGCCATCGCCCTGTGCCTCCTCATCGACCTGTCCATGGTCCTCGGCGAGCCCACCGATCCCTGGCTCGCCGATCTGCACGCTATTGAGCTCACCACTGACGACAGGCGGCACGTCGAGTCCGAACTCGGCCATCTCGCCGGACTCCAGGAGTGGCTCCCCTGAACGGAGCAGGCGGCGGTGTCAGTGTCGCCGGCTGAGGCGCTCATCGAGGTGAGCGAGCACACGGGGCCAGGCGTTCGCATGCTGCTTGGCCGAGTGGTCGTCGTAGAAACCGGCGTGAGTGAGACGTAGATGCGTCCCGGTCTCGGCTGCCGTGAGCTCCACTCTGATCACGGTTTCGGCGCCGTTTGTGCCGTTCCGTCCGTTGGTCCAGGTGAGTTCCACCAGGCGATCCGGATCGAGGGTGAGGAATCGACCGTAGTGAGGGCTTCGGGCTCCCTCGTGCACAACCTCGAAGAAGTAAGGCTCATCCTCCTGCGGTCGCATCCGTATCACACCCGGTTCAGCGAACCACGTGTCGAACCGCTCGGTCCATGCCATGTAGATCGCGGCGGGCGAAGATTCCATGGTCCGTTCTACGACGCACTGATGGGGCCGGCCGGACAGGTCGGGCGGGGGTAGCTGGGACACGATGGTTCCTCCAGTCGCTTACTGCGATGCCCAGACCATAACATGCCGCTTCGGTTATATGTCAACAGAGGAATATAAGTGGGCGCTCGGACAGCCACTGCCCGGATCGACTTGAGCGCTCTTGAGGGACTCGGCCCGTTCGGCGGCCGAGCTGCTCAGTGAGATGGGCGAGTCGCGGGTCAGGGAGTGCGCCAGGCCGGAGTGCACGCGGATCTTCGTCGACCGCTCACGAGGCGGCAAGCGGCAATGGTGCGGCATGGAGGAATGCGGCAACCGGATCAAGGCGGCGAACTATCGCTCCCGCAAGAGCAGGCTCACGGCCACCGGCGTTTGACGTGTGCGGCGGGGCCGCAGCCGTGCGGTCGGCTCTCGCCGAAGACCAGGGGCGTGCCCGTGGCGGGCACGCCCCTTCAGCGCGTCAGGTTCCGTAGGCCCTGACCTCCAGGAGGCCGACGGAGCCGGCGCCGTTGCCGGTGAGCAGCACCCGCAGGCGGGTGGTGCTGGTGGCGGTGAAGGTGACGCTGTTGTAGGCGTTCTTGGTCAGCGTGTACGCACTGGCGCCGGGCACGTCCACGTACGCGCTGCCGTTCCAGTACTGCAACCTCCACGACGCAGGCATGTCGATGCCCTGCTCGTCGTCGAAGAAGTACACCTCGGCCTTGTTCAGGTTGCGGGCCGAAGACCAGGTCAGATCCACCCACTGCTCGCCTGTCTCCGGCCAGCAGCCCCAGCGCGGGTTCGCGGTGTCGTTCGACGACGGCGGATTGACGCCGTCGTTGACGGCGGCCACACTCTCCCAGGCGGAGGTGTACGACGCGGATGGCGTGGCCGACTGCGCCAGGTTGACGGAGGGCTGGACGCCGCCCCGGTTGTGGACCTTGATCTCGGTGAGCCCGGTCCTCGCACCGGAGGCGGCCGTGGCAAGCACGCGCACGCGTTGTGCGGTGACGGCAGGGAACTGCACCACGTTGTAGTTGGCTCGCGGCGTAGCCGGGGACTTGGCCTGGCCCGGCACGCTCAGCCACGCGCTGCCGTTGTGGTACCGGACGTCATACGACGCCGGCGCCCGGTAGGTGGAGCTCGCTGGGCGGCTGTCCTTGAAGTGGAGCCGCACCTCGTTGAGCGTGCGGGCCGAGCCGAAGTTCAGCTCGTACCAGTCCTGCCCAGCGGTGGTGCCGCCCCAGAACGGCTCGTTGATCGGGAATCCGTCGACGGCGCCGGCGGTGTTGGTGCCCGAGGCCGTGGTGGAGGCCGTGGTGGTGGCGCCGGCGGCGAGGTTGGCGAGGTCGGCGGTCAGGTCGACGCCCGCCTTGGCGAGCATGTCGACCATGCGGGCGCTGGTGTGGCTCACCTGGGTCGGCGTCTGCAGGCCGGGGACGGCGACGTGGTGGGTGACCGTGCCGCTGGTGGAGACGGCGCCGGTGGCCGGATCCCAGGTGAACGGCACCAGCGACGACACGGTGGCCGCCCGGCTGCCGTTGATGTAGATCGAGTAGCCTTCGGGCACGCCGGGATAGCGTACGACGCCGTCGGCCGGGTCGTCCCAGACGATGGTCAGGTTGGCGTTGCGGTAGCGCAGGTTGTTGACGGTGAAGTGGGTCCAGCCGATGTCGATGGGAGAGAGCTCCACCTTGGCGTCGTTGCGCGTTCGCAGCCCGGCGACGTCCTCGATGACGGTCCAGTTGCTACTGCCCAGGATGTTGTGGTGGATCCAGGAGCGGTACTGGATGGTGCTGCCGTTCCAGTCGGCCCAGAACTCGTTGGCGTCCGGCCACTGGGTGTTGCCGCCGACGTACTGCGCCCAGGTGTTCCAGTAGAGCAGCTTCTTGTAGTCGGTCGCGCTCATCCACTCGTTCGGGTAGTCGCGCAGCACCTTGGAGTAGAGCCGGAACTGGACGGTGGAGTTGATCGTGGAGAAGTTGTTGGAGCCGGGGTTGCCGGCCGCGGCGGCGGCCGCCTTGTCCACCTGGTTGGCGGTGTAGAAGGGGAAGATCGGGTATTGGGCCGGGTTGTCATAGAGGCGAAGGGCCTGCCGGTAGGTGGCCGTGTTCGGGATCGCGCCGACCGAGAACGGGTAGTAGTTGTTGATCTCCTTCCACGGCACCCACTCGTTGGTGGACTTCAGCCGGTGCTCGAACAACTGCCTGCCGGGGTTCCACAGCACGTTGACGATGGCGTCCTTGATCTGCGTGGCCAACGTGTTCATCTCGGCCGCCTTGGCGGTGTTGCCGATGGCCTGGTACGCCTGCGCGGCGGCCAGCGCGCCGCTGTACTGGTAGGCGGCCTCCGCCCGGTCCATGCGGCCGTTCTTCCAGTGGAAGGAGACGGCGTCGGCGTCGTTGCCGGTCAGGGCGCCCCAGTCGTATTCGATGAGCTTGTTGTTGTCGGTGTCATAGAAGGCGAGCTGGCCCTCGACGTCCTGCTCGGCGTAGCGGGCCAGGTTGGCGGCGATGGCCGGCTGGCCGCCGTGCATTTGGTAGCTCTTCCAGGCCGCCTCGGCGATGTACTGGGTGTAGCTGTTCGACCAGTTCGCCGGGTCGCCGGGATTGTCAAGGAAGCGGCCGTTCTTGGAGGTCTGGCCGACGCTCAGCCAGTCGCCATAGGCGTAGATCGGGTTGCGCAGGTATTTGAGGTCGTCGATGTGCATGGGCTGGGTCAGCGCGATCGCGTTGTTGTAGCCCAGGACTCCCTCGGTCGAGGTGGGGAACTGGAACGTCTGCCCGGGGATGTCCGCGTCCAGGTGATTGAAGCGCATCAGCCACCAGCGGTAGTAGATGTTCTTCTTGATGGCCGGCTCGGGCACGTCGATGTAGGGCACGTTCTCGGCCCACCACTGGTTGTAGGCACGCACGTGGGTGGCGAACGCGGTCGCGGCCGAGTAGCCGGCGTAGGCGTCGTACTCGGTCCGGGAGGCGGGGAGCTCGTTGGCGACGAAGCCCATGACCAGCTTGACGGTCACGGTCGCCCCGGCCGCGACCGTCACGGACCTGTTGAGCCCGCCGCTGGAGACGCCGAACCCGTCACCGGTGAGTCGCGGGTAGAGGGTGGTGAGGTTGTTGTAGGCGTTGACCTGGCCGGTCAGCTCGCCGCCGCTGCCCGACGTGGTGTACGGCGAGGTGGCCCGCAGTTGCAGCGTCGCCGAGCTGGAGCCGCTGTTGGTGATGGCCAGGTTCGTCACGGCGGCATTGTTCTCGGTGATGAACTTGGTCTGGTCGACCGTGATCGACCCGCTGGTGTGCCGGCTCTTCCAGTGGCTGGGCGCCTGCCGGCGCGAGCTCACCTGTTCCGTGAACGTGCCCGGCGTGATCGCGACGGTGTAGGCGTTGTTGTCGCTGATGCTCTCCCAGTACGCCGCCTGGCCGGCGAAGCCGAGCGTGCCGGGCGTGTGCGTCTTCATGAACAGCGCCCGCCCGCGCGACATCAGCCAGGCGCCCGCGGGATCGTTGCCCGAGCGGGCCAGCAGCCGGTCCATCCAGAAGTCGGTGCCCGAACTCTCCGCGTCGTAGATGGCCCGCATCATGTCGCCGGTCGTGTACGACCCGGGCGGCGCCGGGACGGCGGGGCCGCTGAAGGCCGGGAAGCCGATGGTCTGATCCGCGTGCGCCGGTGCGTCGGCGGCGAGTAAGCCCGCGACGAGCAGCAGGGCCATGACGATTCTGCTCATGCCAGTGCCATCCATTCGAGGACGCCGGTGGAGTGGTTCGGCTTGGAGGTGATGTTCAGCCGCAGGCGCGTGGTGCCGACCGGGGCGAAGGCCGAGACGTTGTACGTGTTCGCGGCCACCCCGCACCCGCCGGGCAGGTCCACGTACGCGGTGCCGTTCCAGTATTGGAGCCGGCAGGAAGCCGGCACGTCGATGCCCAGGTCGTCGTCGAACCAGTAGGTGGCGACCCTGGAGACGCTCCTGGCCGTGGGCCAGCGGTATTCGAGCCACTCGGTACCCCGGTGATCCCAGTTGCCGTAGGCGCCGTGGCTGTGGTCGGCGGAACTGGTGGGCACGTACCCGTCGTTGACGGCGGCCAGGGTCTCCCACGGGGAGACGTACGACGTCGACGCGGTGGCGCTGGTGGCGTGGTTCGTGCCGGTCGGCGGCTGACCGCCGCCGCTGCCGCCGGTCTGCACGACCTTCCGCATCGTGCCGTCGGCGTTGAAGTAGAGCTTGTCGATGGTGACCGAGCGGCGGAAGTTGCCCCCGCCGGGGCTGCTCGCGTTGTGGTAGACCATGTACCACTGCCCCTTGAACTCGATGATCGCCGGGTGGTTGGTGGTCGAGGTGACCTGGTCGAGCACGACCCCGCGGTGGGTCCACGGGCCCAGCGGGCTGCTCGCGGTGGCATAGCGGATGCAGGCGTAACCGGGCGCCGAGCAGGCCGAGTCATTGGCGGCGTAGGCGAGGTAGTAGACGCCGTCGCGTTTGAACATCCAGGGGGCCTCCCAGAAGTTCGTCACGCCGCTCGGGGTGATCACCGAGCCGACGGTCGAGGTCATGTCGGCGTTGAGCCTGACGGCGCGCAGGCCGTAGTAGGAGCCCCAGTACATGTAGACCTGGCCGTCGTCATCGGTGAAGACGGTCGGGTCGATGTTGAGCGGCGAGCTACCGGGGGTGCTGTCGCTGATCAGCGGGCCGCCCTTGGCGTCGGTGAACGGGCCGAGCGGGCTGTCGCCGACTGCCACGCCGATGTCCATCCAGCCGGCGCCGTTGCCGTTGACGGGGACGTACCAGTAGTACCGCCCGTCGGCCCCGCGCTCGACCTCGCCGGCCCAGGCGTCGGCGCCCGCCCAGGAGAAGTTGGAGATGGCGAGCTTGGCGCCCTGGTCGGTGAAGGTGGTGGCGTCGGATGAGGTGAAGACATGCCAGTCGCGCATGACGAAGTTGGTGCCGCCGGGCGGGGCCTCGTCGTGGCCGGTGTAGAGGTAGAGGGTGTCGCCGGCGACCAGCGCGGCCGGGTCGGCCGTGTAGATCGCGGTAGTGATCGGCGGCCCCGCGAGTAAGCACCTATCCGAGGGTAGGTTTCGCGTATGGCTGCCGGCTCCGAACGCAGGGTGAGCGACCCGTTCACCAGGGACTGTCCTGGCAGGACGGTGCTCGACCACATCAGCAGCCGATGGGGGGTGCTCATCCTGTCGGCACTGGCCCCCGGCCCGCTGCGCTTCTTCCAGCTGCGCGACAAGGTCGAGGGCATCAGTGACAAGATCCTGATCCAGAACCTCCGCCTGCTGACCGGCGACGGCCTGATCGAGCGTACGGTCGTGCCCACCTCGCCGCCGAAGGTCAGCTACGCGCTCACCGACCTGGGCCACGGCCTCTCGCTCCCGCTGCAGGGGCTGATCGACTGGATCACGGAGCACAGCGTGGACATCGTGGACGCCCGGCGCCGGGCGGCTCACCCGCATGCGCACGAGACGTGAGGGCAGCTCTCACGAGCCGGTCACCCGCGCGGGCTCTTCCGCTCCAGCGCCTGGGTGAGCACTTTGGCCAGCACCTCGGGCGACTCCATCGCGGACATGACCCGGCGCTCGTCGATCACCAGCGTCGGTACACCGTCGATGCCCAGCCTCGCCGCACGGTCCAGATCCCGCCGTACGGCGTCGGCGTACGCGTCCGACGCCAGCACCGAGCGCGTCCGCTCCCGATCGAGCCCGGCGTCCCCGGCCAGCTCCACCAGCGTGTCGTGGTCCACGATGGAGCGGCCCTCACGCGCCGGTCCTCGCGCAGGTCTCGGCAACGGCGGCCCAGTCGTCGCGGTCGAGGAGCACGCCCGAGGGCATCGACGGGCTCATCAGGAGCAGCGCGGCGGCGGTGGTGACCTGGGTGAGGGCGTCACGGTCCAGGCGCCAGTAGCCGCCCTCGACGCGGAGCGGGAGGAAGTGCGGGCGGGCGCCGGACAGCCGTACCCGCTGGAGGAGGCCGGCGTAGGTGGGGTCGGTGAGCACCACGGGCTCGCCCGGCTCGGTGGTGGCGAGCAGTACGGGCATGACCGCTGAGGTGCCGCCCGAGGTGATGACGACCTGCCGCGACGGGTCGTAGTCGAGCCCGGTACGGCTGCGCAGCTCGCCGGCGACCGCCTCGCACAGCACCGGCAGACCGGTCAGCGGCAGCCAGCTGTTGCCTTCCCCCGAGGCCAGCGCCCGCGTGGTGGCGGTGACGGCGGCGGGCGGCGGAGGGACGTCGGTGTCGAGGTTCTCCATGCGCAGGACATCGGGGTCGGCGCCCGCGGCCTCCGCCACCTCGTCGAGGCCGATCGGTTGCACGTCGGCGAAGCGGGTGTTCGGCCGCACAAGGCACCTCCAGTTGTCCGGGTATAGAGCTCAAGATCCATTGTCGTCGCCACGCCGTCAAGCATCGGCGTACCGGGAACGGGGTGGCACCGCCGCACGCCCGGCTGTCGATTCCCCGAAACCGCGCCACCGATAGCCTGTGTCACCATGACGCGCGCCTGGCTCCTGCCGATGTTGTTCGTGGTCTGCGGCTCACTCCTCGCGATCGCGCAGATCACGAGCGGGTCCCCCGGCGCCGCCACGGCCCTACTTGTGGTGTTCGTCCTACTCGGAGTGCTGTACTCGCCGCTGGCCTTCCCGAGGTCGATCGGCGCGGCGGAGGCACAACGCCGCAGCGCGGCCGACGGCCGGCCGATCGTCTACTGGCGGGCGGGCTGCAAGTACTGCCTGCGCCTGCGGTTCCGGCTGGGCCGCAACGCCCGCCGGCTGCATTGGGTCGACATCTGGCGCGACCCGGCCGGTGCGGCGGAGGTGAGGGCGGCCAACGGCGGCAACGAGACCGTGCCGACCGTCGTGCTGGCGGGCCGGCCGTACGTCAACCCCGATCCCGCATGGGTACGCGGTCAGCTCCCCCCATCCCCGTGATCGGGAACGCCTGCCTCAGCGCAGCTTCCTGAAGAACTCGCGGACGTCGCCGGCCAGCAGCTCCGGCGCCTCCATCGCGAGGAAGTGGCCGCCCTTGCCCGCCTCGTTCCAGTGCACCACGTTGGTCGCGTTCGGCCCAGCGGCGGATCGTCACGTCATGGCGGGAGACCAGCACACCGGTCGGCACCGTACCGCGCTGGGGCTCCCACCCGGCCGCTCCCTCACCCCATTCCGCGCCGGCCTCGCTCCACGCGCTCGCGGACATCTCCTCGTAGTAGATCTGCGCCGCACAGCCTGGTCAGCTTCGGCCGCCACTGGTACCTGGTCGCCTGGGACGTCGACCGCGACGACTGGCGTACCTTCCGAGTGGACCGCCTGACCCCCCGCACCCCGACCG
>NZ_JADOGI010000161.1 GCF_015645445.1 Nonomuraea cypriaca | reverse complement strand
CTCGCGGGACATCTCCTCCAAGCCGGACACCGGAAGATCACATCATCATCCAGACAATCGATCAAAGTGACGGACAGTCACGCATCCAGCCGTATCGTCACCCGGTGCGCATGGCGTGAATGCTTACCACTCAATTCGAAGGATGGCCCCAAGACGTCTGATCGATATTGACTCCCTAGAAGCTTTGCTTTCGGGGTCTTGATCTCCACTAGCGCCATAGTTCCTAGTACTGAGTTTTTGAGGATGAAGTCCGCATACTTGCCGCCGTGGTTATCGATCTTCTTCCCACCCAAGTACGCTTTACCTTGGTGGAGGATTACGGGAATATTGAAGGCTTGGTACAGTAGCACTGGATTCTGTGTCAGCGTTGTCTGCCAGAACTCCTCTGACGAGTTATCGTGTTCACTGTCCCAAATCTCGCTAGCCGTCTTTAGTGTTTCTAGTCCCGGAGTGCTATATCCTTGCCAAATAAGTGCTTCTAGATGGAGTCGGTAGATGAGCATCGACCTGGAAGATTCCAGGCGGCTCATGAGCCATGTGGCCTGGCTGGCATCGTTGGATTCAAGTGCTTCTCGTACCCCAGTCGATAAGGCAAGGACCGTCCATGCCCAAAACGCTGGAGATTCTCTTTGATCACAGACTCTTTCGACTGCCTCGTTGAGTTGATCCTGATCGTCGAGGTCGAGATCGCCAATTAGTTCAGAACTCCTGAGGACCTCCTCCGCCTCCCTGTCATACGTATCGAGCGACGAATCTAGATCCTCCTTACTTTTGGGCGTTGAATCCAAAAGCAGTTTCTCGACCATCCATGATACGCCATGCCTGGAGAATTGTCCCGACGACACCCGCCTGTCAAGGGAGATGCGGAGTGCGCCGGCGGGAATGACGACTTTGTCGCCTTCCGTGATGTCGAGTCCCTCTGCGGACGGAGCTCGATAGATTGTCTTATCGCAATTTTTGCACTCATGGACTGTGTGGATGGTGGTCGGTTGCTCGTTAAGCTCGCCACAGTCTGAACAGTGTGCGGAATCGCTTCGCTCTGCAGTGGTCAAAATGGATCCAGTGTCGATTGAGGTACCACTATTTCGTCGCTCTGCGCCGTCGGCAGAGTTGATTGCAGAGTACATCTTCAACCAGCAGCGCAGGCCACATTCGTTGCCGAATTGTGCTTATGAACATCAAGGCGGCGGCGCGGCGCGCCGCCGTACCCCCGGCCCTCCGCCCGCCCGCCGTCCGGGCGTGCGGCCTGGGGGCCGGTCCCGGACGGCGGCGGGGCACCGGGCCGGGCACCGCACGCCGCCCCCGCCGCACCAACCGAACGCCGCGACCGGGGTTGCCGCACCGCCGCACATGTACAGCCCTCACGATCGCCACTGCATGGCTGGCAGCCGTACGTGCTTGGGGGCGATCGACGATCCGTGCTTCGTTCCTCAGCACGGCTCACCGAAGAACGTGGCTGACCACGGCTGCCCATACAGGTAGTGCAACGGCCACCAGTATCTACCGCCGCTGGGCACAGTGCTTGCCCACGACAGCACAACAAATCGTCATTCACCTTGGCTCGGTGTTGAAGCATCGGGAAGCAGTGCAGCGATGTCAGGCATCCCGGAAACGTTAGATAGGCGAGCGACCTGATCCGGTGTACCGAGGAGAGAGAGTGCATGTTGAAGGATATTGAGAAGGTCCTTCCGTCCGCCCTCGGAGAGATTACTCAAGAAATCATGCAAGATTTGTGCAACGCCGATCCAGCGAGACTCCGGATGCCACTCATTTACTTGTTGTACTAGGCGATCAAGGTTGACGTTTGCCGAAGGCCCGCCGATACGCGGAGAAAGTTCGAACATCGCGTAAATCTGAGCCGATGCCGGATCTTTGAGTATCTCCTCACGCAGAAAGTCGGCACGCCCTTTTGCTTGGCAGCGCGCTAGCTCGTCCAACTCATGCTCGCGAAGCAAGCGCTCTAGCTGCATAGCAGCATCAATAGTGTCTTGATCGACGCTTAGACTTACCCGAGCGCCAAAAACCTCAACACCATCGGCCGCAACAGGAAGTTTGATCCGAAGAGCTGCTTCGATATCCTCCTCAGCGGCATGCACCCGTAATACCGAGGCTTGCCCACAGATGTCTTCCATAAGCGCTCGTAATGCGCGCGCCACTGCCCTAGGCGACGATGGCTTGCTTTGGCTATCTATTGAACGTCGCCAGTCGGCTCGAATCACTGCCGTGAATGCCAAGCCCTTATTTCGACTAGGAATTCGATCAGAATAAGCATATTGAAAAGTTGATTCTGCTGGCATGCGTGAAACGGAGCGCCGAAAAAAGCTGTGAGCCACTACAGTGCCTTGCCAAGGGAACCGTCGATCATATTCATCTGTCGGGACATCTCAGTCCGTAGATCGTGGTCGATGAGCTGGGATAGCCGAGAGTACAGAGCTTCGCGCGCGTCGCGCTTCTCGATGGCTCCTTCTTCGTACCACTTATAAACGTAGGTACGCAAAAGGTCGCGTCGCCGCTGAGATTCCTTCCCGTCTACGGCTTTTCGCAGAGCATCTATTACGATGTCACGTATAGCCTCTCCGTCCAGGGCAGCGGTCATCCACAATGCGACAGCCTTTTCAGCTTCTCCGGACTCCTCCATTGTCGAGTCATGATCGAGAACGGCACTCCAGCCGTAAGAGAGCATCTCTCCCGTAGGGATAAAATCGCCCTCGTCGCTCTTTTCGAGCAGAATTGGCGAAGTCGAACTTTGGCTCGTAGCACCTGCAAGGACTCCGAATGCACGTCGGCCGGCAAGTGCGTTGCTGTCCTGACTTTTGCACCATGCAATTATATAGCCAAAAAGCGTTTGGCGAACTGAGGGGTCTTCCCACAGATTGCGTACCGCCGTACGGAGCGCAGTGACCACATCCGGATCCTCGGACTCTCCCGCGTACTTCAAACGCCGTAGAGCTTTTCCTGTATGCACTCGGCCGAACTCACCGGAACAGACAGCGACCACTGCCTTTTGCAGCGCTGGCTTCTTGGTCTTGGACCAGTCCAGGAGCATTTTATGTATATATGGAGCGCTAGCATCTCGTATTGCCGCCGAGGCAAGAATTCCCATGAGGACGCTCCACAAGCGCTTCGTCTTGGTGTCAGTAGAACTGACTTCGTACCACGCTTCAGCGAGCATTCGTAGAGGATCCGGTCTGCGATGCCTTACAGCCCAACGTAGCGCAAAAGCGCCAATCCGTTCAGCCAACGCTTCTCGTTCGGCTGGAGAGATTGTCTCCATAACTCCTTGAGGGTCTTTACGCGGGGCTTCGGCTAGCCATTGAAGGAATTGAAGACGTGCAAGTGGACGATCGATCCAGAAGTACTCGAGAACTGCATCGTCCCAGCCAGGTCGGCTGAACGTGATTACTGCATTACCTGCCAACTCGGCATCAACGGCATCCACCAGCTCGACTACACCTGGCGCCATTTGTCCTGCGATCCTTATTTCCCCCTCACCGAGGGTCTCGCAGAGAACGGCCACCTTGGCGTAGACGTGTGCTACCGGGGCGCCGCGGAGGACAGATGCTGCCAGGAGAAAGTTTCGTTCGAAGCTCGTTCGCCCATTCTGTTTATGCCAGTCCAACAGCTGGTCGCGCCAATTCCGTCGAGCTGCGACTACCGAGAGGACTTGCCGTCGATAAGTCTGACCATCCTCGCTGTCATCATCCTGTTTACGCGTGAGTGCCTGCAGTGACGGCAGCGTATTCACATCGGCACGAGATGCTTTCAGTATCAGATCGACGATCTGTAGGGCATCTAGCGGCTTGGCGCCCTCGAATAGTTCTGCTATGTCAGGGTCAGCCATCCATCGCGCCACGGGGAATGTAGGCTCTTCAGCGGCCAGCCAATTAGAAGCGATAGCTTCTGCTCGTGCGGGCTTGTATCTAGGGGCAATTGCATCAGGTGAACTGATACATATGCGGCGCCACTGCTCGGGTTCAGTGAGAACTATCAATCGGTTATCACGTTTGCCCAGTTCGCGAGACAGAGCGGCAATTCGGCTACCGAATCGATCTGATACCTGGAAGTTGCTTTCCTCTTCGTCGACTGGTAGCTCTAGGAGAAATCCTTGTCTACTCTCGTGAGGCAACCGTTTCACGGGAAACTCTTTTGAGCCACCGAAGGAGATCTCGCGGGCTCCGTTGATGTCTCCATCGAAGTATAGCCGCGCCAGGAGGGCATGAGCTGTAATAGTGCGGCCGTTGCTCGGGGGACAATTGAGCACGAGTACTGACCCGGGGTCGCGCAGGAAGCCATAAAGCATGTCAAATTCATCCGGGGGCGCGAAGACAAGTCGTACCGCATCAAGATACTCTGCTTCGATCTCTGAATGATCAACGGTATGCTCGAAGACCTGCTTAAACGCATTCATCTCACCGAAGTTAAGTAGCGCTTCTTGGCGAATGTCGGCGAGGCGTGCGCGTAGCAACTTTCCGAGTGATTCCTCTTCCTCTGAACTTCGGTATCCTAGGCGAGGATATATGTGACGCTCGATGAAATCACTTTGATCTTGCCTTTCCTCGTTCGAGGCCACGCTCTCATGTTCTGGTTCACCTGTTTCGCGAGAGGCGATACCAGGACCAAGGCTGGGTGGTGGTTCCGATTCGTTGTTAGGTGGTTCTCTGTCGTGGGCTGGTTGCTCAGGACGGTCGGACGCTGCCATGGCTGTAATCGGTCTGTCTTCCCCCAGCCTCGACTCGCTGTGAGTGTCATGTGCGGCGTCGCGCGAATTAAGTCCGAGGCGTGATAGCCAATTATTGGATGGCTTTTCCCCGCCCTCGTTGTCGTGATTCACTTCCACCTCTAGCCGATCGGTCCGTCGATCTCTACACCTGTCATTTCTCCTCCCTTGGCTATCCGCTTGCCAGTCTGTTCGACATTGATATGAGTGGGGCCGGAGACGCTTTTAGCTTTGATTCCACGCTGTATGCCGCTAACCTCGTCCGACCTCATGGTGACCCGCAGGCTCGGCCCTGCGGTCTGCTTGTCAGCGAATATCAACTCTCGGTCGTAGGCAAGTTCGAGGATAGTTCTGAGCTTGCCCAGAGTTTCACGTAGCTTCTCGTCGTCCCCGCGTAGCAGCTCCGGATGGTCGAGATAGACGCCTAGCGTGCCGGCCGAACGCTCCAAGGTCTTAACTTGCTCTTCAGTCAACGACTCGCTGTGAACTGTAAGAGCCTCAGAAGAGCCCTCGATAGTATCCGGAAGGTCAGGCGCTATGCGACCAGCCCGGCGATCCAACACAGCTCCAATGCGGTTGTAGATGAATGTGATGGTGGCGGTTAGGGCTGCGCCTGCAAGAACGGGGAATGACAGTGGATCGACCATTGAAAGCCTCTGTATTCGAAGGTGATGGACCGTTCTACGGTTGCTTTGGGTCAGTGCTCGTGATGCCTAGGAAGTGCAGGATGGGGGACACGATACGTCGCTCGCGTCCGTTCAGGAAGACTAGATGTAGAGAATCAGACGGCTGCGCAATTGGGTTCGGCTGATTCTCGGTGGGATGTCGGTCCGAAAAGGGGCACGATGAGATACGGTTTGGGGGCGGTGTCCGGCCTGCCTCTCGCCCAGCTTGGGAACCGTCGCCGTGCCGCTGTGGAGGGTCGTCCGCGCTCCTTCGAAAGTTCCGCCGTCGGCGCTGGTTGCAGCGTGAGAGGCGACCAGCTTGAGGAAGCCCCGGTTGATCCCGTTGATCAAGTCCTCTCCCTAGATGACCCCAGCCAGGTTCCGCGCCTCACAGGTGTGGACGCCTTGGCCTCTGCGCCCCTGTGGGCGTGCCCGTTGCGTGCCCGTTCGGACAGCGATCAGCGGGGAGTCACGGGAATTCGGTGGCACACAACTCACGTACGTCCAGGTCAGTGTTTCCCCAGCTCAGAACACATGATTCTGAAAAACTTCCCAAGCTGACAGCGCCAGGCTCGGACCATGGCGTACTACTTGTCGGCGTCAGTGGTGTCGCCTCCTATCAGCCGGTCAAGCCGGACGGGTTGCAGTTTGGGTTGCAGTTCACGCCCCTACCAGCGCGTTCCAGGAAGGCCGCGGAGGGATGTTGGTCCAGGTGGAACTGTCCTGGACGATGATGCCCAGAGCTGCTAATGCGGTTTGGTGGCAACACCATCCGGGGTTCAAATCCCCGATCCTCCGCAGCTCAAAGGCCCTCTCCCGATTTCGGGTCGAGGGCCTTTTTGTCGTCCGTAGGCGTCAGGGTTGCAGTTGCCCTTCAGGGAGAACCCCAGAGGGCTTGCCCCATGCGGTCACTGGCGTCCTTCATCTGGAGCGTGGCCACGTGGGTGTAGCGCTCGGTGGTGGTCACTCTGGTGTGCCCGAGAACCTGCTGTACGACCCGGATGTTCACACCCTGCTCGATGACAAGCGTCGCGGCGGTGTGCCGCGCATCGTGGACCCGTACGTCCCGGACGCCGGCCTGCTTGAGGATGGTCTTCCAGAGTTTCCAGTCCTCGGTGCGCCCGCAGAGCGGTAACCATCGGATCCTCACCAGCATCGACCAGTCCACCGGGAAGCTCCCGCCCTCACCGATCGAACACGAACCGATGCCGCCACATCAGCAAGACCTGGTCCTGCTCATCCAGCACGATGGCGATCGCAGCGCGGTCCCGCCCGCCGTCCGGGCGCGCGGCCTGGGGGCCGATCTCCGATGGCGGCGGGACACCGGGCCGGGCACCGCACCACGCACCCGCCGCGCCCAACGAACGCGCCGACCCAGCGCCGAGCCGCCGCACCGGCCTTTCCCCGAGATAGACGAGGTGCGCCATAGCGGGCAATCTAAGGGCATGACTGTCACTGGGATTTCACCCGTTGCCTTAGTCTTGGTGCTAATTCAGGCTCTCATCCAGTTCCTGGTCATCTACTTCGCCGTTCGCCTAGCTCTGAAGCATGATCGGGAGCGCTCCAGAAGCGGTAGCTGGCCACATCGGTAGACCGTTCGGAGTCACTTCACTGGTATCACACTAACGATCGCCTGTTTGTGGCTGGCCACGGTAGGTGGCTGGGCGATCGACGGTCTCAGCCCCAGACCACCGGGCAATGTGGCGGCTGCGTCCACAGAGGTGGTGTACAGCAGTCGATACAGCAACACCGCCTTGCGGGACCACCCTCCATCGACCTGCAACCACCATCTGAGCAGGGCGAGATCCCGCTGTCGTGGCGTCCGCCCTCCCCCACGGATCAGAAGGTTACGGGTTCGACTCCTGTCGGCCGCGCTCACTAGAAGGGCCCGACACCAGGGAGAACCTGAGTGCGGGCCTTCTCAACTTCTCTGAGGTGCAGGCGAAGTCGCGTCAATCTATCCAGGTAACGCGAACGATCAGCACAAGACGCAGATGCTCCGCGACGATGAAGTTGAGGAACCCGCGGCCACCGAACAGATCGAGCGCCCGAAGACCTCCACCATGCAACGCGCCTCTACCGGCGCGGACCGCATCCCTCCCGAGGACTGCGAGTTGGCCGGCAAGCCGCTCAACCTCAAGGGTGACGATCGGAGGGAGCCCAGCGATCACGTGCTCGGCGTCGGTTGTACTCCCAGGTCCAGGCGTCACTCACCGACGGCCTCTCGGCGCGCGGATGTCGTGATCTCGTTGATTTTGGCCAAGGCTGAGTCCAACTTGACTCTGTCGGTCGCGGTGGCGACCTCCGTCTCCAATGCGTGCAGGCGGGCCGCTCGGGCTGGATAGCGCTGTATCGCCACAAACTCACCCCATTGCTGCAAGAAGCTCTGCAGAGGTGCCACGGTGCTCTGCCGCGCCGCCTGCTCTGTCGCCTGGTCGAGGTGGTCGACAAACTGGCTGAGGTAGGCCGGAGCGATCTGGGCAACTGCTGCCCTGAGGGCGGCGGTGGTCAGTGGCGGGCGAGGGATCAGTGCCTCGCTGTCTTGATGCGGGGTGGACATCGTTGACCTCCAAGCTGTTACGCCTCCACGCTACCGATACAACTGAACCCTTTCCACCGTGGAACCGCAGGTCAAAGCCCTGATGTAGGTGGCCGGCGTCCTCGTGTCGCTGGCGGCGGGTTCCGAAACGCCTAATCGTCAGAACAGACCTCTGCCGGATGACGAGTCCGGCCTTCGGCTCAGGCGTCACCACCGTGCCGTCGGACGATCTATCACCAATGACCTGGGCGGGCTCCTCGATCCATGATCAGAAAGTCCGCCCTGCCGACCAGATCGGCAAGTTTCCCCGGTCGGTAGCCGGTCGCGTACGAAGTCACCTTCGACAGCTTTGACGGGGCAGGCGGCGACGCTCGCCCGTGGCGCCCACGCGATGACCGTCCGGCACTTCTGGCTGATACCAGCCATGAGCACGCATCTCATCTACGGCCCCTGCAAGGCTCGCTACGACGAGCGCTGCCTGGCCGTCTACGAAGACGCCGGCTTCGTCGGTCAGGACGCCGACCAGGCCGCGGCCACGGTCTTGATATTCGTCATCGGCGCCGCCCAGGGCGAGGCCGCCGAGTCAGCCTGGCGGGCGGGGCTGCGTCGCGCGGGCGCGGACGAGGAGCAGCAGCTGCGCGAGACTATCGCGCACAGTCCTCGGCGCCAGAGCGCGCCTGTTGAGCCGGCCGGGTCGCCCAGTTGAGCCGCCTGGTGGGGGCCGGCGGTCGGGGTGATGAAGCGTGGCGGGGGCCGTTGACCAGCTTAAATCGTTATGGCGTGGAGAACGGACCGGGCGTCGGAGGTGAGGGGCCGTTGGCGGAGACCCCGTTCGTGACGCGCAGGAACTCCAGCTTTTCCGCGTCGGCGGAACCCGCGGCCACCGTGTAGACGACGAGCCGGACGTCGCAGCCCGGGACGGTGAGCACGTCGCAGTCGCACGTCACCTCGCCGACCTGGGGATGCACGATGATCTTGCGAGTCGAGACGTGCCGGCCGACCGCGCCCTCGTCCCACAACCGGGTGAACTCCGTGCTGGTGGAGCGCAGTTCCGCGACAAGGTCGATCAGTCCACGGTCACGGGGGTAGTCGACGAGAGCTGTGCGCAGATCGGCGACGAGGGCGCGGTTCACGACGTCGCCTTCGTTGAGTACGGGCCAGGCCGCGAGCCCTCTGGGACCTGTGGCGAAGACCGCCCGCACCAGGTTCCGCTCGGCGTGCGTCCGCGCGCCGGGGTCGCCCAGCAGCACTGCCCACGCGGGAGTCCAGGACAGCAAGGTCCAGTCGGCACTGAACACACCCACAGGGAACTCCCCGAGGCGAGCCAGCACCCGTTGGACCCCCGCTGGAACATGTGTAGAGATCGTCCCCTCCTGTGGCGGGAGGAGGCCGGCCAGCCGGTAGGCGTGATCGCGCTCCATGGGTTCCAGTTGCAGTGCCCTGGCCAGGCTCGCGACGACCTGCGCCGAAGGGCTCGTGGCGCGGCCCTGCTCCAGCCGTACCACATAGTCGACCGACAGCCCTGCGAGCTCGGCCAGTTCCTCGCGTCGCAACCCCGCCGCACGTCGGCCGGGCCGCACGGTCCGCCCGACGTCGAGGGGGGAAAGCCGGTCGCGCCAGCGGCGCAATGCCGTTCCAAGGGTCTCGTCCACTCGACCATTGTGTCCGCTGGATTGCCGTTCTGCCTGGTACTGGCTGTCCCACGGTGGCAGAGGGCACTGGTTGCCCTCTCGTCGCTGGCCGAGAGTTGACACATGACCACGACGTTCATCACAGGAGCCAACAAATCCCTCGGGTACGAGACCGCCCGCCGATTGATCGAGGCCGGTCACACCGTCCTCATCGGCGCTCGCGATCCTGAGCGCGGGCAGGCAGCCGCCGACGCACTCGGTGCCCGTTTCGTCCAGATAGACGTGACCGACGACGCGTCGGTGGCTGCGGCAGCGGCCGACATCGGGGCTCACGAGGGGTTCGTCGACGTTCTCATCAACAACGCGGGTGTCCTCGGGACACACAACCCCGCCGACCAGATCACGGCCGCTGACGCCGGCGCGGTGTTCGAGGTCAATGTCATAGGGATCGTACGGGTGACGCACGCATTCCTGCCCCTACTGCGCAAGTCCGCGAACCCGGTCATCGTCAACGTGTCGAGCGGCATGGGGTCGTTCGCCGTGACCCATGACGCCGAGCGCGTCGAGTCGACGGTCGTCACGCCGCTTTACACGTCGTCGAAGGCTGCCGTGACCATGCTGACGACGCAGTACGCGAAGGCCCTGACGGACGTGAAAGTGAACGCGGCCGACCCCGGCTATACCGCGACCGACTTCAACGGGCACAGCGGCCCGCAGACAGTGACCGAGGGGACCGACGCGATCGTCGAACTCGCCACCATCGGGGCGGACGGACCGACCGGGACCTTCCGTGACCGTCACGGCGCCATGGCCTGGTGATCCACCTCTGAATTCGTTCCCCCGGCCCACCGGAACCCGGACGACCGTATCGGCGAGTGGTGCGCCGAGTTCCAAGACACCATCGCCGCGCCAGTGCCTCGACGCGCTGCCGAAAAGCTCACCACGCAGGTACGCGGCGGGCTCCCCGACGGACCACTGCCGGGAGAGTCGGCGGCGTCGATCCGATCATGGGAGCCACCCAGCGCATCAAGAACCCGAGTTCGAAGAGGCCGTTCTCGCGCGCGGCCAATCGCCCGGGGCCGCCGTCATTGCACGGAATCCAGGCGGGCACGTGGAAACGTGAGCGATCTCGTTTACGGGGTCTCGGCCGCTGTGGCCTCGATGACGGACAGCACGGTGCCTGTGGGGACGATCCGCGACAGCCGCAGGCCCGCCGTGGCGAACAGGCGGGCGAACTCGGCTTCGGTGCGTTCGCGTCCGGGGAAGGCGGCCATGAGCAGTAGGTCCAGGGTCTTGGCCTGATGGGGTTCGCCGCCGGGCGGGATGACCGCGTCGATGACCAGGATCCGGCCTGTCTCCTTCATCGCCTGGCGGCAGGTGCGCAGGATGGTCACGCAGCGATCGTCGTCCCAGTCATGCAGGACGCGTTTGATCACGTGGACGTCCCCGGCCGGGACTTCGGTGAAGAAGTCACCGGAGACCACCTCACGGCGGTCTTTGACATCGTCGGTGTCGAGCCGGTGTCCTGCCACCACGTGCGGCTCGTCGAACAGCACGCCGTGCAGGTCAGGTCGCCGGCGCAGGACCTCCAGCAGGAATCCGCCGTGTCCGCCGCCGACGTCTACCACGACCGCCCGCTCGGGGAAGTCGCAGGCGGCGGCGATGGGCTCGTTCTCCTGGTCGGAGAAGGCGGCCATCCCGTGGTGGAAGACGGCCGCGGTGTCCTGGTTCTTGGCGATGTAGGCGAAGAACGACATGCCGAAGAGGTCCTCGAAGATCGAGCCGCCGGTACGCAGGCTTCGCTCGATCTCGCCGGCCGGCTGCCACAGGGTGCGGTCGGTGATCATGATGATGGCCTGCCGCGCCGATATGGGGACGTCCGAGCGCAGCGCCTGCCCGACCGTGGTGAGTCCGAAGCGATCGTCGCCGAGCTCTTCGAAGACACCGCGCGTGGCCAGCACGCGCAGGACCCGGCGCAGGCTGTCCTCCTCGACGCCGGCCCGCGAGGCCAGCGCGGTCACCGTGAGAGGGCCGTCGGCGAGGTGGTCGGCGACGCCGACGGTGGCCACGGCGCGCAGCGCGGCCGGATAGACGTAGGCGAGCGCCTCGTCGAGGAGTGATGAGGCCGATGCCCGGTCGCCGGGTTCGGCACCGGTCTTTTCTGTCTCGCTTCGCATCCTGACTGTCACCTTCCGGGAGGCGTGGGGGAGGGCGATCTGCTGCCCAGTATGGCTTGTCGACCCGCACAGTCCAGAGGGTGATCGCGAGCCGGCCGGTGGCCGGTACCGAAGGGGCTACCGCCTGGTCATCCTGGCTTCGAAAGAGCTGTGGGCTCCTCGGAATCGCGCGGGGGCTTGGCGGTGAGGATGGAGGACAGCAGCCCGGGGAAGCGACGCTCCAAGTCGTCCCGGCGCAGGCGGCTGGGCCGGGACGTCCCCTCGATGCGCGTGGACACCACGCCACTGTGGCGCAGGATGTTGACGTGATGTGACACCGTCGACACCTTCACCGGCAGGTCCAGCGCCGTACAGGTCGCCTCCTCCACCTGGTCGAGCAGTCGGACGATCCGCAGCCGCGTGGGGTCCGCCAGGGCCTGCAGGATCGTCGCCACGTCGATCTCGTCGAGATCCGGCTGCGCCATCCACGTCTCCATCGCCACCCATCCTTCCGATCGCCATCCTCTTCTACGATACCTATCGGACATAAGCTACGATGTCCGTCGTAACAAACGATGTCTGTCGGAAGAGATGTCATGGCCACGGTTGAACACGCACAAACGCTCGCCCCCTGGCGGTCGCACGCCGTCGTCCTCGCCTTCGGCGCGTTCGCGGTCGGCACCGACGGCTTCGTCGTCGCCGGGCTGCTGCCGTCCATCGCCACGTCACTGCACGTCAGTGTGGCATCAGCCGGGCAGCTCGTGACCGTCTTCTCGATCGCGTACGCCGTTCTCGCCCCGGTGCTCGCCGTCCTGACCGCCTCATGGTCCCGGCGCGCCGTGCTCGTGACGGCGCTCGCGGTGTTCGCCGTCGGCAACGCGGTCACGGCGCTCGCGTCCGGATACGGCCTGGTCCTGGGCTCCCGCGCGATCGCCGCCGCCGGGGCCGCCCTGTTCACGGCGACGGCCAGCGCGACTGCGGCCAGGCTCGCGGGCGAGCGCGAGCGCGGCCGGGCCATCGCGATCGTGATGCTCGGGGTGACGTCCTCGCTGGTGCTCGGCGCCCCGCTGGGCACGCTGATCGGCGGGCTGCTCGACTGGCGCGCCACGATGTGGCTGGTCACCGCGCTCGCCCTGCTCGCCGCCCCCTCCATCGCGCTGCGTCTGCCCGCCGTGCACGGCAACCGCGACGGCGGCATGCGCGCCTTCCTCGCCCCGCTGCGCGACCGGCGGATCATCGCCGTGCTGGTCACGACGGTCGTGGCCTTCACCGGCATCTACATCCCGTACACCTATGTCAGCGAGATCTTCGCGCCCGTCGCCTCCGGCAGTTCGCTGCTGGCCATCCTGTTGCTGGTCTACGGTCTGTCAGGTACGGCGGGCAACCTCACCGCCGGTCATCTCGCCGACCGCTACGGCCCCCGCCGGGTCATCGTGGCCGTGACGCTCATCCTGGCCGCGGCCTTCGCCCTCACCCCGCTGGGCCGTGACAGGCTGGTGGCGGCCATCGTGACCATCGTGATCGTCGGGTTCCTCTCGTTCTCCGTCACCACGCCGCAGCAGCACCTCGTCATCACGCTCGCCGGTCCCGGGGCCGCCCTGGTCACCTCGCTCTATCAGTCGGCGCTCTACCTGGCGGTTTCGCTGTCGGGTGCGGTGGGCGCGCTCGGGCTCAACTGGTGGGGTGCCGCCCAGTTGCCGTACGTGGCCGCCGCCCTGATGCTCGGCGCCGCGGCCCTCACCTTCGCCAATGGCGGACCGCGCCGATGACCGCCCCGACCCCTTGTATCGCAACCCGCTCTGGTCAGGCGGAGGCCTCAACGTAGGAGCCAGAGGTCAGCTCATCGAGCAGGCTCGGCGACGTGGGGTTCCGGCCGAACAGCCAGGGCCTGCCGTTCGCCGAGGATCTTGAAGGGCTGCGGGCTCTGCGGGTCGAGCGGGTGCTCCTCGTCCACCGTGGCGCGGGCGCCGAGTTGATATGTCGTTGATCAACCGACTTGTCCCGTATTTTGATCATTCATCGTGGTGAAACCGTAGCGGTGCGAGGATGACTCAAGCTCTTCCGCGTGAAGCAACAAAGCACCCTGCACCGCCGGGGTTTCCTCGCTCTGGCAGGCGGCACCCTCGGTGTCCTGGCGGCCGGGCGGATCGCCCAGCCCATGGCCGCGAACGCCGAAGGTGTGGACGCGGCCCCGTTCACCCTCGGGGTCGCCTCCGGCGATCCCGATCACCATAGTGTCGTCCTGTGGACCCGTCTCGTCGCCGATCCGCTGAACGCCGAGACCGGCGGCATGCCGGCCGAACCGGTCGAGGTCTCCTGGGAGGTGGCCCGCGACGACGCCTTCCAGCACGTGGTGGGGCGCGGTTCGGTGACTGCGGTGCCCGAATCCGTGCATACCGTGCACGTGGTCGTGGACGACCTGGCACCCGACCGGTGGTACTGGTACCGGTTCAAGGCCGGTGACACGTACAGCCGTACCGGCCGGACCCGCACGATGCCGCCGCCCGGGGCGAAAGCCGACCACATGCGGTTCGCCTTCGTCTCCTGCCAGTCGTGGGCCGGCGGGCCCTACCCCGCCTACCGCGACCTGGCCGAGCAGGACGTCGACTTCGTGCTGCACCTCGGCGACTACATCTACGAGACCTCCAACGGCAGCCTGACCGAGTTCCGCCGGCTGCACGCGCTCTACAAGACCTCACCGCACATGCGCGCCGTGCACGCCCGCTTCCCCTTCTTCCTGACCTGGGACGACCACGAGGTCCAGAACAACTACGCGAGCGACATCCAGGGCGGCGCCGGGGACGGCAGGCCCTTCCTGGAGCGGCGCGCGAACGGCTACCAGGCCTACTACGAGCACCTGCCGATGCGCCCCGCCCAGCAGCCAGAAGGCCCGGACGCCCTCATGTACCGGCGGTTCGACTTCGGCAGGCTGGCCGAGTTCAGCATCCTGGACACCCGGCAGTACCGCAGCGACCAGTCGTGCGGCGACGGCCGCAAGGTCCCGTGCGCGGAGACAGCGGACCAGGCCCGCACGCTGACCGGGCCGGAGCAGGAGCAGTGGCTGCTCTCCGGCCTGGGCCGGTCCAAGGCCCGCTGGAACGTCATCGCACAGCAGACCATCATGGCGCAGTTCGACTACGACCTCGGCCCTGACAAGGTGGTCAATCTGGACCAGTGGGACGGTTACCCTGCCGCCCGGTCCCGCATCCTCGACTTCCTCGCCGAACGCAGGCCGTCCAACCCCGTGGTGCTCAGCGGCGACTGGCACACGCACTGGGTCAACGATCTCAAGACCGACTTCGACGACCCCAACTCGGAGACCGTCGCCACCGAGTTCGTCGGCACGTCGATCTCCTCCGGTGCCGGCTGGGACGCGGACGTGCGGGCGGGCTTGGCGGCCAACCCGCACGTCAAGTTCTACAACGGCACCTACCGGGGATACGTCATCTGCGACGTCACCCCCGAGCGGTGGCGCAGTGACCTGCGGATCGTCATGGCCGGCTCAGACCCGGCCTCCCCGGCGTACACCATCGCCGCCTTCGAGGTGAGAGACGGCGAACCGGGCGCCCGCCGGATCGACGAGGGCGACGGGTTGTCGGGCCGCCTCACGGACAAGGCCACCGGCACCCCACTCCCCAACGTGCAGGTGACCGTGACCGCGGCGGACACCGGTCTACGGATCGCGAACAGCACCAGCGACGCGACCGGCGAGTTCCTCGCCTTCGCGCCCCCCGGCGACTACAAGATCGAGGTCAACGGCGTCGGGTACGAGCCGATCACCGTCACGGCCAGGGTCACGCAGGGCAGGCAGACTCGGGTGGAGCCGGAGCTCGCGCGGGCGGCGGTACGGGCCGGCACCGGCCGTTCCGTGCCGGGACCGCAGTCCCAGGCGGCGCTCACCGACGTCGTCCTGTCCAACGAGATGGTCGCCCTCACCGTCTCGGCCGGCACGCAGGACTCCCAACTGCCCGGCGTGACCGTGGGCAAGCCGATGGACGTGGCGGCCGTCGGTCACCTGGACCAGATCGACTGGCTGAATCTGCCCTACGCGTCCCTCACACAGCCGCGCGGCGGCAACGCCTGGCAGCAGCTGACCGTGCGGGCCGACACGATGCAGGTCGTTTCCGCCACCGGCCCGGAGGCCGTGGCCCGGGCCACCGGACTGTGCACCGCCGCACCGGAGGTGCAGGTGGTCACGACGTACAGCGTCCGTGCGGGAGAGTCCTGGGTCACCGCGGAGAGCGTCTTCACCAACCAGGGTACGGCGGCTCGCACGTTGTGGATCGGCGACGTGATCGACCACGACGGGGCGGGTCAGCGCAGCGGCGTACCCGGCGCCGGTGTCGTGACAGCCTCGACCCCGGCCGACTTCACCCCGGCCGCGCCGTGGATCGGTATGACCGGATCGGACGGGCAGACGTACGCGCTGCTGTACGACGAGCCTGGCTTCACCGCCTACGCCTGCGGCATCTGGGTGATGAGCCAGCGCCAGGTGACCATCGAGCCCGGTGCGGCGTTCACCCTGCGCCGCAGGATCGCGGCGGTGGACAACGGCGGCGCGACCGACCCGTTCGCGATGCTCGCCGGTCTGTGATCCGTACCCGCGGGTGCCGGCCTCGGCGACCAGGCGGCCGGTCTCGCGGTGGCCGGCGGGGGAGTGCGCGAGCAGCCGCATCTTGCGTGCCGGGCGTGGAAGGCCATGCCGTGCCCCTCGGCCATGTCCTCACAGATCCCCACGCCCCGGACCCGCACGCCTCCGGGGCATGACGCGCGTGTGCTGGGGAAGGTCCGAGGTCATGGCGTTGTGCCTGGTCACGGGAGTGACCGGTTATATCGGCGGGCGGCTGGTGCCCGAGCTGCTCGCCGCCGGTCACGACGTACGGTGCATACGACGACGAGGGGCCAGGACCGCGGTCGTCACGTGCACCTGGGCAGCGGGGACGCGGCGGGCCGGCGAGCTGGAGCGCTCGCTCGACATCCTCGGCGCGGGCAAGCCGAGGCTGCTGGAGTACGCCGACGCGCGCAAGCCCGAGTCCGCGCCCGGCCGCCTGCGCTTCCTGGACGTGCCGCTCGGCGAGGCGGTGGGGCGGCTGGTCGAGCATATCCGGGAGTTCAGGCCGGACGTCGTCCTCACCTATGACGCGTACGGCGCCTACGGGATGCACGCGCACGAGTCCGAGCTCGAGCGCGGCGCTTCGATGACCCTGCTGACGGGCCTGCCTGAGCAGGCCCGCGCCCAGATGCTGTCGAACGAGTGGTATCGGTGCGTCGGCTATACCGGCGAACGGCAGACCACACTTTCTTAAATGATGAAAAACGCTTATAAAACGGAATCGGGTTTGTGGCGGTGAATGCCCGCGTCACGTGCGGGAAATGCGCGAGAAATCGCCGCCGAGGTGTTGATGGCGCGGTGTAGCCTGCGTTATGCAGCACAGCGGGCGGCGAGAGAGGGCTTATGCCTGATTCCCACAACGCCTCGAGGCCGGTTGAATCGGCGGACACGAGGAACAAGAAGCGCGATTCCGCAGTGATCGCGGCCTGGATCGGGGCAAGTGCCACGATCGTCGCGGCGGCCCTCGGCGCCTGGGTGTCCGCCACCTCGGAAGACCCCGACTCCTCGCCGGACCGGCCGGTCGTGTCGCCGTTCGGCACGTCGGTGGTGACCCCGCCGGCGGGCGGTTTCATCGAGGGCACCGTGAAGACGTACATGTCGCACAGCGAATGGGTGACGTCGAATATCCGGCTGCTGCCCGATGTCCAGAGCGCCGACATCGGAAATCTCCGGCACGGCGACAAACTCGAGATCGCCTGTCTGGTCGTCCACGGTAAATCGCACCGCGAACCATCCGGCGGCTACACCACTCAATGGTACAAGGTCCGCACGGCTAGCGATGCGTACGGATACGTGAGCGGACATTATGTCGACGTCGGCGGCGTGGCCGTCCCGGAATGCGACACGTGAAGGGCGGCCGGGCGCCCGGCCGCCTTTGTCACGCCGATCACTCCTGCAGGACCGAGAGGACGTTGCCCGCCGGATCGGTGAACCAGGCGATCGGCGGTCCTTCGGCGCGGAAGACGCCTTTCTCGTCAACCGGGAGACCCTCGTAGCGCTCGAAGCGCACCCCCCGCGCCGACAACTCCGTCACGGCCTTGTCGATGTCGTCCACCGGGAAGTTGAGCACGGTGAACGTGGCCGGCGTGTGATTGTCCTTCGGGTAGACGAGGACGTCGGTGCCGCCTTCGATGTGCAGCGTGAGCATCCCGTGCTCCTCCGAGACCCGCAGTCCGAGGGTCTGGCCGTAGAACCTCTTCGCCGCGGCGATGTCGTTCACCGCGAAACCGCTGTACGCCTTCGTATGGCCGAACATGACCGTTCTCCCCTCACATGCCCGCGCGGTGCGCCTCGCTGAGCTGGATGATCTGTACGTAGTTGCCGTCCGGGTCGATCGCGGTGGCGAACAGGCTGCCGTCACGGTCCTCGAGCTCCGCCAGCCACGAGACGCCGGCGCTCCGCATGCGTTCCACGACGGCGCGGGCGTCGGGCACGTCGAAGTTCAGTATCACCCGGCCGGGCTCCGGATTCTTGTCCGCGACGTCCGCCCGCGTGTCGATGAACAGGTAGAACTCACCGAACTTGAGCACCCGGTAGCCGTTGACGTCGGTGTTCTCCTCCGGGTCGAGTGCGGCGGCGTACCAGGCGCGCAGGCGCTCGGGGTCCGTGCTGGACAGCAGCAGGCTTCCTAGAACGGGTCGCTTCATCGCGAGTTCCCTCCGTCGTCGAGATGCTTTCCCAACAGGCTGACCGGGCGGCCCGCCGGAACTCATCGGCGTTCGGGGAAAATCTTGGCGTGAAGCGTCGGGAGACGTGCCGGCAACGCGAAGAAGGCGGGCTTCGGAAAGCCCGCCGACAGAGTCTCAGGGTGGCATGGAAGGGCCGCGCAGCGTACCCGGACCGGCAGGCACGCTGCGCGGGCTTTTCGGTCAGCCGGTCCTGAGTGTGAGACCGTAAACGCTCAAGATCTCGTTAACCGGCTGGTAGTACGTGGTGCCGCCGCTACTGCAGTTGCCCGAACCGCCGGAGGTCACACCCTGGGCCTGGCTGCCCGAGATGAACGAGCCGCCGGAGTCGCCGGGCTCGGCGCACACGCTGGTCCTGGTCACGCCGGAGACGGTGCCCTGCGAGTACCTGACGCTGGTGTTGTGCTGCTGGATGGTGCCGCAGTGCCAGCCGGTGGTCGAGCCGGAGCGGCAGATCGACGAGCCGACCGGAGCCTGGGTGGAGCCGCGCACGGTCACGTTCGCGCCGCCGGAGCCGCGTACGTACGGCGTCGCGGTGTTGTTGGGGGCGGCGACCCAGGCGTAGTCGTTGCCGGGGAAGGACGAGCCCTGGAAGGTACCCGTGGGGTTCGTGGTCCTGGAGCCGGCCCGGCCGCAGTGCCCGGCCGTGACGAAGCCGGGAGTGCTGCCCCGGGTGATGGCGAAGCCGACACTGCAGCGGCTGGAGCCGATGTAGTAGGGGGCGCCGCCGATGATGTTGATGTACGTGGTCGGCTGCTCGGCGGTGGCCGACACGCTGACCACGTTCTTGTCCACGCCCGCCGCCTCGACGAGGGCCTGGGCGGCCTCCACCGTGGGCGCCTGGACGGCGACGCTGTTGGTCGTCACGTCGACGTACCAGAGCGACGCCCCGGACCTGGCCTTCTTCGGCGCCTGGTCGAGCTGCTGCATGACCGCGTCGAGCTGGGCGAGCGTACGGCCGACGACGGCCGGTTGCGCGCCCTGAGCCTCGATGGTCTTGGTGGCGGCGGGGTCGGTGGTGGCGACCGTGAGCTTGGAGGCGTCGGCGTTCAGCCAGGCGCCGGCGAACGAGTCGCCCAGCGAGCTCGACAGGTTCGACTGCACGGCGGCCGCGCGCTCCTCGTTGGCCAGGCGGGTGATCGCCTCCGCCTCGGAGATGCCCAGGTCGCGTTCGAGCGCGTCGACGATCACGGACGGCGGAGCTGCTGGCGAGGCGGACTGGGGGGCCGGTTCAGCTAAGGCTGGGCTGAGGGGGGTGGCCAGGCAGGCGGCCAGGATGGTGGCGCCTGCGAGCGCACAGCGTTTACTCCACATCTGCACTCCTCGGGTGGGGGTGCTGTCAAATTAACCGCTGGTACGGATCGCGGTAGATGGCAATCTGACCATATTTCGGTCTTATGGCCCCTTTTCGGTCTCGACCTGAAACATGGATTTAACCCCTTAAAGAGGACTTCTCGCGGATCATCAGCAGGGCAATGAGCACGTACGGCACCACGAAGAGAGCGAACGCCGCACCGTGCGCCACGTACGGCGAGGCCGCCCCATAAGCCGTGTAGACGAGCAGCGTGATGACGTTCGTCCCCAGGCCGGCCACCGAGGTCACGGTCGCCCGCGCCGCGCCGCCGATCCGCTCCTGGAGCCGCGCGTCGGCCACCACGCCGGCCAGCTGGAACGCCCCGAACGCCACCGCGATCAGCCCCAGCCCGGCCGGGTGCCCGCTGATCGCCCCGGCCGCCATGGCGAGGGCCGCCAGCCCGATCGTCAGGGCGAAGGCACGCGGCGGCAGTCGCCGGCCGGCTCCCGCCAGCAGGCCGCCGGCCGTGGCGCCCACCCAGACCACGAGGATTCCCAGCGGGATGGCGGTCGCCGACAGGCCCATCTCGGCTCCGAGGTACGGGACATACTCCTCCAAGGCACCCCAGATCGCCGTGACGAAGGAGACCAGCAGCAACGCGTACAGCACGCCGCGATCCGTACGGGCCTCCGCGACGCCGGCCTTCAGTATCGAGAGGTAACCCCCGTCCGCCTCGTCAGGGGCGGTTCGCTGCTCGGGCAGCGCCAGGGCGCAGAGGGCTCCGAGCACACAGGCCAGGACGCTGGCCGCGCCCACGGCGAGGTAGCCGCCGGCGGCGAAGACGGGCACGGCGAGGCCGATCGCCGCCGCGTTGGCGACGAGGGCGGCGGCGTCGGCCCGGCCCATGACGGTGGCGTAGCGGCTCTCCTGGCCGCGCCGTTCGAGCTCCTCGTAGGCGAGGGCCTCGTAGGAGCCGGAGACGAGCGCGCCCTGGGCGCCCCACAGCACGAAGCCGACGGCGAACGCCCAGTAGGACGGGAACAGGATCCACAACCCGAAGCCGAGCCCGGCCAGCAGCGGGCCCAGGAACAGGAGCAGGCGTCTGGACACCGCGTCTGCCCAGGCGCCGGACGGGACCTCCAGCACCATGCCCGTCACCGACCAGATGACGAACAGGGACGAGGTCTCCGCGACGGACAACCCGGCGTCGGTGAACAGCAGCGTGTAGACCGGGTAGATCAGGATGAAATCGCTGAGGAACGCGTAAACGTAGAGAGCAGCGACGAGCATGAGGCCTTCCAGGGGGACGAGTAGGGACTCCGAGTGCTCGTCGCCTCGGAGGCCCGCGCGCCCCGCGCCGGCCCCTGGTTATGGATCAATGTCGCCAGGTCATGCGAACGAGTCTAACCCGCCACGTCCCCGATCCGCGCGCGGAAATCGCGGCGTTCCAGCGCCTCCACCGTGGCCCGCAGCACCTCGGCCAGGGGCACGGGAAGCTCCGCGTCCAGCTCGCGCACCGCCCGCTCCGTCGCCGCCCACTCGGCCTCGATCAGTGGCAGCGCGGCGCTTGCCCTGCCGGTGAGGCGCACGATGCGGTGGCGGGCGTCGGCGCCCTTCTCCAACGTGACCAGGTCGCATCGGCGCATCTGCGCCACTGTCTGGCCGGCCGCCGAGTGCGTCACGCCGATGGCCGTGGCCAGGTCGCGGATGGCCATCGGGCCCTGCGCGGCCAGCGCGCGTACGACGGGGGAGAAGCGGGGGCGGTAGTCGGGCAGGCCCAGGTCCGCGTAGAGCTCCGCGATCCCGCCCTCCATCAGGTCGTGAACGTGGCGCAGCAGCGTCCCCAGTCCCGTCATGGGACTCAAATGTAATGGCGGGTGCTCAGGCGTCGCCCCTGCCGGGCGGGTCGAGGGGCCGGTCGTCCGGGTCGAGCGCGTCGAGCACCCGCTCGAAGGTGTCGCTGACAGGACGCAGGGCCTGCGTGAACGCGTTGAGCAGCGGACCGAAGATCTGCGTCACCTCGGACACCAGGTCGGGGCTCTTGGTCTCGGGAGGTGCCCAGCGCATCGCGTCGGCGCTCAGCGTCTCCCACTCGTCGACGGCGCCGTCGATGGCGTCGAGCACGTGGTCAGGATCGCTTGGCATGGCCGCTCTCCGCGGAAGAAGAAATCGGATTTCTTCTACGGTACGTCAGACCGGGATCGACACGCCCACACCACCACGGGTCTGGGCGCCGTACCTCTCCTTGTCGGCGGTCAGGTCGAGAGGGCGGATGCTCGCGCGGGCGGCGAGGATCTCGTCGGTCAGCAGCGCGGCCGGCACCAGCCACGACACCTCGAACTCCAGCCCGTCGGGATCCCGGGCGTACAGCGCCTTCGTCGTGCCGTGATCGGACGAGCCGACCAGCGCGCCGAGGTCGCCCAGCTTGGCCGCGACCCGCTCCAGCTCGTCGAGGGTGTCGACCTCCCAGGCCAGGTGGTAGAGGCCGACCGAGGTGCGGCCGGCGGGCGAGGGGGCCGCGTGCGCGCCGATCTCGAACAGGCCCAGGTCGTGGTCGTTCGTCGAGCCCGGGGCCTGCAGGAACGCGGCTCCGCGCATGCCCATGACGGTCTCGAAGCCGAGGGCGTCCCGGTAGAAGGCGACGCTGCGCTCCACGTCACGGACGTAGAGGACCGCGTGGTTGAGTCGCTGGACCGGCATGGTGGTCCCCTCTCAGCAGAGTCTCGCCCCCGATTATATGAGCGTTCAACTAAATGGAGGATGGCCGGTTCGGGCCGGGTGCGGGGGAACACGCTGGAGGGGGAGCGCGCGAACTGTCGTGGGGAGGCCGTACCGTGTCTGCGCGTACCCGAATGAGGAGAGGCCGATGCACGACACCGAAGAGGCGCTGTTCAGGGCGGTCCACGGCATCGCGGGCCGGTTCGCCGGTCAGCCCGTGCCCGTGGTGATGGACGCGCTGTTGCGCGACCTGCCCAAGGCTCCCGGCCTCGAGGTGAGCGAGATCCGTAAGATCGCCGAGGAGATCAGCGTGGGCCGCGATCCCTCGGGGTTGTGAGCGGGTTTCGGCAGCCGCCAATATGCGCACTTGCCGAATATTTCGCGAGTAAGCCGAAATTATCGGGGCCGACTCCCGACGCGGCGGCCGCGCGCGGATACCATTTCACCCATCTCAGCCAGCCGGTGCTGGAGCACGTGTGAGGAGTTCGTGGGTGAGCCTGGTCGCCGGGGTCGATTCATCGACCCAGAGTTGCAAGGTCGTCATTCGTGACGCGGAGACGGGCGCGCTGGTGCGCGAGGGGCGGGCGGCGCACCCGGCGGGCACCGAGGTGCACCCGTCGCACTGGTGGACGGCATTACTGCAGGCCATCGAGGGGGCAGGCGGGCTGGACGACGTGGCGGCCATCAGCGTGGCCGGGCAGCAGCACGGCATGGTCTGCCTGGACGAGTCCGGAAATGTCGTACGAGATGCCCTCCTCTGGAACGACACCCGCTCCGCGCAGGCGGCCGTCGACCTGACGGCGGAGCTGGGCGGGCCGAAGGCGTGGGCCGACGCGGTGGGCTCGGTGCCCGTGGCCTCGTTCACCGTGACGAAGCTGCGGTGGCTGGCCGAGCACGAGCCGGACAACGCCCGCCGCACGGCGGCGGTGTGCCTGCCGCACGACTGGCTCACATGGCGGCTGCTGGGCGCGCTCGCCTCGGGGCCCTTCGACCGTGCCGCCTGGCAGGACGCACCGCCACCGCCCCTCGACCGCCTCACCACCGACCGTGGCGACGCCTCCGGGACCGGCTACTGGTCGCCGTCGACCGGGGCCTACCGCGCCGACCTGCTGAAGGCCTCCTTCGGCAGGGTGCCGCTGCTGCCCCGGGTGCTGGGGCCGGCGGAGGAGGCCGGCGCTCCCGGGCCGATGCTGGTCGCGCCGGGCACGGGTGACAACATGGCCGCCGCGCTGGGCGTGGGTGCCAGGTCCGGCGACGTCGTGGTGTCGCTCGGCACGTCGGGCACCGTCTTCGCGGTCACGGAGTCGCCGAGCGCCGATCCGACGGGCGCGGTGGCGGGGTTCGCCGACGCGACGGGGCGGTTCCTGCCGTTGGTGGCGACGCTCAACGCCGCCCGCGTCATGGACGCCGCGGCCCGCGTCGCAGGGGTCGGCCTCGACCAGTTGAGCGACCTCGCGCTCCAGGCGCCGGCGGGTGCGGACGGGCTGACGTTGGTGCCGTACCTCGAGGGTGAGCGCACCCCCAACAGGCCGACCGCGACGGGCTCGATCCACGGTCTCACCCTGGCCACCGCCACCCCCGCGCACCTGGCCAGAGCGGCCATCGAGGGCATGCTCTGCGGCCTCGCCGACGGCCTGGACGCGATGGACATGCGGCCGCGGCGGGTGCTGCTGATCGGGGGCGCGGCCCGCTCGGAGGCGGTCCGCCGCATCGCCCCGACCATCTTCGGCGTCCCGATCACGGTTCCGCCCCCCGCCGAATACGTCGCCAACGGCGCCGCCCATCAGGCCGCCACCCTTCTGACCGCCCCAGCGTGGGAGTCCGAGGACACGGCAATCTACGACGGCCGCGCCCTCCCCGACATCCGCACCCGCTATGCCCGCGCCACCGCACTCATCTTCGACTAACCGTCTTCTTCATCTTTTACGGGCCTGCTTTGGTGGTTGAGGTCTTCTTCATTCTTTGCGGTAGCGCCGTGGTGGTCTTCTTCGTGCTTTGCGGTCGCGCCGTGGTGGTCTTTTCATTCTTTACGGCGGAGCACGGTGGGCACCCCCCACCGACGCGCGTGACCGGCCCTCCAGGGAGACGCTTACCGGCATCCCCGCCGCCCCGCCGCAACGGCGCCAGGTGACCGGCCCCTTCGCTCAGGGCGCTCGGCCTGGCCAGACCGTCCGGTCTGACCGCTGTGTTGACAGGTGTGTCGAGTCAACAAGGGAGCACCGGTGCCGCACGTCACCGCAGAGTGGACAGATCGGGTAGCTCGCTCGGGGATAACGGCTGTCCTTCGGCGAACTCCCCGCACCGCCGTCGGCGGGCCGGGGAGTCAGGGGAAGGGG
>NZ_JADOGI010000160.1 GCF_015645445.1 Nonomuraea cypriaca | reverse complement strand
CCCCGAACCCCGTCGAGGCGATCAATACCTGATAGCCGGCTACCGCCGGCTCGATGTCGGCATCCCAAGCAGCCACACCCTCGCCCTCACGCAAGTGGGGCGCCGTCACCGATTGGGGAACCATGACCGAGGTAGGCAGAGGCATGGCGAAAAGCCTGTTCTCCCGGCGTGCCTTCACCAAGTCCGCGGCGGTTGCCGCGTTCTCACCATTAGTCGTATCAAGTCAGACCGAGGCGTTGGCTGACAAGCCCGCGGACAAACCGGGCAAGGGCAACGTCCGCCGCATCACCCTCTACGCCGAGCAGATGCCGGACGGCCAAACGGGCTACGGCCTGGAGCCCGGCAAGGCCACGATCCCCGGCCCGCTCATCGAGATGGTCGAGGGCGACACCCTCGAGATCGAGATGGTCAACAACCTGAACGTGACGGCCAGCCTGCACGTGCACGGGGTGGACTACGACACGGCCAGCGACGGCACGCGACTGAACAACAGCGTGGTGGAGCCCGGCGCCCGGCGTACCTACACCTGGCGCACCCACGCCCCCGGTCGGCGCCCCGGCGGCAGCATCGAGCCAGGCAGCGCGGGCTACTGGCACTACCACGACCACGTCGTGGGGACCGATCACGGCACGATCGGCATCCGGCAGGGGCTCTACGGGCCGCTGGTGATCCGCCGCAAGGGCGATGTCGTACCGGACAAGCAGTTCACCGTCGTCTTCAGCGACATGACGATCAACAACCGCCCGGCTCACGAGGCGCCCGAGTTCGTCGCGAAGCTCGGTGAGCGGGTGGAGTGGATCGTGATCACGCACGGCGACCTCTACCACACGTTCCACATCCACGGGCACCGCTGGGCCGACAACCGTACCGGTCTGCTGGAACACCCGCAGGACCAGAGCAGGATCATCGACACCAAGATCACCGGCCCGGCCGAGTCGTTCGGCTTCCAGGTGATCGCCGGCGAGCGCGTCGGCGCGGGAGCGTGGATGTACCACTGCCACGTCCAGATGCACTCCGACATGGGGATGGCCGGGATCTTCATGGTGACCGACGCGGATGGGAACGTCCCGAATCCGCCAGGCGGTGACCACTCGGGTCACTCGATGGACACGCATCACTGACGCGGCCCCAGGCCCCGGCCGCGGCAGAACCCTCAGCTCTACCGGTCCCGAATCACTCTCAACCCGAAGGAGCGAACGATGGGCCGAAAAGCCCTCTTACCGCCCCGACCACCCGTCTGGCGCCGCGTACTGATCACGATGTCGAGCGCCGTCCTGGTGCTCGGGCTGGCGACGCCGGCCGCCGTACCGGCACAAGCCCAGGCGGCCGCCCCGAAGCCGCCTGCGAAGGACTCCGTCAACGTACTCGTCTTCCACGGTCCGGCCGACGAGCAGGACGACCCGGTCGAGCAGGCCACGGCGGCGATCAAGAAACTGGGCGAGAAGAACCGCTTCTCCGTCGACGAGTCGGAGGATCCGGCCGTCTTCACCACCACCAACCTGGCGCGCTATCGCGGCGTGGTGTTCCTGTCCGCCAAGGGCGCGGACCTGGACGCCGGCCAGCTGGCCGCCTTCCAGGCGTACGTCAGGAACGGCGGCGGATTCGTCGGAGTCCACGATGCCGCGCGGGCCCAGACGGACTCGGCCTGGTTCACCGAGCTGATCGGCACCCGCCCCGCCGGCAGCCTCCCCAACCCCGAGAAGGTGACGGAGAGCTCGGCGAGCGGGGAGAACCCGCCGAACGAGATCAAGGGCAACTTGTTCGACGGGAACAACAACACCAAGTGGTTGACCCGGACGCCGACCGGGTGGGTCCAGCTGAAGATCGAAAAGCCGGTCGCGATCGCCCACTACGCGTTGACGTCGGCCAACGACTTCCCCGGCCGTGACCCGAAGGACTGGACCCTGCAGGGCTCACAGAACGGTACGAACTGGACCGATCTGGACAAGCGGACCGGGGAGAGCTTCCCCCAGCGGTTCCAGACCAAGGAATTCACGTTCGACAACACCACGGCGTACCAGTACTACCGGCTCAACATCACCGCCAACAGCGGTGAGCCGCTCATCCAGCTCGCCGAGGTGCGGCTGTTCGGGCCCACCGCCGGGCCTCCCCCGGAGAGCCAGCCGCAGGAGGCCGTCGTCGACCTCGTCGACCGCGGGCACCCGGCGAACAAGGGGCTGCCCCTGACCATGAAGCGCACCGACACGTGGATGAACTGGACCCCCAGCCCGCTGGGCAAGGTGCACACGGTGGCGCAGGTCGAGGAGGAGACCTATGACCCGGGCCTGAACGGCAACGGCTCGTTCCACCCGGTCTCCTGGTGCCGCGACTACGACGGCGGCAGGTCGTTCTACACAGGCATGGGCGGCACCAAGGCGAGCTACGCCGGCGACGCGCAGTTCCAGAGCCACCTCGGCGGCGCCATCCAGTGGGCGACCGGTCTGGTCCGCGGCGACTGCCAGGCGACCATCGCGTCGAACTACGTCACCGAGCGGCTGACCGCGCAGAACAAGCAAGGACAGCTCGACCAGATCGGCGAGCCGCACGGCCTGACCATCGCACCGGACGGCAAGGTGTTCTACATCGGCAAGGCGGCCTGCCCCACCGGCCCGATCGCCGACTGGAACGACCCCAAGGTCGGCCTCGGCTGCGGCACCATCCACCAGTGGGACCCGAAGACCAAGCAGGTCAAGCTCCTGACCACGCTCCCCGTCATGGGCAACCGCGGCAGCGGCGACGAGCTGGTCAAGAACGAGGAGGGCCTGGTCGGCATCACGCTCGACCCCAAGTTCGCGCAGAACGGCTGGATCTACGTCTACTGGATGCCGCACGAGTCGATCGACAGGGACAAGCGGATCGGCCAGCGCACGGTCTCCCGGTTCACCTACGACTCCGCGAACCTGACGATCGACCAGAGCACCCGCAAGGACCTGCTGCACTGGGACACCCAGATCCACAGCTGCTGCCACGCGGGTGGAGCGATGGCGTTCGACGAGGACGGCAACCTCTACATCGGCTCCGGTGACAGCAACTCCTCCGGCGGCTCGGGCGGTTACTCCGGCAACAACTGGACCCAGGAGTACAAGGGCACCTCGTTCCAGGACGCCCGCCGTACCGCCGGCAACACCAACGACCTCAACGGCAAGATCATCCGTATCCACCCGGAGCCCGACGGCACCTACACGATCCCCAAGGGCAACCTGTTCACCGGCAAGGAGGAAGGAGGCGGCAAGACCCGGCCGGAGATCTGGGTGATGGGTGTCCGCAACATCGCGCGGATCGCCTGGGACCACGAGAACGACTGGCTGACGGCCGGATGGGTCGGCCCGGACGCCGGCGGCCCGAGCGAGACCTGGGGCCCGGCGAAGTACGAGACCGCGACGATCCTCACCTCCGCCGGCAACCAGGGCTGGCCGTACTGCATGGGCAACAAGCAGCCCTACCGTGACCGCAGCAACGACGACGCCACGCAGCCGGCCGACTGGTACGACTGCGACAACCTGAAGAACACCTCACCGCGTAACACGGGCCTCGTCGACATCCCACCGGCGCGGGCCAACATGATCTGGTACTCGCCCCAGGGCGGCGGCCCGGTCTACCCGAAGCGGGACGACGGTAGCGGTCTGCCCACGTACAAGCAGGGCGACGAGACCTTCACCGTGCCCTACCTCAAGGGCGGCGGTCAGGCGGTCATGTCGGGGCCGACCTATCACCGGTCCGAGGTCGACACCGGCAGCGGTGTCGCGTGGCCGGCGTACTGGGAGAACAAGTGGTTCATCGGCGACCAGTCCAACGCCAACAACCGCGTCACCGTGACCGTCGACCCGAAGACCGTCCCCGACGCGGGCCAGCCGGCCTTCGGTGAGGACCTGCGCGCCATCATCCAGCCCGGTAACGCCGGCACCCAGCTCCAGTCCTGGATGGACGCCAAGTTCGGTCCTGACGGCGCGCTCTACATGCTGGACTACGCCGGCGGCTTCTTCAGCCTCCACCCCAACCAGAAGCTGGTCCGCGTCACCTACAAGGGTGGTCCCGCGACGCCGGACCCGAGCGACGCCGTGGTGCGTCCCGTCCGGCAGAGCACGCCCAAGACGGTGGCGTTCTCCAGCACGAAGGCCGGCGGCGTGTCGTGGGAGTGGAACTTCGGCGACGGCAGCAAGCCGTCGAAGGAGGCCGGCCCGACGCACACGTACGCGAACTTCGGCACGTACAAGGCGACGCTGAAGGTCACGTACGCCAACGGTGAGGTGGCCACCGGCACCATCGACGTCGAGGTCGGCTGCCCCGCCCCCGACGCCCGGCCGACGGTCCGGCTGCTCGACGCCGACACCGGCGTGGCCAACCGCGCGGCCGGCGGCGGTTGCACGATGAACGACCTGATCGACGACGAGCGTGACTGGAAGAACCACGGCGAGTTCGTGAGCCACCTCAACGACGTGGTGAACCAGGCTCGCAAGGACGGCGTCATCGACAACGGCGAGGCGACCGCGCTCAAGAAGGCGGGTGCCCAGTCCGAGATCGGCAAGACGAACGGATACGAGACCATCTTCGACGGGACCGCGGAGTCCCTCCAGGACTGGTCCCAGGCTCCGTCCGGGCAGTTCACGCTCCAGCAGGACGGCACGATCCGGGCGTCCGGCGGTCTCGGAATGCTGTGGTACTCCAAGAAGGCGTACGCCGACTTCTCCCTGAGGCTGCAGTTCCGTGACGTCGCGCCTGAAGGACATCGCGCCAACAGCGGAGTCTTCACCCGGTTCCCCGACCCGAGGACGCCGCTGGAGCAACGTCCCGCCGGAAGTTGCGGAACGGTCGGATCGGCGCGTACGTCCCCCGCGTGGGTCGCGATCTTCTGTGGTCAGGAGATCCAGATCTACGACGGTGACACGGGCGAGCCGCAGAAGACCGGCTCGGTCTACAACTTCGCGACCAACGGCCTGGACAAGGCCGGGGTCACCCCGAAGGGCACGTGGAACGACTACGAGGTCCGGGTTACCGGGCAGCACTACACGATCATCCGCAACGGCAAGGTGATCAACGAGTTCGACAACACACCGGGTAAGTCGTCGTCCCGCGCCGGCGACCCGCCCACGGATCTGCGCCAGTTCATCAGCGGGTTCGTCGGGTTGCAGAACCACAGCAACAACGACCTGATCGACTTCCGCAACATCCGGGTGCGCGAACTCTAGGTCCGGTGCCGGGCGGGGAGCATTCCCCGCCCGGCACCCCATCCAGGTGGGCGGAGCGCGCCGCCCGCCGGCACGCGTGCAGACTGTGAGAGGTGCAACGATACATGCACGTCAGATCCCTTCCCTCCCTCATGATCGGTAGCTTACGGAGGACGCTCAAAGCCGCCGCCACGGCGCCCGGTCTGGCCGTGGTGCTGTTGAGCCTGGGCCTTCCCGCGCTCTTCCTCACGTCGGTCCAGGCCGCCGCGCAGCCCCGCGCGGCGCAGACCACGTCGTCGGCCGACCAGGTGCTCACCTGGACCGCCGACGACAGCATGACCGCCTACAAGTCGACGCCGGACACGGCGACGGCCGGTCCCGCCACCATCGTCTTCGAGAACAGCACGGCGACCGGCAACACCAGCTTCATGACCCACACACTGACCTTCGACGTCTCCACCCCCGGCTACAACCACGACGTCACCGTCAACATCATCGCCAGCCCCATCGACGGCACCGGCGGCCGGCACGAGGCGCAGGTGAACCTCACCCCCGGGAAGTACCGCTTCTTCTGCGCGATTCCCGGCCACGGCCAGATGGTCGGCGAGCTGGTGGTCACCGACGGCGGCGGTACGGACACCACGCCGCCGCAGGTGTCGGCGCAGGTGGCGGGCGACCAGGACGAGGACGGCAACTACGTGGGCTCCGCCACGGTCACCGTCTCGGCGGACGACACCGAGTCCGGGGTCGACACGGTGGAGTACTCCCTGGACAACGGGGCCTTCACGGCGTACTCGGCACCGGTGTCGGTCAACCAGGTCGGCGCGCACACCGTGCGGTACCGGGCCACCGACAAGGCCGGGAACGCCTCGGAGGCGGGCTCGCTGACGTTCACCGTGGTCGCTCCCCAGGGAGAGGACACCACCCCGCCGCAGGTGTCGGTGGCGTTCACCGGCAACCAGGACTGGGCCTGGAACTACGTGGGCTCCGCGAAGGCGACGATCTCGGCGAACGACACAGAATCGGGGGTCGACAAGGTCGAGTACTCCCTCGACGGCCAGCCGTTCGCCGTGTACGCGCAGCCGCTCACGGTCGCCCAGCCAGGCACGCACACCGTGACCTACCGGGCCACCGACAAGGCAGGAAACACCTCCGCTGTCGGCACGGCCACGTTCAGGCTGGTCAAGGCCGCGTCGGACGCGGAATGCCCGAAGCCCGGCAAGGGCAACTGCAAGGACAAGTGAGTCCACCAACCGGCGGGCGGCCTTCATCCACGGACGGAGGCCGCCCGCTTCAGCGGTCGAACTCGTTCGCCTTCACGCCCTTGAGGAACGCGTCCCACTCGGCGTAGGTGAAGAACAGCTTGGGACCGTCGGGATCCTTGGAGTCGCGCATGGCGATCAGCTTGGCCTCACCGGCCTTGTGAGCAGGCCCATCGTGTGCATTCTCGAGTTCGGCGACCTCCACGCAGTTTCCGCCGTTGTCGCCGGAGAAGCTCGACTTCCGCCACCGCGCCTGACTCAGGTCCATTTTTCCTCCATCGCTTTCTCGATAACGCCAAGAGACATGTTCAGGGGCAACGCCTCGGTGCGAATGGCCTCAAAGCGTTCTATACCCGCTGACACGTCGTCGCGATCGCTCGTCGTGATGCCTCGCACCGCGGTCTCCGCGTAGAGCACGTCAACCCCGCCCTCCAGCATCGCGATCATGAACCCGCCCATCAACCCGGAATGCAGCCCGTGCGGGAGGACCTGAATGGTCAACCTCAGACTTACCGCATCCAGCAACCGATGGAGTTGCTCTCTCATCAAATCCGATGTGCCGATCGGCCGGTAGAGCACGGCCTCATCGATGACGCAGCGCAACGTCGGGGCGGGAGGATCGTTCGCTGTAGTGGATCTTTTCGGAGAGTTGCCCCTGCGTCAGCCCGGCGGCTTTCCGGTAGTGCCGCAGCTCTCTTCCCCAGATCGCCGCAGGCGCATAGAAGTCAGCCATCTTGCCCTCCCTCGCCCTGAGTTCAATGTCGCGGGCGCGAACTTCAAAGTTCACGTCTCGCAGCCATTCGATTACTCAAGGTAGTCGTACGGCGACAGCATGGGAACATGGAATCCGAAACCCGCACCGGACTTTTCGCGGCGGCCGTCAAGGCGCACGCGGCGCTCGCCGTACAGAAGCAAACCCGAACGCCCTCGCCCGCCATCCTGGGAGAGCGGTGGATGCCTCCCGACCGAGAATGCGTTTCGTCCGTTCGCCGCTTCGTCCGCGATTTGACCGGTGACTGGAAAGCCGGGGAAACGGTTTCCGAAACAGCCGAGCTCCTGGTTTCCGAGCTCGCGACGAACGCCCTCGTCCATTCCTCCGCGCAGGCGCCCATACACGTCGCGGTCATCAGAGACGATCATCTCTTGACCGTGGAGGTGCGCGATTCCTGCGCGGGCGTTCCCAGCGCCGGGCCGATGGTCACGACGGCCACCAAAGGGCGGGGGCTCCCCATCGTCCAGCACCTCGCACACAACTGGGGCTGGACGCTCACGCCCACCGGCAAGGCCGTCTGGTTCCAACTCGTCGCCTGGCCAGAAGCATGACGGTGCACGGTCATCTCGCACCCGGTCAGGATCAGGGTGAACACGAAGGCCCTCACGATCCCGTAGGGCACCTACTCAGGACGGTCCGGGTCCTGCCCGACATGGTGCACGAGCAACCGGAACAGGCCACCGGGCAAGGCGGGACGCCACCCGGACGCTCTCCTTCGCCGGCATCATCGCCGACGAAGCCGACAGCGCTCAGCGGTCAGAAGACCTCCTCCGAGATCACTTCCGGCAGAGCTGATGCCGATCTGCGGCACCTGCCTTCTCTAGGCAAAGAGGGCGCGTGCTACTCCCATCGGAGGGCAGGACCAGCCCGGCACCGCACATTTTCATGGGCAGCGTCGAATCTGTCCCTCGCCCGTTCGTCTTCAGGATGTGAGCCTTCATGAAGGAGTAGCCATGTCCTCAGCAACCCTGCAGCCAGCACGTGACCTCCCACAGCGACGAGCCGACACCCTTGACCGTCTGAGCAGCGGATTCCAAATGTGGCTGGCCACCGGGAGCGACGGTCACGGGGCACACCTGATCCCAGTCGCCTACGTCTGGAACGGCTCGACCTTGACTACCGCGACCTTCCGCCGCAGTCGCACGGTCTCAAACCTGCGGGCGAGGCCAACGGCGCGGTTGGCGATCGGGGATACCGCCGACGTCGTTGTCACCCCTGGAGATCGGCCGTCACCTCGTGGTGAGTGACGCGTTCGTCCCACCGTGTCAGAGCGCGGCGGGCTGTTTCTTCGACGACGGCTTGCTCGGGGTCCTTGCCGGCGAATGCGTGTACGTCGTCCATGCTGGAGAAGAACGTGATCGAGGTGAACATCACTTCTTCGCTGTCCTGGCGACGTAGCAGACGGGCACCGCAGAAACCGGCAACCTGCTGGAGATGCTCGGCGACCTCGGATTCGTAGTGGTGCCGGTAGTCGTCGGCTGTCATCGTCGAGGCCCATCCTCGCCATATCCGCGCGATCATGCGCTGCACCTGACTCTTCCTTGCCTGCCGGCATGGGCCGGCCTTGGCTCAGGCCGCGCTTGAAGGCCATCGCAAGCACGGCAGCGCGTGAGCCCGGCCCCTTGCGGAGAGACTAGCGGGTGGTTTGTTCAGGGAAGCAAGCTGAGGGCGGTTACGTGCTTCGGCTTGACGGCATGGAAGTGCCTGTGGTCAAGGGTGGCGACTTCGCGGGCGTCAAGCTACGGCGATTACGGAAGCGTCGGCAGCACCGAGAGGGAAGTTGGAGTAGGTCCTGACGAGCTCGGCCATTCGAGCGACATCGTCGAGCATCAGCGGTTCGAGTGCCAGTTCGCCATCGACAATAGAACGAAGGAACTGGACCTCGGCATCTGGACCGACTCGGGATTCGAGAAGCCAGCAGACCTCGGTAAGCACAGGACCAGGAACGACGAGTGGACCGGGATGTGCTTCGAGCAGAGCGACACAGCGCTCGTGGTCCTGGTCTTTGCGGTTGAGTACGGCGTAGAGAGGGCCGGTGTCGCAGATCAGCATCAGCTCTGCCGGAAGTGATCTCGGAGGATGTCTTCTGACCGCTGAGCGCTGTCGGCTTCGTCGGCGATGATGCCGGCGAAGGAGAGTGTCCGTCGTCGCCCGCCTTGCCCGGTGGCATGTTCCGGTTGTTCGTGCACCAACTCAAGTGCGACGGCGCGCAAGGCGCGTGCCTGGGTCGGTGTCAGGCGATCGACCAGGCGATGAAGGTCGTCGTACTCTTCATGCAGCGCACTCATACCCCTGAGTGTACGGGGTGACGTCGAATTTGATCTTGCTACGGCCTTGGACAGGTGCGGGCGCGGCCGTACATCGAATTTGATCTTGCTACGCGGTTGATGACAACGGCCTTGGAGCGGCCACGCACAATGATCAGGTAGGGCCTACCAGGCCACGGTGTGGGGGGTCAGGGACGGGGCCTGCTGGTGGAGGAGGTCGACGAAGGCGTCCACCGGCTTGGTGGAGACGCGGCCCGCCTTACGGTAGAGGCGGATCTCCCGTTGCCACAGCGGCGCCGGGAGCGGCCGCGTCACCACCTTCTCCCCTGACACCGCCACCTGCGCGGCGAACGCCCCCATGATCGCCACCCCCAGCCCGGCCGCCACCAGGGCCGAGATGGTGGTGGGCTGCGCGATCACGATGATCTCGGCGGGGTCGGCGCCGATGCAGTCGAGCCGGTCGCGGTAGTCGGCCCAGCCGCCGTAGGGATCCCCGGTCACCATGACGGTCTCGTCGGCGAGCAGCTCGAGGTCCACCGGCGAGGCGGTGGCCAGGGGGTGGCGCTTGGGGACCACCAGCACGATCTTCTCGTGGAACAGGTGGGCCGAGGGGACGTTGTGGTGCACCTGCGGCACGTCCGATGTACGCAGGGCGATGTCCATCTCGCCGTGCGCGATGGCCTCCTCCAGTTGCAGCGGGTCGCCCTCGCGCAGCACGACCGTGACCCCGGGATGCAGCCGGCGGAACTGCTGCATCAGCGGCGCCAGCAGCACGGCGCTCAGCCCCGGGTAGCCGCCGACCGTGACGTGCCCCTTGAGCTTGGTACGCAGCGTACGCACCTCGTCCGCGCCCGCCTGGATCTCCGCCAGCGCGGCCCTGGCCTTGGGCAGGAACCTCGCACCGGCCGCGGTGAGCGTGACCTCCTTGCTGGTACGGGTGAGCAGCGTGCCCCCGAGCGCCCGCTCCAGGGCGGCGACGTGCGCGCTCACCCGGGGCTGCGAGCGGCCCAGGGCGCGCCCCGCGGCGGTGAATGAGCCGTGGTCCACGACCGCGACGAAGGTGGCCAGCCAGCTGACCTGCAGGTCCATTCGGAAAACGTATGGTGTTAAGTCGCACTATGGCAATAGACGGATGGTTCTGTCCCGAATAGATTCGCCCGCATGACGAGCGAGACCGTCGAATTCGACGCGGGACGGATGACCAGAGGTCAGCGCAGGATCGCGCTGACCGCCATCGGCGGCTACTACGTGGACGGCTACGACCTGCTGGTCCTGTCCGGCGCCCTGCTCGGCATCGTCCCCGAACTCTCCCCGGATCCCGGCATTCTGGGCCTGGTCGGCGCGTCCGCGTTCATCGGCATGGCCCTCGGCTCGCTGCTGACCGGGCCGCTCACCGACCGTTTCGGCCGCCGCCCGGTCTTCTTCGCGTCGATGGCCGTCTTCGTCCTGGCCTCGCTGGGGTTCCTGCTCGTCAACGACGTGTGGCAACTCATCGCGCTGCGGTTCTTCGTCGGCTTCGCGATCGGCGCGGACATGCCTGCCTCGGCCGCCCTGATCGCGGAGTTCATCCCGTCCAGGAGGCGCGGGACGTTCACCGGGCTCGGCGGGGTGGCCTGGATGCTGGGCGCGCTGACCGCCATCGCGGCCACGCTGCTGATCTTCACCGCCGTGGGCGTGGAGCACTGGCGATGGGTGCTGGCCACCGGGGCGCTCGCGGCGGTGGTGCTGCTGTTCCTGCGCCGGCGTACGCCCGAGTCGCCGTACTGGCTGCGTGCCCATGGCCGCCACGAGGAGGCGCTGGCGGCCTGGCGTTACGCCACGTCAGGCGACAGCCCGCCCGACGCGGGAACGTCCGTAGCCGGCGCCGGGCAGCCGGCCCCGCTGCGGACGCTGTTCCGCCGGCCGCTGGCGATCATGATGGTCATGCTGTGCGTGTACTGGGGATTCAACAACCTGTACGGCTCGGCCATCCTGCTCTACCAGCCCAGCCTGATCAGCCGCATCGTCACGCCGAGCACGTTCACGTCGCTGCTGTTCACCGCGTCCACGACGGCGCTGGCGGTGATCCTGGGCCTCGTCGTCTGCATGTGGGTGATCGAGTCGATCGGCCGCCGGTTCATCGCGATCGCCGGCACCGCGATCGCCGCGGTGTGCACGTTCCTCATCTGGGCCGGGTTCGGCACCTCGTGGCTGGTCCTGGTGGCCTTCGCCGTCACGATCGCGGTGATCAACGGCGGCACCTCGCTGGCGTTCTACTCCTGGGCGCCCGAACTGTTCCCTGCCGTGGTGCGCGGCCGCGCGGTCGGCATCGTCAACATGGTCGGCAAGACGGGCAGCGTGGTGGGGACGCTGGCGCTGCCGAGCATGTTCGACGCGCTCGGCGCGGTGGCCTTCCTGGTGATCTCGGGTCTCGCGGTGGTGAACGTGGTGGTGACGTTCCTGCTGGCTCCCGAGACCCGCGGCCTGACGCTCCGCCAGCTCGAGGAAAGGGTGTACGCATGACGACCGGACACGTGGGGCGTACCTACCAGGACTCCACACCCTGGTGGCCGCAGCCGCCCAGGCCACGCGAGGGCGCACCGGACGTGATCGTCGTCGTCCTCGACGACGTCGGGTTCGGCAGCCTCGGCTGCTACGGCTCCGAGATCGCCACGCCCGCGATCGACGGCCTGGCCGCGAACGGGCTGCGCTACACCAACTTCCACGTCACGCCGCTGTGCTCCCCCACCCGCGCCTCGCTGCTCACCGGCCGCAACCACCACGCCGTCGGCATGTCGCTGCTGTCCAACGCCGACAGCGGCTTCCCCGGCAAGCGCGGCGCCATCACCCACCGCGCGGCCACGATCGCCGAGGTGCTGCGCGACACCGGCTACAACACCTACGCGCTCGGCAAGTGGCACGTGGCCCCGATGGACCAGACCAGCGCGATCGGCCCCTACGACCAGTGGCCGCTGGGCCGGGGCTTCGACCGCTACTACGGCTTCCTCGAGGGCATCAGCGACCAGTTCCATCCCGAGCTGGTCCAGGACAACCACCGGGCGGAGCCGCCGAAGACGCCGGAAGAGGGCTACCACCTGACCGAGGACCTCGTCGACCGGGCCATCGCCTACATCTCGGACCACAAGTCGGTGGGGCCGGGCAAGCCGTACCTCCTCTACCTGGCCCTGGGCGCGGGGCACGCGCCGCACCAGGCGCCCGAGGAGTACCTGCGGCGCTACCGAGGCCGTTACGACGAGGGCTGGGACGTGATCAGGCAGCGCCGCCACGCCAGGCAGCTCGACCTCGGGATCACCCCGCCGGGCACCGCGCTGGCGCCCCGCAACGACGGCGTACGACCCTGGGCCGAGCTCAGCGGCGAGGAGCGCGAGGTAGCCGCGCGGCTGCAGGAGTCGTTCGCCGCGATGCTGGAGCACACCGACGCCCACCTCGCCAGGCTGCTGGCCCACCTGGAACGCATCGGCACCAGGCAGGACACGCTGATCGTGCTGCTGTCGGACAACGGCGCCAGCCAGGAGGGCGGCGCGCTCGGCAACACCAACTCGATCGCGTACGAGAACGGCGACGTGGTCTCCCACGCCGACAACTACGCCAGGCTCGACGAGATCGGCGGCCCCCGCTGCCACGGCAACTACCCATGGGGCTGGGCGCAGGCGGGCAACACGCCGCTCAAGAGGTACAAGCAGAACACCCACGCGGGCGGAGTGCGCGCCCCGCTCATCGTCAACTGGCCGAGGCAGATCGCCGGCAGCGGCGTACGGGCGCAGTTCCACCACGTGATCGACGTGACGCCGACGATCCTGGACATCGTCGGGACCGAGATGCCGGCCACCTACCGGGGGCTCGCGCAACTGCCCGTGCACGGCACGTCCATGCGCTACACCTTCGCCCACGCCAAGGCGCCGACCCGCCGCGCCACCCAGTACTTCGAGATGTACGGGCACCGCGCGATCTGGCACGAGGGCTGGAAGGCCGTGGCCTACCACGAGCGCGGCACCTCCTACGACGACGACCGGTGGGAGCTGTACCACCTGGACGACGACTTCTCCGAGTGCCACGACCTGGCGGCCGAGCGCCCCGACGTGCTGCACGAGCTGATCGGCCGCTGGTGGTCCGAGGCCGACAGGTACGACGTCTTCCCGCTGGACGACCGCAACTTCGCCGAGCGGGCCGCGAAGTACCACAGCGCGGCCTCGCCCAGGCGGCGGCGGAGCTTCGTGCTCTTCCCGGAGATGAGCCGCATCCCCGGCGGGGTCGCCCCGCTGATCTACGACCGGTCGTACCGCGTCGACGCCCACGTGCGGCTGGGCGACGGCGACGAAGGCGTGCTGATCTCGCAGGGCGACGTGAACGGCGGCCACGTCCTGTACGTCGCCGGCGGCCGGCTCCACTACGAGTACAACCACCAGGGCACCAGGTACCGCGTGAGCGGTGAGGGCCCCGTGCCGCCCGGCGACCGCGTACTGTCGATGATCTTCACCAGGACCGGGCCCTGCCAGGGCATCGCCACGCTGGCCGTCGACGGCCGCCCCACCGGCGGGAAGCTGCCGCTCACCACCGCGCGCTACCTGATCGGCTGGCAGGGTCTGGTGCTGGGCCGCGACGCCCTGTCACCGGTGAGCTGGGACTACCCGCGCGGCTTCCCCTTCACCGGCACGATCGACCGGGTGCTCATCGAGCTCGACGACGCCATCCCGGAAGGCGTGCACGAATCCTTCGACTGAGTCACATGTGCGCGCCGGCGACCTTGACCGTGGGCAGTTCTGCGACCCTCAGGCGGGCCGACCCGTACGGCAGCAGCGGCATCGGCAGCACCGGCATGCCGGTGCTCGCCGGGCTGTCCGGCACCAGGCCCGCGGAGTCGTTCACGAGCCGCCAGTCCCGTATCATCGCGCCCTTGCCGTGGATCACCAGCGGCGCCGCGTCGGCGGCGAACGGGACCGGGGACACGGGCCGGCGTTCCACCCGCCAGGAGTCGACGCCGTCGGGATCCTCCAGCCACGCGCCGAAGTTCCACGCGGTCCGCGGGGTGATCTCCCACTCCGCGAGCCCCCGATGCCCGGGTACGGAACGCCAGATCTCCGGCACGCCGTGCGCCATGACCAGCGGGCCGAACCGGAACCCGATCGCCCCCCGATCCCTCGGCACGGTGCGCAGCCGCATCGGCAGCGTCAGCTCGATCACGTCGCCGTCCCGCCAGACCCGCCGTACGGTGACGTAGCCGCGCTCATCCGGCACGACCGCGACGTCCTCGCCCGCCACGACCAGCGTGGCCGCCTCGCACCAGGCGGGAATGCGCAGCCCGACGGCGAACTCGGCCGGCTCGGGCGCCGACACCTCGATCCGCACGGTCTCGTCGAACGGGTAGTCGGTCACCACGTCGAGCCGCGCCGGCCCCGCGTCGACCTGGCACGGCGCGTACGCGACCGCGTTGAACACGTCCTCGCCGGCCCGCATCCACAGCGACCGGACGAGCTTGGGCCAGCCCTGGTGCAGGTTGGCCGTGCAGCAGCCGAAGTGCGGCTCGTGGCCGAAGACGTTCGCGTCGGGCCCGCTGAAGCTCCAGTCGCGCTGCCCGAACGAGACGAGCACCTGGTTGGCCTGCTGGTGGTACTGGTGGGCCAGCATCCGCGGATCGTTGCTCGCGGCCAGCAGGTTGAACGCGACCTGCTCCAGCAGGTCGCCGTGGCGGCCGTCGCCGAAGATCCTGGCCAGCTGCTCCAGGGTGAACATCAGCTCGACCACCTGGCACGTCTCGACCCCGTGGTGCGGGTCGCGGCCGCCGAGCCACTCGTCGCCGGAGAACACCCCGTGGACCTGCCCGTGCAGCTCGTCGAGGTGGTCCCACATGCGGGCGAACGTGCCGGCGTGCCCCGGGTCCCCGTCGACCAGGTACGCCGCGGCCGGGTTCTTCAGCCCCATCGCCACGTTCGGCCCGTGGGTGAGGTGGGAGAACTCCGGCGTGACCCCGGCGGGCAGCCGCTCGGTCAGGAAGGTCGCCCAGTCGTGCGTCTGCCGCAGGATCAGCCGCGCCAGGTCGAGCAGCCAGTCCTCGCCGGTGCGGTCGTACAGCCACATGATGGACAGGACGTTGTCGGCGCCGCGCGCCTGCCCCCAGCTGCTCAGCGGCCGGTCCGGCAGCGCCGCGCGCTGGTGTTCGAAGTAGCGGCGCAGGAACGGGGGCACGCGCTCGTCGCCGGTGGCGTCGGCGTACTGGGTGAGGACCTTGAGCGCCACCATGCGCGGCCACCAGTCCAGGTCGTGGGCGGGCCCGAACTGCCCGTCGGCCCGCTGGCCGCCCAACATGGACTCGATCCACTTCTGCGCCTTGGCCTGCAGCTCCGCCGCGCCGAGCGTGTACGCCAGCGGCACCAGCCCGTCGAGATAGTACGGCCCCCGCTCCCAGGACTCGCCGTCACCACCGAGCCAGGCGCTGTCCGGGCCGACGTCGGGCCAGATCTCCTCCAGCCGGCCGGTCTGCCCGTCGGCCTGGAGCTGGAGCTGGTCGCGCAGCCATCCCCGTGGGCGGATGGCCCCGAGCGGGAGCTCGCGCTGGTGCGGGTTGCCGTTGGTCATAGAGGTCCTTCGCGTAGTCATTCGCGTAGTCATGGGTCAGCCGCGCAGTGCGCCGTTGATCAGTCCGGCGACGTAGTAGCGCTGGAGGAGCAGGTAAACGATGAGGACGGGCCCGACCGCCAGCACCACGCCGGCCTGCAGGGCGCCGTAGTCGACCACCCCGTACGCGCCGGACTGCAGGCTGACCAGCATGACCGGCAGGGTGTACTGGGCGCCGTCGTTGAGGAAGATCAGCGGGGCGAGGAACTCGTTCCACGACGCGATGAACGAGAACAGGGCGACGGTCACGACACCCGGGGCCACCAGGCGCAGCGAGATGTGCCTGAGCGCCTGCGTGTTCCCGCATCCGTCCACGAGCGCGGCCTCCTCCAGCTCGCGCGGGATCGACTCGAAGCTGTTGCGCATCAGGAAGACGCCGAACGGCAGCTGGAACATGATCAGGACGAGGGAGAGCCCGAAGACGGTGTCGGTCAGCTGGAGCCAGCCGAGCACGATGTACAGCGGCAGCAGGATCGTCGCGTACGGCACCATGAGGATCAGCAGCGTCGCGCCGAACAGCAGCTTCTTGCCACGGAACTCGAAGCGGGCGAAGCCGTACCCGGCCAGCACGCAGACGATCGTGCTGCCCGCCACCACCAGCAGGCACAGCACGAGGCTGTTGGTCAGGTAGACGCCGATGCCCTCACCGTAGGTGGCCAGCTCGCGGAAGCTGTCGAGGGAGAGGCTGCGCGGGAACCAGGTGGGCGGCTGCTGGTTGGCCTCCTCCGGCGACTTGACGGAGTTGAGCGCCACCCAGATGAGCGGCAACAGGAAGATCGCCGCGAGGACGCCGCTGAACAGATGGTACGTGGTCCCGGACACGGCGGCCCGGAACCGGAACGGGCGTGCGGTCATCTCAGCTGTCCTTCTGCCGCAGGAATCTGAACTGCACGGCGTTGAGTATCACCAGGGTGAGGAGCAACACCACCGACAGCGCGGCGGCCTTGCCCAGGTCGAACTTCTGGAACGCCGTGTTGTAGACCGCGAACATCACCGTGATGGTGCTGTTGTCAGGCCCGCCCTTGGTCAGCACCAGGAACTGGTCGAAGGCCAGCAGCGACCCGGTGATGGACATGATCAGCAGCAGCGCGAGCGTCGGGCGCAGCAGCGGGAAGGTGATGTGCCACAGCCGCTGCCAGGCGGAGGCGCCGTCGACGCGGGCGGCCTCGTACAGGGCGGCCGGGATGGACTGCAGGCCGACGAGCAGCACCAGCACCTGGAAGCCGATGAACTTCCAGACGACCAGGGTCAGCGTCGTGAACAGCGCCTTGCCCGGCGTGCTCAGGAAGCCCCACGGCCCGTCGGTCAGTCCGATGGCCCGCAGCACCTCGTTGGCGATGCCGTTCTGGTCGTTGACCGAGGCGTACCAGATCAGCGCCGCCGCGGCGGTGCCGACGACGTACGGGAGGAAGAACGCCGTCCGGTAGAACCTGGCGCCCCGGCGGGTCGAGGCGGAGACCGCGACCAGGATGAAGGAGACCCCGAAGATCACGATGGTGGTGATCGCGGTGTAGATGAGCGTGAACGTGATCGACCCGAGGAACAGGTCGTTCGAGGCGATGTCCGCGTAGTTCTCCAGGCCGTTCGGCTCGGGCCCGCCGAGCAGCGGCCAGTCCTGGAAGGACATGAAGACCAGGACGCCGAGCGGCACCAGGAAGATCACCGCGACGATGACCGCGAGCGGCGCCACGAACAGCGCGCCCGCGCCGGAACGCCGCGTGCTCTGGCGGTGTGGCCGGGTCCGAGCCGGCCGCTCGACCGGGGCCGGTGCCCTCGCGATCGTCGTGCCCGCCATGTGGACCTCCCTTCGTCTTCGATCTCTACTGGGCGTCGTCGATGGTCTGCTGGATGGTCTGCTGGGCCTTGGTCAGCGCCGTGGCGTCGCCGTTGAAGATGTGGCCGCGCAGGCCGGCCAGCCAGGGCCCGTTGGCGTTGTTGAAGATCTCGCCGTACGGGAGGGTCGCCGGGGTGTAGCCGTCGCGCAGCCCCTCGATCGCGGTGACCCTGGCCGGGTCCTTCGCGGTGTACTGGTTGCTGGCCAGGTCGAAGCGCGGAGTCAGGTTGTTGTTCTTGGCCCACACCTCGAGCTGCGGCTGGTCGGTGAGTGACCACTTCAGGAAGTCGACCGCCTGCGGGTGGTGCTCGGAGTCGCGCGAGACGCCGATCACGTCGCCGCCCACGAAGGTGGCGGTGGCGCTGCCGTCGGGTGCGGTGAAGGGGGCCACGCCCCACTTGAACTTCGCCGTCTTGGCGAGGTCGGGGAAGTCGAACGTGCCGACAGGGAGCATCCCGATCTGGCCGGCGTTGAAGGCCGTGGTCCAGGTCGTGCCGTCGTCGGTCTTGGCGGCCGAGGGGACGATGCCCTCGGCGTACAGCTTCCGGTAGAGATCGGCGGCCGCCTTGATGGCCGGGCTGTCGACCTGGGCGCGGGTCCCGTCCTGGCTCAGCGGCGGGGTCTTCGCGGCGACCGCGGCCGGCATCAGCGTGTAGGCCAGGCAGCCGGGGCAGTTGCCGGGGAAGTAGAAGCCGTAGGTCTTGCCGCCGAGGCCGCGGATGGCCTTGGCGGCTTCGTAGATGCCGGTGAAGTCGGTCGGCGGCTTCTCGGGGTCGAGTCCGGCCTGGGCGAACAGGTCCTTGTTGTAGATCATCAGTGAGGAGTCGACCAGCAGCGGCAGCCCGTAGACCTTGCCGTCCCTGGTCGCGACCTGCTGGTGCGCCTGGGAGAGGCTCTCCTTGAAAGGCAGGCTGTTGGCGGCCTCCGTGATGTCCTGATAAATGCCCTGTTTGACGTAGTTGGGAGAGTAGACCACGTCGGCGCCGAGGAGGTCGGGCAGCGACTTGGCGCCGGCGGCGGCTCCCACCTTCTGCTGGAACGCCTCGCTCGGGATGACCGTGAGCTTGATCTTGTTCTGGTGGGTCTTGTTGTAGAGATCGACGAGCTTCTTCGCGGGGTCGCCGGCGGTGTTGCGTACCCACATGGTGAGCTGGGCGCCGCTGTCCGGGGCCGACCCCGATCCGGTCTGGCCGGCCTCGGAGCCGCACGCCACCAGCAGCGATACCGCCGGCAGCACCGCCAGCGCCGGCCACGGGCGCTTCCAGTAGGCCATGACCCACTCCTTACTTCGCACGGGCTCCGGCCACATGCGCGGAAATTCAAGGAAACGTTTTGCCGTACCATAGGCAGCGGGTTCACCATCGTCAACCCCCGATCGACAGATCTGTTTCCGTGGAATGCGGAAATGTTTCCGAACGCTAGGATGCCAGTCGGCACGTGAGGGAGAGGGGCCGCCGAGTTGCCACGCGGACGTAAGAAGACGGTGACCACGGCCGACATCGCCCGGCGGGCCGGCGTCTCGCCTGGCACCGTCTCCAAGGCGCTCAACGGACGCGGCCAGCTCGCGCCTGCGACACGCGAGCGTGTCCTGTCCGCGGCTCGCGAGCTGGGCTTCATCCCCGGCCGGCCGGCCGGCGAGGAACGCACCTATCTGGTCGGCGTGCTCACCACCGACAGCATCGGCAGGTTCACGATCCCGCTGCTGGCCGGGGCCGAGGACGTGCTCGGTCCCGGCCAGATGGCGATGCTCCTGTGCGAGAGCCGCGGCGACCCCATCCGCGAGCAGCACTACATCCGCAGCCTGCTCAACCGGCGCGTGGACGGCATCATCGTGACCGGGCGCAACAGCGACCTACGCCCGTCGCTCGGCGACCAACTGCCGATCCCGGTGGTCTACACCCTGGTGCAGTCCGAGGACCCGGAGGACGTATCCGTCCTGCACGACGATCGCGAGGGCGCCGCGACGGCGGTGCGGCACCTGATCGAGACCGGGCGGCGGCGCGTCGCCCACGTGACCGGGCCGCCCAGGCACGCCGCGGTGCGGCGCCGCCTGCTCGGCGTCGAGGACGCGCTGAAGGCCGAGGGGATCTCGCTGGTGACCGAGCCCATGTTCGGCGAGTGGAGCGAGGCGTGGGGCCGGGAGGCCGCGGTCCGGCTCACCCGGGGCGAGCAGGAGTTCGACGGCGTCTTCTGCGCGTCGGACCAGATCGCCAGGGGGCTGGTCGACGGGCTCAGGGAGCTCGGCCGCCGGGTGCCGGAGGAGGTCGGCGTGGTGGGGATGGACAACTGGGACGTCATGGCCGAGTCCGCCCGTCCCCCGCTGAGCACGGTGGACCTCAACCTGTCCGATCTCGGCCAGCTGGCGGCGGAGCTCCTGGTCGCCGCCATCGACGGCCAGGTCCTGCCCGGCGGCCCCCGCCTGGTCTCCAGCACCCTGGTGAAACGCCGCTCCACCGAACTCTTCTGACGCGTATGCCGTCGCGGCCACCTCCAGGCGCAGGCGATGCCGGTTCATCATCGAGCCGCTCGACGATCGGCGAGCCGTCGGATTCGTCCGGCTCAGGGATGCGAAGCCGGAGCTGGGGAATGCCGAGCGCCTCCTGGAAAGCGAACTGGCGCCGTCTGGAACGAGCTGATCGCGATCTCGTTCGTCTCACGTTCACCACTCACGGGTGGCTTGCGGTGGTTTCGAGCCATTTGAATTTCCAGTGTGAATTTACCCCTGACGAACGTTCCCCCATACCGGCTCCGGGGACGCGCCGTGCTCCTGCTCGCGGCAGCCGTGGTATCCCTCATCGGCATCCCCGCGCAGGCGGACGCGGCACCCCCTGACCCGGTAGCCGAGACCGCAAGCCAGGCGCGGCTCGCATCCTCGTACCTCCCGGCGGCGACCCCGCTGTTCGACGCAGGTACGGCCGTCGCCGGCGGGCCCATCGAGACCTACCGGACGGACCGGCCGGTGGCCGACGGCATGGTGCTCGACTCGGTCGACACCCTCGATCCCCGCGGCTGGCAGCGGTCCGACGCCCTCACGATCGACCTCACCAAGGGCAACAAGATCGGCTATCTGGACACCGGCGAGGTCGCGGCGACCGGCAGGATCAGCGAGATGGCCGGCAAGGCGGGTGCGGTCGCGGCCGTCAACGGCGACTTCTTCGACATCAACAACTCCAGCGCGCCGGACGGCGTCGGCATCCAGGACGGCAAGATCGTCAAGTCGCCCTCCGGAGGCTTCGACCGGGCCGTCACCTTCGACTCCTCCGGCATCGGGCGCATCATGGACGTCCTCTTCGAGGGCACCGTCACTCTGGCCGGTGGGGAGCAGGTGCCGCTGGCCCGGCTCAACGCCGTGGACCTGCCCGCCGGTGGCATCGGTGCGTACGACTCGCGCTGGGGCTCCTACACCCGTACCCGTCCTGTCCAGGGCGTGGCGCAGGTCACCGAAGTGCTGGTGGCCGACGGCACGGTGGAGCGGGTCACCGCGGGCGCGGGCGAGGGCGACATCCCGGAAGGAGCGACCGTGCTGGTCGGCAGGGACGCGGCGGCGGCGCGGCTCGCGCGGCTCACGGCCGGCGACCCCGTCGAGATCTCCTACCGCGTCAAGCCTTCCGTGGACGCCGAGTTGGTCACCGCCATCGGCGGTCACACCGTTCTGGTCAAGGACGGCGTGGCGCAGGGCGTCAACGACAGCACCCTCGCGGCTCGCATGGCCGTCGGCTTCAGCGCGGACGGCGAGAAGATGTTCATGGTGACCGTGGACGGCAACCGTACGATCAACAGCCGTGGCGCGACCCTGAAGGAGATGGCCGACCGGCTGGTCGAACTCGGCGCCAACGTGGGACTGGAGATCGACGGTGGCGGCTCGGCCACGATGGTCACGCGCACTCCGGGCTCTGACGAGGTGCGGATCGCCAACGAGCCGAACGACGGTGTCGAGCGGCTCGTTCCCAACGGCCTGGCGGTCTACGGGAAGGAGGGCAGCGGACGACTACGCGGCCTGTGGGTGCGCCCGGCGATCGACCCGTCGCTCGCCCCCGGGATGGGGCCGGTGCCCGGCGGGCGTCCCGACCGGGTGTTCCTCGGTCTCACCAGGACCGTCGCCGCCACCGGCCACGACGAGACGTACGGGCCGGCGGGCTCGTCCCGTGACATTCGCTGGAGCGCCACGCACGGCGGCGTCGACGACGGCGTCTTCCGCGCCAAGCTGCCCGGCACGGCGACGGTGACCGCCTCCTCCAGGTCGGTGCGCGGCAGCACCAAGCTGGAGGTGCTCGGCCCGGTAGCCCGGCTGGAGGCCACGCAGCCGTCGATCAACATCGCCGACGCCTCGGGCAGCGCCGTCTTCGGCGTCGTGGGCTACGACGAGCACGGCGACTCCGCGCCGGTCGAGCCGCGCGACGTCACGCTGTCGTACGACACCACACTGCTCGACATCTCCCCCGACGCCACCGGCGGCTTCACGGTCGCCTCGAAGAAGCCGTCGGGTGCGGCCCTGGTGACCGTCGAGATCGGCGATCTGACCGCGACCGTGGCGGTGACCGTGGGCGTGGAGAAGCGAATCCTCGCCGATTTCGACAACGCCGCGCAGTGGACGGCGGGCTCGGCACGGGGCAGCGCCACGGTGACCCCCGCCGCCGAGGGCGTCAGCGGGGGCGGGCTGAAGCTGGCCTACGACTTCACCGGGTCCACCGCGACGCGTACGGCGTACGCCACCTCGCCGCAGCGGCTCGGCCTGCCCGGTCAGACCCGTGCGTTCGGCCTGTCGGTCTATGGTCGTGGACAGGGTGAGTGGACGGCGATCCAGGTCATCGACGCCACCGGCAAGGCGACCTCGGTCTACGGGCCGTACATCACGTGGAACGGCTGGCAGGACATCGAGTTCCCGGTGCCGACGGGGCTGGCGCAGCCGGTCACGGTCAACCGGTTCTACGCGATCGAGATCAAGGCCGACCGGCAGTACGCATCGGACGTGCTGATCGACGAGCTGTACGCGCAGGTGGCCCCATCGATCGAGCAGCCTCCCGCGGCCCAGGTACGCGACCGGCTCGTCTCTGCCCAGCCGGGCCGGGACGACTGGCGGTTCGCCGTCATGTCAGACGCGCAGTTCGTCGCCCGCGATCCGGACTCGGCGCTGGTGACGGGTGCCCGGCGGACGCTGCGCGAGATCAAGGCGGCCCGTCCTGACTTCCTGGTGATCGCGGGCGACCTCGTGGACGAGGCGTCGGAGGCGGACTTCCAGCTCGCCAAGCGCATCCTCGACGAGGAGCTCGGCGCCGGCCTGCCCTACTACTACGTGCCAGGCAACCACGAGGTGATGGGCGCGAGCATCGCCAACTTCCGCGCCCACTTCGGCGACACCAACCGGACCTTCGACCACAAGGGCACCCGATTCGTCACCCTCGACACCTCACTCGGGACGATCAGAGGCGGTGGGTTCGACCAGATCGAGCGGCTGCGTACGGCGCTGGACGAGGCGGAGGAGGACGACAGGATCGGCTCCCTCGTCGTCATCGAGCACCATCCGCCGCGTGACCCGACGCCCGGCGCGCTCAGCCAGCTCGCCGACCGTAAGGAGGCCGCCCTGGTGGAGCAGTGGCTCGGCGACTTCCAGCACCGCACCGGCAAGGGCGCGGCGTTCATCGGCGGCCACGTCGGCACCTTCAGCGCCGCACGCGTGGACGGCGTGCCGTACCTGATCAACGGCAACTCCGCGAAGACGCCGTCGACCGCGCCCGGCGAGGGCGGCTTCACCGGATGGAGCATGCTCTCGGTGGATCCGGTCAGCAAGGCGGAGCGGATGGCGGCGAGGTTGTTCCCGTTCGCGGGCGGGCCGCGGTGGCTGGCCGCGCAGATCCGCCCGCACGTGGACGAACTCGCCGTGACGGCTCCCGCCCAGATCGCCCTCGGCGCGTCCGCCCGGGTAAGCGCCACGATCACTCAGGGCGCCAGGCAGGTGCCCGTGGCCTACCCGATCGGTGTCACCTGGTCGGGCAGCCGTGACCTGCACGTCGGCGATGCCCGATCGGCGCGCGGTGGCGATGTGGCGGTCTTCGACCCGGCGACGGGGACGCTGACCGCGCGCCGCCCAGGAACCGTGACGATCTCCGCGACGGTAGGCGGCGTCACCCGGGAGGCGACGATCACGATCGTACGATGACCGGCTGAACCTCCCCCGCCGGACCGTACCCGATGACAAAGGGCGTGAAGGTGGGGGATGCACACGATGTGCCAGGTGGCCGGTCCTGCTGTCGACAGGAAGTGTCAATAAGGACGAATTCATAGTCCATCAATCAGATGGATATCATTTCCGGATTACTCCCCCTTTACCCTCATGGACATGCGTGCAATGCCCCGGGTACTCGCGATCCTCATGACGGCCGGCGTAGCCGTCGGCTCGATCGCCGCCCTGCCCCCCACCCC
>NZ_JADOGI010000016.1 GCF_015645445.1 Nonomuraea cypriaca | reverse complement strand
CTGAAGAACAACCGCCGCATCAACGCGTTGATCACCGTCATCTGCCTGGCCCTGCTCATCTTCTGCCTGATCGAACGCCAAGTCCGCCAGGCCCTGGCCGCCCACGACAAAACCAAGGTCAACGGCCGGTACGCCGGACGACCCGCCGTTCCCACCGGCAAGCTCATCCTCGACGCACTGGCCGGCATCCGGCTCATCCCGGGCACCGGCCAATCACCCCCGACCATCCCGCGACCCACCGACCTCCAACTCCACCTCCTGGACCTCCTCGACATCGATCCACGAGACCTCCGCTGAAGATCGCTCAAGTGCGGAAAACGGGGCTAGCCACTTGTCTATGTCCTCCACCGACAGCTCGCGCAGCTTTCGTGCCCCGAGCGCCGGGAGGATATGCAGCTGCGCGAAGTCCGTGTAGAGCCGGACGGTTTTCGGGTCGCGGCCCTTGAGCCCGTGGTCGAGCCAGTACGTCACGGCATTGGCCACGGTGTAGTCGGACGGTGCGATGGTCAGGCCGTCTTCGTAGTCCCTGATGATCTCCTTGAGCTTGTCCTTGGCTTCCGTCTTGGTCTTGCCGCTGGCGCGTTTGACGATCCGTTTTCCGGCGGGCGTGTAGCCGAGGCTGGCGGTGGCGATCCAGCGTTGGCGCTTGTCGTCCCAGTGGAGGCCGCCATCTCCCCTGCTGCGTCGCTTGGTCATCAGGCTGCTTCCTCTGCTTCCTTCTCCAGGAGGGCGATGTAGTCGCGGATGGCACCGGCGGTGATCAGGCGGGCGCGGCCCTGTTTGACGGAGCGCAGGCGGCGGGTGCGGATCTGGTCGTAGATGACGGTGCGGCTCATGCGGAGCAGGCGCATAGCGTCGGTGACTCGGTAGAGCTGGGTGTCGGCGAGCCGGACGCTGTCCGGCGTTGAGGTGGTCATGCCTGGTGGTGCTCCTCATCGGCAGGGACAGCGGGGACACCCGGTAGCGGCAGGTGTCCCTCTTGATCGGTCGCGTTGGTGCAGGTCGATGCGGGTCCGGGGACTCCAGGGACAGCGGGGACACTTTCGGGGGATGGTGTCCCCGGTAGGCGGTAGCGGCCGGCGGCGTCCACGCAGAGCTGGCTGTCCGAAGCCATCCGCTGGCAGGTCTTCTTGACGTTGTCGTAGGCGACGCCGACCGCTTCGGCGATGGCCTTGGGCGGGCTGTTGGGCTGCTGGCGCAGGTGGCGGATGATGGCCGCGCGGGTGCCGGACATGGTGTGGTCTTCCGGCGGGCCGTCGAGTAGGTGCCAGACGCCGGCATCGGGCTGGAAGGCCATGGCGTACTCGGCTTCTTCGACGTCGCGGCCGGTGACGTGGAGCACGCCGTCTGCGGTGCCGCGTGCGCGCTTGAGCACGAGCGTGGCGTCGGCGGCGCCGGCCAGGCCGTTGGTGCCGGAGACCTGCTCCAGGAAGTCGTCAGAGCCCATCTTGCGGACGTGATGGACCAGGACGACGGCCACGCCGTACGTGTCGGCCAGGCGCTTGGCGCGACCCATGGCGGTGTAGTCGGCGTCGTAGGCGGACAGGCCGGGCGGGGTGGTGCCACGCACTTTGGCGAACACGTCGATGACGACCATGCGAGCGCCGTTGTTACGTTCCAACCAGCGAGCGATGGCGTCTTCCCCGCCTTGTGGCAGCGTCGGGCATGAGGTGGACAGGGTCAGGTCTCGCGGCGCGGGATTGTCTTGCAGGATCTTGCGCATGCGGGACTGGAGACGGCGTGGGGTGTCTTCCAGGGCCAGGTAGAGCACCGGTCCGGGTTCCACCTCGATGGCTTCTAGGGCCTTGCCGCCGCTCGCCACGGCGATGGCCGTGCCGAGCGACAGCCGGGACTTGCCGACCTTGGGCGGTCCGGCCAGCAGGTTGAGCCCTTCGGCGACGATGCCGGGCACGGCCCACCGGGTCTCCGGGAAGGTCGTGGCCATGAGCTCGTCAGCGGTCCACGAGGTACGGAACGGGACCGCCGGGCCCTGGTCGCCGGGTGCGTGGACCGCATCACCGGAGACCAGGCGCAGGTGGGAAGAGCGTTCGCTGGTCATGCGGCCACCGTCCGTGGACGGCGGGCGCCTGCCCGTAGCCCTGAGGCGATGGTGCGGACAGCTTCGTGGTGAGGCTGGCCAACCTGCTGTGCGGCGTCGGTGAGCCAGGCGGTGACGTCGGCCTCGGCCAGCTCGCCACCGGCGATGAGCTGTCCGAGCGCGACGGACGCGCGGTAGAAGGCGGTGTTGTGGCCGTGTGGTGGTGAGCCGGTGATGCGTTCCAGTTCGGCTGCGATGGCGGCGCGCAGGTAGCTGCCTCGCCGGTTGGAGGGCAGCGACACCACCACGGGTTGCTGTGCCGGGAGCGGTGCGGGGCGGAGCCGGTCGGCCAGCCAGGCGGGTAGCGGGGCGGCGGGTATGGCGTGGATCACGTCGTAGGTGCCGCAGCCGTCGTCGGCGTTGACGTGGCTGCCGGGGCCGACCACGTACCCGCCGGTGGCGCGGGTGTCGATGAGCCAGCCGAGCCCGCCGCGTGCGCCTTGGGTGTTGCCCAGCTCGGAGCCGTCGGGCGTGGTGTAGTACAGGTGCAGGCTGCCGCGCCGGGTGCGGACCTGGAAGGTTTCCAGCGGTAGTGGTTGCGCGGCGTCGGCGCACAGGGTGGCGAACACGTCGGCGCCGTCTGCGATGCCGGGCCGTTCCCACTCTGGTGGTGGCTTCTCGCCTTCCTTGGGACGGTCGAGGTTGACCACCAGGAGGCGGGACGGGCCGGTGGCGATGCCGATGTTGTACGGCCGGTGTGCCCACAGGCTGTGGATGATGCTGGGATCGGTGGTGGCGCGCCCCTGCCAAGAGGTGAAGCCGCGGGGCGGCACCTTGCCGCCGGGCGCGAGCGGGAAGACGTGCCACCCACGGGCGGCGGCGGCCAGTGCGTAACGCAGATTCGAGCGGGTCATGATGCGAGTCCTTGGGTCATGCGCAGGAGCGCGGGCGTGGTGGTCCTCATCGGGTGCCGGCCCGATGAAGCTGGCGGAGGTAGTTGAAGAGGCGGCGGCCCCAGCGCAGGCGCAGGCCGGTGCCGTCGCAGCGGTGGCACCAGCGCTTGAGGTGTCCGTTGGGCTTGAGGGTCTTGCCGACGCCGTGACAGTGGCGGCAGGCCCCGAACGGGGTGGCGGCGCACACCATGGCGTAGGTGAGCGGCAGCGCCAGCGCCAGGACGGCGAGGACCGCCCAGCCGGGCAGCGTGGGCTGCGCCGGAGTGGTCGCGATCAGGGTCGCGGTCGCGGCCAGGTGGGTCATGGCAGGTCTCCAGAGCCGGTTTCAGGGCGTGGGAAGCCGGGCCCGCTACCCGCGACCTGCGGATATCCGGGCTGGTCAGATGGTGTTTTGACGGTCGCGGGGCGGGTCGCGTCACCGCGACCGGTCGCGGGTGGTCCGCGACCCGGCGAACCCTCCGAGCGGGGTTCGCCGGGGGCGGCGCCGGGCTATCCGGTGGTGGTCTCCCGGCGGTCGATCGCGGTGGTGATGGCGGCCTTCTTGGCGCCCTTGAGTGCCTTGCCGTCCCGCTTGATGTCGACGCTCGGCACGGCGAGCGCGCGGAGCTGAGCGGAGATGGCTTCGGCGGTGAGGTCGGCGTAGTGCTCGGGGATGCGTTCGGCCAGTCGGGTAGCGATGACGGCCCACGGCAGGCCGGTCTCTCCGCTCTGGAAGACGCTCAGGGCGTCGGCCAGCACGTCGCGGATTTCGCGGATGGCGGCCTGGCCGGCGGCCATGCCGGTCAGGGTTCCGGCGCGCTCGCGGAGCTTGCGTGCGGCCAGCAGGATCTTTTCGGCGTCCTCGGCGTCGGCCAGGTGGAAGCGGACGGTCGGGGTGTCGTCCCCGGCGCCGCGTAGCAGACCGACGCCCTTGTAGGAGGGCAACAGGATGGAGGAGTCGAACCCCTCGCTGTAGGAGCCGGACCCGAGCACCAGGTCAGAGACCTGCCATGAACCGGTGCGCAGGGCGATGCGGACCTGGTGGTTGTCGCGGAAGCTGGTGAAGGCGGTGGCGGTGTCGCCGGTGCCGACCCCGCCGGGCTTCTGCGTGGCGTCCAGCACGATGACGCCGGCGGCCGGGGCCACCTTGACCAGGAAGACCAGCAGGCCGGCGATCTCCTTGTTCAGCTCCTTGTCGCCGGTGTCGAAGTACTCCTGGCACTCGTCGATGATGACCAGCCGCACGGGCATGCCGTACCTGGAATCACGGGCGATGGCACGGGTCAGTTTGCCTTCGGGGCAGACGTCCACCGGCAGCTCGGAGAGCTTCTGGTAGCGAGCCTGTACGTCTGCTTTGAGGTCGCGGAGCATCTGGACGAAGATCTCCAGCGGGTCGCCGTCGCGGGACGGGGTGAACCCGAAGGCGCAGGTGTGCGCGACCAGGGCGAACTTGCGCCAGTCCGGCGAGCCCTTGCCGTCGAACACCTCCAGCCGGACGTACGGGTCCAGCGCCGCGTACAGCGCCAGGAGGCGTGCGGTGAAGCTCTTGCCCTGCCGGGGCTGAGCGCCGACCAGGATGGACACCCACAGCATGAGCAGGGTGACCGCGCGGCCACGCTCGTCCACGCCGAGGGCTGGGCTACGGGTGCACCGCCGTATTCATGATGTACATCATCATGTACACTGGCGATATGAAGGTGATGACCATGTCCGAATCCCGGGCTAACTATGCTGCTACTCTCGACGCCGTCATCGACGACCAGGAAGAAGTCCTCATTACCCGGCCCGGCGGGGAAGGCGTTGTCATGGTGTCTCAGCACGAGTACGAATCGATGCGCGAGACGCTCTACCTGATGGCCTCTCCTGTCAACCGTAGACGGCTGTCGGAGGCGGTCGCCCGTCTGGAGGCCGGCGGCGGCACCGTCCGCGAACTGGCCGACGAGGACACCACCTCGTGAAGATCCTCTTCGACGAACTTGCCTGGGAAGACTACTGCTACTGGCAGCGAGAAGATCGACGCATTCTCAAAAGGATCAACCAGCTGGTCGCCGACATAGCCCGAAACGAGAACGAAGGCATCGGCAAGCCAGAGCCGCTGAAGTACGAATGGTCCGGCTACTGGTCCCGGCGCATTACCTCAGAACACCGGCTCGTCTATCGCGTCAATGACGACACCATCATGATCGCCGCCTGTCGCTATCACTACGAGAAGTAGCGTCCGTCCGGCCAGCCAGGAACGTGGAACGCCTGGTACAGGCAGGAAATCCCGCTCGCCGAGCAGCGCTACGAGATCTATGTAAAGCAACGGCAGGCGGAGAAGGGCGGATAGTGATGGGATATGCGCGTTTGAAGGACATCCGTGCTGAGCAATGGGAGCGCTGGTCCGGGGCGCCGCGTACAGCAGCAGGTACAGCAACGCCGTCTTACATGATCACACGTCATCAGCCTGTGCCTGCTGCCTGACCAGGACAGGGGCCTTTCTACAGGGTGACCGGTTCCCGTTTGCAAGCAGGAAGTCAGGAGCTCGAATCTCCTAGGCTCCATCAGCACGAAAAACACCCCCGCTGGAGATCGCTCAGCGGGGGTGAGTGACAAACTGAGTGACTACGACTCTCCCGCCGCAGGGAAGATGCCGTCCATCGCCTCGGCACCCTGGAGCAGGACCGGGCGCACTTGGAACCGGTAGACCGTCTCGGTGACCACGGTGTTCGCGTGACCGACCAAGCGTGAGATGTCCTCGATCGGGACCCCGGAGTCCGACAGCAGAGACACGAAGCTGTGCCGTAGCTCGCGCGGCGTCCACTCCACGCCCACCAGGCCAGCATCCACGATGACCTTTCGGAAGTCGCGCCGTACGTTGGTGGCGCTCAACGGGGTGCCGTTCTTCGTACAGAAGACGAGATCGGTCCCGGCGAGGAAGGCCGCCGCCGCGTCGAGCAACTGGCGGGCGAAGGTGACGTGCTCGTCGGTGACCTCGGTCGTGCTCGTCGTGCCGATGGTTACGTCAGCGACGCCGTGTGTGATGTTGATGAAGGCGTGGGAGTGCTCTTTGGCCGGGAAGTACTTCACCTCGGCCAGGGCGTCCGGGTAGATCGAGACCCCGATGCGGGTCTCCTCGTTGGGCTGGACGCGGATGACGGGATGGGTGTGGGCGGGAGTGGGACGCCGGTGAGAATCCGCGGGGCGAGGCCCAGAGTCATGCGGGCGGGGTCGGGCATGTTCAGGCCCTCGGCGATGCGCTCGAACACGTCCGGTTCGGCGGAATCGCCACCAGCGAAAGTTAGGATCACGCGGTGCACATAACGAGCGATCTTCCTAATCGGTCTCGCCAGCTAGCTCCCATGAACCTCAGTGGCAGGGCCTGGGGACGGTCGCCGTACTGCTGGGACTCGGGACGATTTATGCGACGAGTGTTCCCGGGTGGCATTTCGGGTGGCTCATGCTCGTCGGTGTCGGGTGGCTGCTGTTCGGCGTCGGCTGGCTTGCTTGGTGAGCCGTAGGGCAACGCGTCAGGCGGATCATCAACATGCGGGTTAAAAGATCGGATACGCGGGCGGGCCTGCCGGCGGATCACCACGAGGAGTACTGGAAGCTCATGTGGGCGCTGGCAAGCCCATTTCTGAGAGCCACCTTGGGAGCCACTATGTGCCCAGGGCACGCCGCATTTTGGCGGCCAGGGCGGCGGCGTCTTCGGGCGTGCGCTCGACGACCCCGTTTTCTGCCATGAGCGCGTGGTACTGCTGCTGTTCGTACGGCACACCAGGTGGCAGAGCCGCGACGTGCCAGTGCAGGTGGGCGTTCCCCTGCTGGCTGCCCAAGGACAACAGATACGTTCGCTCGCAGGGCACGCTTGCCTCCAAGGCAAGAGCGACTCGGCGCACAACCCGCATCACCGCAACGAACTGGTCCTCAGTGAGATCTCGGACGACGTGCTGGATGTGGTTTTTGGGTGCCACGAGGACGTACCCCGGCAGTGCGGCGAAGCGTGCAAGAAACGCGATGTGCTCGCTGTCGTCGTAGACGATCTCCTCCGGCTGGTCGGGATTCCCGTTGACGATCGCGCAGATGAAGCACGATCCCGTACAGGAACGACGGCTGTAGCTTTCCACGTCGAACGGCACACGCTTGATCGAATCACTCATCATCGCCCTTACTGGGTGGGTGGAGCCCTCGGCCCTGACCACGACATGGTCGTCGTGCCTTAGCGTGCCATTGAGGGCGGTCAGCAGCGGTCAATCACGGTCGCTCGCGGACCGTCTCCCGTTCGAGGCGACTGTGCCTGAAGATTAGACCGGCTTGCAAGCAGGAAGTCAGGAGTTCGAATCTCCTAGGCTCCACCTCGGAAGACTTACGCTTGCCGATCACGGTGAGGCGAGGGTGAGTGGCAAACTGTGTGACTACCGTGTCTGGGGTCACGTGCTCTTGCCTGTGGTGGCCGTCGTCCTGCGAGCACGAGAAGGTCGACGTCGTGCCGGCCAAGTGCCGATGCAAGTCGCAGGAGCAGCGATGAACCAGGCTCCGCGCTGTCAAGGACCTCCTGGAGCTCGGCGGGTGTCCGCCTCCGCGTCGGCCTGGTCGGCCGGAAGCGCTGGATCGGCGGCCCCCCCGCCGTCCTGCTTGTGCGAGGCCCGCACCACGATCTCTTCGGTGTCCTTGTTACGAGTCACCCAGAGGTAGACCAGCGCGCCGACGAACAGCACGATCGAGGTCCACTGGTTGATCCGCAGCTCCAGGAGCGTCACCGCGTGGTCCACCCCGCCGACCGGGTCGATCCGCAGCCCCTCGATCCAGAACCGCCCCAACGTGTACCCGGCGACGTAGAGGGCGAACAGGCGGCCGTGGCGGAGTGTGAACCGCCTGCCGGCCAGGATCAGCCCGAAACCGAGCGCCACGTCCCACAGCGACTCGTACAGGAACGTCGGGTGGTAGAGCACGCCCGACTGGCCGCCGTGCGCCTGGTCGATCTCCAGGCCCCACGGCAACGTGGTCGGACTGCCGTAAAGTTCCTGGTTGAACCAGTTGCCCCAGCGGGCGATCGCCTGCCCGAACGCGATGCCGGGCGCGACCGTGTCGGCCACGGCGCCGAGGGACAGTCCCCGGCGGCGGCAGGCCAGCCACACGCCCACGCCCCCGGCTTGACGCGGTGTGGACGAACCCGGTGCAGCATTCGACGACGGCCTTGATGCGTTCCTCCGTCGAGCTTGGCGCCACCCAGTTACGGCATCAACTGTTCTTCACACGCTCGCTCTGCTCCTGCGGGATCGGGAAGCCGTAGCGCTGTTGCGCAAGCACATCGCCAACATGCCGGGGCCGTGGCGGCTAGTGGGTTGCAAGTGGTGATCAAGCGTTGGTCCATATGTTCCTCTCGTAAGGAAAACATACGAAAGAGACGGTCTCGCCCACTCCTGCGACGTGTTCAAGCTCGTCGCCACGCTAGGGGGCCGGTGCACTACGAGCGCTATCCCACCCAGACGTACGACGGAACATAAATAGACTCAGAAGGGGCATCCACAGATGCGATCGAAGCTGGCCACCCTGTTCCTCGCCACGCTCGCCGCCGGCAGTTGCGTCCTCGCCGGCGCTTCGCCCGCCTCGGCCACGGAGTCGCACGCGGCCACGGAGTCGCAGTACGGCAAGAGCAAATGGATCAGCGCCGAGAGAGGCTGGCAGCACGCGGGCGTGTACGTCGAACCCGGTGACCTGGTACGGATCTACTACGTCGATGGCCACTGGACGGTCGACCGCCGCGAGTTCCCCTACGTGTCCTCGGGCGGCTACCCCCGGCACATCGACCGCAGGATCTACCAGGAGTGCAAGATCCTCAGCAGGCACCCGCACGGCACGCTGATCGCGAAGGTCAACAGCGACCACTACAGAGTCGGCAGCAGGGGCTCCATCCGGGTGCGCGAGGCAGGCTTCCTCCAGTTGCGCATCAACGACGCCGACGGTTGCCTCGGTGACAACGACGGCGCCGTCCGCGTGAAGATCGTGGTCACCGACTAGCCAACCCCTCTGTGAGATCGCTGGCACCGGGTGCGTTATCCCGGGCGCAGTCCTGCCATCAGCTGCTACGACCTCGATGCCGTCCGCCCGCAGCACCGCCCACGTATCTCCTCGACGGGCACCTGCATGTACGCATCCACGTGCGCCAGGGCAGTCGGTCCGCCTGAAAGCGGAAGGTCCTCACGCTCGGGCACCGTACGCCTGCCGCGCCGTACCGGCCAGGTTTAAACCAGGACAACAGGCTTCTGATTGTCACAAAAAGGATTTCTGGCAAGCGGGCGGGATACTGGTGGTGTGTTGAGCAGTCACCGCCTGCGGGTGCTCAGGGAGGTCTTCAGGACGGGCAGCATCGCGGGAGCCGCACGGACGTTGCGGCTCTCGCCGTCCGCCGTGTCGCACCAGCTGTCCCGGCTGGAGGAGGAGGCCGGGGTGGGGCTGGTCGAGCGGGGGGCGCAGAGCCTGCGGCTCACCGCGGCCGGCCGGCGGCTGGCCACCAAGGCCCAGGAGGTGCTCGACCTCATCGAAGCCGCGGAGAGAGACCTGCTGGCCCAGGCCAGGGCTGACGCCGGCCAGCTCAGGATCGGCTTCTTCGCCTCGTCGGGCTACCGGCTGCTGCCGCTGGCGCTGTCGGCGTTCGCGGCCCGCCACCCCGCCGTCGACCTCGACCTGGTGGAGGGGCAGCCGCACGAGCTGATGCCCGACCTGGAACGCGGCGTCCTGGACGTCCTCGTGGTGTTCGAGCACGCCCTGGATCCGTGGCAGCCTCCCGAGGGTGTGGAGATCACCCCTCTGCTGGAGGAGCCCCAGTTCCTGGTACTGCCTCTGGGGCACCCCGCCGGCCGGACCGCCGGGGTACGGCTCGCGGACCTGGCCGACGAGCCGTGGATCACCACCTACGGCACCGACACGCCCGTCTCGGTGCTGGAACGGGCCGGCGTGCTGGAGGGGTTCAGCCCCCGGATCCGCTGCCGCAGCGACCACTACGAGGTGACCCTCGGCCTCGTCAGAGCCGGGTTCGGCGTCGCCCTGGTGCCGAGCCTCGGCGCGCACGGGGCCACCGGCGTGCAGGTGTGCCGGGTGGAGGGGCCTCGGCTGCACCGCCGGATCGGCGCCGCCGTACGGCCGACCAACCCGAATCCGGCCCTGCGGTCGTTCCTCGACTACCTCCTCGACGCCGTCGGCCGCCTGCGCAGCACCACCGGCTGAGGCCCGGCCCGCCGTGCGCGGCGTCACCAGGGAGCCCGCTACCCGCCGGAGGCTTGTCCGCGGGGCCCGGCCGGGGCGGCGCCGACGAGGCGGCCGATGTCGAGGCCGGCTTCGCGGACGCGAGTGACCAGCTCGTGGTCGCTTCCCGGCGGCCCGGACGCGAGGACGGCGTAGCCGATGCGCCGGTCGCCGACCATCACGCCCACGTCGGCACGCACGCCGTCGTCGGTGCCCGTCTTGTTGGCCACCCACACCGTGCCGGGCGGCGCCGTCGCCGCGAACCGGCGGTCCTCGGCATCGTGCGGCAGGAGGGCGGGGACCAGGGCGCGGTCGGTGTTGTGCGCCAGCCAGCCGAGTATCAGCCGGGTCCACTCCGCCCGCCCGTCGAGTGCGGCGGCGAACCTGGCCAGTTCGCCGGCCGTGCCGACGGCGAAGGCGGGCGGGTGCGAGGGCAGGCGCGGCTCGCGGATGCGGTCGAGGACGCGGGTACGGCGCAGGCCCAGCGCCCGCGACTCCTCCGCGACCCGGTCGAGGCCGACGTGGCGCAGGAGTGCGTTGGTGGCGATGTTGTCGCTCACCGCGGCGGTCAGCAGGGCCAGGTCGGCGACCGGCCACCGGCGTCCCGACAGGGCTCGAAGCAGCCCCGACCCACCCACGTGGTCCTCGTCGCGCAGCTCGACCGGCTCCTCGGGGTCCAGCGTGCCCGCGCAGATGGCCCGTGCCACCGTCGCCAGCAGCGGCAGCTTGCCCACGCTGGCGAGCGGCAGCTCGGCGTCCTCGCCGACCGCGATCTCACCGGGCACCGAGACCGCGATCATCATGGCGTCAGCACCGTTCCCGGCCGCGCGGCCGTCTCCTCGCCCTGCCGTACCACGATCCGGCCCGCCACCACCACGGTGTGCACGCCCTTCGGCGGCAGCAGCGGCTCGGCGAAGGTGGCCCCGTCGCACACCGTGGCCGGGTCGAACACCACCAGGTCGGCGTGCGCCCCGTCCACGATCACCCCGCGCCCGGCCAGCCCGAACCGCTTCGCGGCCAGGCCCGTCATCTTCCGCACCGCCGTCGCCAGGTCGAGCAGCCCGAGGTCCCTGGTGTAGTGGCCGAGCACGCGGGGGAACGTGCCCGCCCAGCGAGGATGGGGGCGCCCGCCGGGCTTCGGCACGCCGTCCGAGCCGATCATCGCGTACGGCGCGGCCAGTACCCGGCGCACGTCGTCCTCCACCATCGAGTGACTGATGATCATGACCTCGCCGCGCTCGGCCAGCAGCAGGTCGGCGGCCACGTCGAAGGGGTCGCCCCCCGCAGCCAGTTCGGCGACCGTACGGCCCTCGGTGTGCGGATGGCGGGGGGCGCGGGCGATGGCGATGCGGTCCCAGCCGCCGTTGCCCACGGTGTTCTCCCAGCCGGGCACGCCCTCGGTGATCGCGGCCCGCATCCGGTCGCGCTGCCCGGGGTCGGCCAGTCGCTCGGTGAGCGCGGCGGTGCCGCCGTCGGACGCCCAGGGCGGCAGCATCGCGGACAGGTGCGTGCTGGCCGCCGTGTAGGGGTAGACGTCGCAGGTCACGTCGAGGCCCTCGGCGCGCAGCCGGGCCAGCCTGGGCAGGGTCCGCTCGGTGCGGCCCCAGGCGTACTTGCCGGCGGTCTTGTGGTGCGAGACGTGCAGGGCGGCGCCACTCCGGCGGGCGATCTCCACGGCCTCCTCCAGGGCCTCCTCCACCCGCGACATCTCGTCGCGCAGGTGGGTGACGTACGGCTTGCCGTGCCGGGCCGCGACCCCGGCCAGCGCGACCACCTCGTCGGTGTCCGCGTAGGTGCCGGGCGTGTAGATCAGCCCCGTGGACAGGCCCGCGGCCCCCTGGGCGAGCGACCGGTCGAGCAGCGAGCACATCGTCGCCAGCTCGGCGGGGGTCGCGGGACGGTCCACGGGCCCCAGCACCCCGGCGCGCAGGGTGCCGTGCCCCACCAGAGAGGCGATGTGGTTGGCGCGCGGCACGGCGGCATGCGCCGCGGCGAACCCGGCGAAGTCCTCCCAGAAACCGACGTCGCCGCCGAATCCGACGGACGCCTCGGCCCGCAGCTCCGGCACCCGTTCTGGCAGCGCTGGGAACAGTCCGGAGCCGCAGTTGCCGCAGATCTCGGCCGTCACCCCGGCCACCACCGGGGCCCGCACGAGCTCCCGGCCGCCGCCGAGCAGCGCGATCCCGTCGGAGTGGGTGTGCACGTCGATGAACCCGGGGGCGACGGCCAGCCCGGCCGCGTCCAGGATCTCGCGGGCGTCCGCGCCCGACTCGGCGGGCAGTACGGCCAGCCGCCCCCCGGCCACGCCCACGTCGGCGGTCCGCGGCGGCGCACCCGTACCGTCGACCAGCAGCCCGCCACGTACCAGCAGGTCGAGTTTCACAGCACCCGTCCCAGAAACAGTTTCACAGCACCCGTCCCAGAAACGCGCGGAAGCGTTCGTTGCGGGGGTCCGAGAGCACCTCACGCGGGTCGCCCTGCTCGACGATCACGCCGTCGTCGATGAAGACCAGGTGGTCGCCGACCTCGCGGGCGAAGCCCATTTCGTGGGTCACCACCATCATGGTCATCCCGCTGGCCGCCAGGTCGCGCATCACCGCCAGCACCTCCTGCACCAGCTCGGGGTCGAGCGCGCTGGTCGGTTCGTCGAACAGCATCACCTTGGGGCGCATGGCCAGGCTGCGGGCGATCGCCACCCGCTGCTGCTGGCCGCCGGAGAGCTGCGCCGGGTAGTGGCCGGCCCGCTCGGTCATGCCTACCCGGTCGAGCAGCTCCTCGGCCTGCCGCCTGGCCTCCCCCCTGGGAACCCCGCCGACGACCAGCGGCCCCTCCATGACGTTCTCCAGCGCCGTGCGATGCGGAAAGAGGTGGAACCGCTGGAAGACCATGCCGATGTTCTGGCGCTGCCGGTTCAGCTTCGCTGGCGGAAGATGGTGCAGCCTGCCGTCGCGCTCCTCGAATCCGATCAGCTCGCCGTCCACCCTGATCCGGCCGGCGTCGATCGTCTCAAGCCGGTTGACGCAGCGCAGCAGGGTGGACTTGCCCGACCCCGACGGACCCACCACGCAGACCACGCCGCCCTCGGGCACGTCGAGGCTCACACTCTTCAGCACCTCCAGCGCGCCGAAGCGCTTGCGCACCGAGCGGATCTCCACCATGGGACGGTCCACTAGACCCCACCTCCGGCGAACGGCCGCAGGTTGCGGCGCACCCTGACGGGCAGCGTGTCGTGGCCGCGCTCGAACCGCCGCTCGATGAAGTGCTGACCGACGCTGGCGATCGTGGTGAGCACCACGTACCAGATGGACGCGACCACCAGCAGCGCGATGACCTCGAAGTTGCCCAGGTAGATGCGCTGCGCCACGGTCAGCAGTTCGGCTCCCGCGATGACCGACACCATCGACGTCGTCTTCAGCATGGAGATGAACTGGTTGCCGGTCGGTGGCACGATCACCCGCATCGCCTGGGGCAGCACCACCCTGCGCAGCACCTGGCCGTGCGACATGCCGAGGGCCTCGGCCGCCTCCCGCTGGCCGGGGTCGACCGAGCGGATGCCCGCCCTGACGATCTCCGCCATGTACGCGCCCTCGTTGATCGCCAGCCCGAGCAGGGCCGCGGTGAACGGCGTGACCAGCTCGTTCGCCTGCCACTCGACCAGTTTCGGACCGCCGAACGGTACCCCGATCGCGATGGAGGGAAAGACCAGGCCGATGTTGAACCAGAAGATCAGCTGGACCAGTAGCGGCGTGCCACGGAAGAACCACGTGTACAGCGCGGCGGCCCCGCGCAGCACCGGGTTGCCCGACTGCTGCATCACCGCCGTCAGCACGCCGAGGGCCAGACCGATCACCATCGACAGCACGGTGAGCTGGATGGTGACCCACAGCCCGCCGAGGATCCTGCCGTCGCCGAGGAAGGCGACGATCACGTCCCAGTGCAGGTTCGGGTTGACGATGATCGTGTACGCGAACCAGACCAGGAACAGCCCGGCCACGGCCGCGGCCAGCCAGCGTCCGGGGCGCGGCGGCCGTACCGCGTCCACGGGCAGTTCTGTCACTTCCACGGCTTGGTGTTCACCATCGCCTCGGGTACGGCGTTGGCGGCCACGCCGTACGTGTCGAGGATCTTCTTGTAGCCGCCGTCGGCGATCAGCTCCTGCATGGCCTTGGCCACCGCGTCACGCAGGGCGGTGTCGCGCCGGTCGACGGCGATGCCCCACGGGCCGGCGTCGTACTGGCCGGGCAGCACCTCGTATTTGCCGGTCTGGTCGGCGTACATGGCGGCCACCGGGGAGTCGACGATGGTGGCCACCGCGCGGCCGGAGTCGATGCTGAGCAGGCCGGTGGGGGCGTCCTCGCTCTGCATGATCGTCATCTTCTTGTCGCACTTGTCGTTCTGCTTCTCGCCGATGGCCAGGTTGGAGCTGCCCTTGGCGAGCACGACGGTACGGTCGCACAGGTCGGCCAGGTCCTTGACGCCCTCCGGGTTGCCCTTCTTCACCATGACAGCCCCGCCCGCGTTGAAGTAGTCGACGAAATCGACGGCGGCCCGGCGCTCCTCGGTGTCGCTCATGGAGGAGAGCACGATGTCCCACCGGTCGCTCTGCAGACCGGGGATGAGCCCGTCGAAGGCCGCGTTGGTGATGGTCGGCTTCAGCCCGAGCTTCGCGGCGATGGCCGCGCCGAGGTCAGGATCCACGCCGGTGAGCTCCTGGGTGCCCTTCTTGTACATCTCCATCGGCGGGTAGCCCTCGGCGGTCGCCAGCCGGAGCACGCCCCGCTCGCGCACGTCGGCGGGCACGAGGTCCTTGGCGGTCTTGCCCTTGGCCGCCGCGGCGCCCTGGGTCGCGCTCGTCCCTGAAGAGGAGCGGCCGCACCCGCCCGCGAGCGCCGTGACGACCAGCACGGCTGCGGCGGCCGCGTAGAGGCGCTTTGCCATGAAAACTCCCAGTTCGCGGAATGGTTGTGCACATGGTGGCGGTGAGCGTGGAGGATCCCAACACTCGTGAACGCTTACGACCCTCAGCCTCGAAAATCTCGATGCTCACGAGACGCCAGGGGCGCTCGGCCGGGCGCGCGGGGCGCCTGGTGGGGCTCCCCGGGCACCCCTCGGCGATGCCGCCCCGTTCCGGCTGAGGCCGGCCACCCGAAGCGCAGCCGGCGAGCGCGGAACGTCAGGGGTCAGCCTTGGTAGCGCAGTTTTCTCCGCCGGAGCCGTTATTTTCGATAAAGCCTTTTTCGCTGGCGGCGAAGCGAGATTCCCGTGTGTTAATTCGCGGGTGGCCGGGTCGGCTTTAATAGTCCTCTCTTCTCGGGCGGAAACCGCCGGCTACCACAATGCGGCCTTTTCTTATAGCAAGCGCGATCGGTTCGACCAGTGTCAGGGCGAGTCGCACGGCGTCACTCTTGGGGCGGATGGGGCAAGAGGTGATGAACTACTGCACAATTAACGTATGGGATACCCTCGGCAGTCCGACCCGCGGGACTACCCCGGTGTGGTCACCACTCTGGTCGCGATCCTGGCGGTGCTCCTGCCGGGCGGCTTCACGTTGAGCGTGTACAACCACCTGAACGCCCCCGACCGGAACACCGCTGTGGCCCTGCCGACCACGGAGCCCACACCCGAGCCCGACGAGCCGAGCCCCAGCGAGAACAGACGCCCCGGCTCGCCGATCGACGACGACGAGTTCGGCGACTGGAACTTTCGCCTGGGCAGCGTCACGTTCAAGGCTGAGAGGGCGGGTGGCTGGACGTACGACTCCTGTGCCCCGATCGACAGGCAGGGTGTGCTGGCCGAAAACAAGTGCGAGCGCGCCGCACAACTGGCCTACTCGGCCTACCGGGGGCATCTCACGGCGGTCCAGGTCATCATGTCCTTTCCCACAGTGACGGCCGCCAAGGCCACGGCCAAGCATCTGGCGAACTCCTCCCGGGCCGTGAAGTGGCGCCGGGACAAGATGCTCGGCAAGTACGCATACGGCAAGATCCGGTCGAGCTCCACCAAGAGGTACGTCCTCCTCACGGCCGTCACCGCCGACAAGACAGCCCATGCGAAGGCCACACGGTTCCACCAGTACCTGCACACGGACCACTCGAACTACTTCCTCTTCCGTGACCCGACTGTCCCAGGCTGAGTCCCGGGGTCTGGCCAGCGGTGGTGGAGACGAGGCCGGCCTCGCCGCGATACCGGCTGTTAGCCGCGAACCCTCTGAAGTCATCCTTCTGTTCGCAACCTTGCCAAGACCGGCAATCCCCATCAGGATGAAAAGCCGATGAGATCGGCGAACGGGCGCCCCCGCGCCTTCCCCTTTTACATCGTGTGCGATGTATCGCATTCGATGCACACCGCTCGCGAGGATGGACGGCCCACCCCCTTCGAGGTCCTCTCCAACTGCGTGGGTGAGCTGCTCTTCGAGCTGGAGGCGGGCGATCCCGGCGTCAGCGAGGCCGCGCACGTCGCCGTGGTGTCCTTCTCCGACAAGGTCGAGCTGGTGCTTCCGCTGACCAGGCCCTGTGACGCGATCAGGGTTCCGGCCCTGAGACCCGGCAGGCAGACGGATTATCTGGTGGTCTTCAGGGAGCTCGTGAAGATCATTGAGAAGGATTACCGGAAGCTGTCCAAGCAGTTCGACGTGCGGGCGCCGGTTGTCTTCTTCATCACAGACGGTGATCCGTACGTTGGCGAAACCCATCAGGACGTCGAGATCTGGGGCCCCGCGCGCGACCGGCTGGCGAGCCTTCAGCCGGCGCCGTACATCGTGGCGCTCGGATTCGGGACGGTGCAGGAGGACACCCTGCGGCGGGTCGCCACCACACTCAGGGGCGAGCTGCTGGCCTTCGCGGGCGAGATCGCGACGGGAGCGGCCACCGTGCTGCACGGCATCGCGCAGGCCGTCTCGGACAGCATCAGCGCCTCGGTCAACAGGAACACGGCCGTTCTGCGCGGACCCGGCGGGATGCGGCAACTGAGATGATCAGGGCGACGCTGGTGGGATTACTTCTGGTTGTCGGCTCCATGGGGGCGAAGCCTGGTCCGTCGCCGGAGCCGACTGTGACGGTGACCGTGACGCCCGGTCCGCGGCAGGGCGACGGGACGGCGTCGGGCTGGCCGCTGTGGATCCTGTCCGGCATCGCCGGCGGTGGCGCCGTACTCCTCGGGCAGTTACTGCTCGCCCGCAGGACCCGCGCCGCGGCCGACGCCAGAACGCCGCTCGGTCCGCTCCCGCAGCCGCTGCCCGTCCTGCTCCCGGGCGGGGCGGACTCGCGCGCCCCGGGCGTCGCACTCGACGGCGGCATGCTGGCGCAGACCACGGTCCGCGCCGTGAGCATCCGCGGCCGGCGCCATCGATATCGCGGCGAGCCCCTGCAGGACGCCTACGCCGTACGGCTGAGCGCGGACGGACGATGGGTTATCGCGGCCGTGGCTGACGGGCTGGGCAGCACGCTGCACGCCGAACACGCCGCCGCGGTGGCCGTACGCGCCGCCACGAACCTCTCCCTGACCCCCGACCCCGGCGGCTGGCACGCGGCCTTCGCCACCGTCGCCGCGGAGGTCATGCGCGCCACCGCCAGGCTCGGCGGCCGGCCCACCGGCAAACCCACCGGCAAGCACGGCGCCGGAGCATCGGATCCGCCCGCCACGACGCTGACGATCGGGGTGGTCCCCGCCGACGGCAGGCGCGGGATCGCCGCCTGCGCGGCCATCGGGGACTCGCCGGCGCTGTGGCTCCATGACGGGACGTGGACCGAGATCTTCCCACCTGATGGGCAGCGACCGGACAACGTCACGTCCGCCCTGCCGGAGGACCTCGGTGAGCTGCGGGAACGGCAGATCGATTGGGGGCCGGGCGATGTGCTGGTCCTGTGCAGCGACGGGTTCGGGACGGCCATGGGCGGCGGCGGCAGCACACTCGCCCAGCGGCTCGTCACCTCGTGGAGCTCTCCGCCCGCGCTGCGCGGCTTCCTGCGCGATGTGGATTTCCATCTGTCGACTTACGACGACGACCGGACGGTTCTGGCGTTGTGGGCGGGCCGTCACGACACGGCCGTTCTGTGACAGGAGTGCGGCGGCAGAAGTATGAATCCCCCAGATGTGGTCGAGGAAGCGGATCTGACGTCCCCCGCGGACGCCGACGTCTACCACCTGCGCCCGGGCGGTCAGGCTCGCAGCCTGGCGCCGTGCGAGGTCAGCGGCGTCCCTGGCCGGTTTCTTTTCAAACGGTACGACGAGGAGACGCTGACGGGGCTGGACGAGGACGCCCTGCTCGCCATGGTGCGCTGGCGGCGTGAACTTCCCCGGCAGGACCGCGCGACACTCGATCGGCGCTGTGCGTGGCCGGTCGCGGTGGTCCGGCACGACCGGGTCACCGGCATCTTGATCAGGCCCGCTCCCGAGCAGATGTTCGTCGAGCTCCGCACCCGCCTGATGCCGCGACACCTGGATGAGCTCACTCGGTCGCCCGAACGGGTGAGCGCCCTTCGCGACCACTACGGTACGCGCTACTATGAGCCGCCCTACAAGCTGGCCGTCCTCGGCCAGTTGCTCGCCACGGTGCAGTGGCTGCACGAGCAGGGTTATGTGGTGGGCGATCTGCAACTGCGCAACGCCGTCTTCACCGTCGACCCGGCGCCCGCGGTATACCTGCTGGACTGCGACTCCTGCCTGCCGGTCGGAGGCCCCGGCGCCTTGCCCGAGGTCGATCCCGAGCAGTGGAAACTCCCGCGTGAAGGGGGATTCACCCCGGAGTCGGACTATTACAAGTTCGCCTGGGCCGTCGTGCGGTGCCTCCAGGAGAGCGCCGAGGCGTGGTCGCTCGACGAGGCCGCGCTCGCCAGGGTCCTGCCATTGCGGCATCGCCGCCTGATAAGGCAGTGTCTGGACGGTGCGCCGGAATCGGTGGACACCGAGCGATGGCGGGCGGCGGGCGAGTCGTGGCGGTGGCTCGTCACTCCCGAACGCATCTACGTCGAGACCGACTCCAACCTACGCGAGGCGTGGCGGCGGGGGAAGTCCGCGGTCGGGGACGGCTCGCGTGCCCGGCACGGGGGAATCGTGGTGCTGATCGTCGTCCTGGCGGCGATCGCCGTCGTCGTCGCGGTCACGTTGGGAGTCTGAATGAACACCGGCGAGCCACGGCGCATCGGGCCCTACGAGGTGCTCGGCCGCCTGGGTGCCGGCGGTCAGGGTACGGTCTACCTCGCGCAGGGCGAGGCGGGCCGGGTCGCGATCAAGGTGATCCACGCGCAGGGGGCAGCCGACCCGAGAGCGCGCAGGCGGTTCGCGGACGAGGTGGCCATCGCGTCGCGGGTGCCCAGGGCGTACACGGCGATGATCATCGACGCCGACATCGACCGCGACCAGCCGTACATCGTGAGCGAATACGTGGAGGGCCCGTCCCTGCAGGAGCTCGTCGACAAGCACGGGCCGCTGTCGGGGTCCGCGCTTGAGCGCCTGGCGACCTATACGGCCACCGCATTGGCGGCGATCCATGGCGTGGGAGTCATCCACCGGGATCTCAAGCCCGCCAACGTCATCATCGGGCCGGACGGACCACGTGTCGTGGACTTCGGAGTCGCACGGGCCTTGGAGGCGACCGCCGCGAGCACCACGACCGTGGGAACCCCCGGCTATCTCGCACCGGAGCAGGTCGGAGGGTTCGACGCCGAAGTGGGTCCCCCCGCCGACGTGCACGCGTGGGCAGGCACGGTGTATTTCGCCGCCACCGGCAGGGTGTTGTTCGCGGGGAGCAACGTGGCCGTCATCATCAACCGCGTCCTGACCGAGACCCCCGACGTGGGAGTGATATCAGAGCCGCTGCGTTCACTGCTCGCCGAATGCCTCGCCAAGAATCCGGCGTGGCGGCCCACCACCATGGAACTGCTCGGCCGCCTCGTGGGACATCAGTCGGAAACCGCGCAGGCGACGGTGCCACATACCCGGATCTTGCCGGCCGCCCTCGGAACGCTGAAGGACACCACCACGCTGGGCAGCGGGCCCGCGGCCGACATCGTGATCCCCGGGGAGGGGATCGCCCCGGCGCACGCCACCGTCCGCAAGGTGAGCGCAGGCTACCGGCTGCATGACCACAGCAGCGGCCTGGGGACGTTCATCGACGGCCGCCCTGTTCTCTACGCGACCCTGCGACCGGGTGATCGGTTCACGATCGGTACGGCGGTGCTCCGCCTCACCGAGGCGGGGGAGTTGGAGCGCGTACGGCTCCCCCGACTGTCCGCCACGCGCTGGTGGCTGCTGCTCTTCCTCATGGCGGCTGTGGCGCTGACGGTGGTCGTCGTGGTCACGGGATAGTCACGGGGGTGGGCATGGTGACGTTCACCCGCTCCCCGGTCGTGGAGTCGAGGGTGAAGGCGCCGCTGGCGCCGCGGATGACGTTGGTGCCGGTGAACAGGTAGAGCTGCCCGCGCACCGCCGCGGCGGAGGGCAGGGTGAGCTGGGACGCGTCCACGCCGATGGCGGCCTTCTGAACCGCGGTGGACGCGGCGGTCACCGCGTCATACGACAAGATCGCCAACCCGGTGCCGAGATGCGCCGCGGGGAAGGTCACCCCATGGTGTGGCGCCACGAACTCGTCACGGAATTCGCGGTAGAGCTGGCGGTCCGGATTGTCCTCGTGGTCGAGCCGCTTGGGATCGGCGAGCGGCACGTACAGCACCTTGATAGGCGCTTCCGGGTCGTGCAGCGAGGGATCGTTCGGATTCTGGTCCTGGGCGTCGTCGCCGGTGACCACGGTGATGGTCGTGGATCGGCAGGGCCGGCTCCGCAGCAGCTTGAGGAAGGTGGGCATGAACGCCTGCCGACCGGCGTAGAAGATCATGTCGATCTTCGCCCCGCAGATCGTGTCGCTGATGGTCCGCAGGAGCGAGGGACCGCCACGCGGGTCGAAGGGAAAACTGAGCCCGGACCTGTCGACATACGGCTTGAGCCCGAGCTTCGGATCGAGGAAGGCGTCCTTCAGCGAGCTGGCGTAAAGGTCCTTTGTTCCCTGCGGGGTCACGTCAGCCCACATCAGGGCCGCGTCCCCCCCGACCTTCTCCTTCTTGAACTCTTCTGCGATGGCCTTCAGCTGGGCCGAGGTGCTGACCGCGGTGCTGGTGAGGCCAGGAATGGGTCCGCCGTCGTCGATCTCACCGGTGGTGTTGAACCCGGCCGCGGTGATGAAATCGGCGACCATCGGGATTCCGGGATCCTTGGCCAAGGCACGTGCGGCGTCGATGCTTTCCTGCTGGCTCGGGCCCATTCCGGTGACCGCGACGATCTGTCCGGGGCTGGCCGTCGCACCCGTCGCGGCGTTCTTCCGCACCGCCTGCACCGTCGTCCGCCACTTCGAGCCGTCGTGACCGGTGTTGGCCAGCAGGAGCCGGATCTTGGGGAACGTCTCAGAACGGTTGGCGCGGTACTGGCCGATGAACGCTCCCTCGAGCTGGTGGAGGGCGCGCTCGCCGACCAGTCCCCGCGGGCCTGCCCCCATCGGGGCCAAGAGCGCGATCGTGCTGTAGTCCTCGCCCTCGGTGACCGTGCGGTTTTCCGCGGCGATGACCTCCAGGATCTTGCGATACTGCTCGCCCAGGACCATCGTCCCGTCGGCTGGGTCCATCAGGCCGACGCATTCGCCTTCGATGGCGACGACGTCCGCGCTCGTTGTCTCACAGCCGGCCCAGGGCCACCACTCCTGGGTGTAACTCACGAGTACCACAGTGGATATCAGGAGGGCGACGACAACGACGATCACCACCAAGCGCCGGTGAAAGAGCGTCCCCACCTGTCGTAACAGGCTCCAGGCGCGCGCGGCGGGGGAGGGTGGCGGTGCCGGTTCGTCATACATCTGGGCTCCAAGCCGTCACTTATTCCCACGACCGTGCAGGCGCGCTTTCCTTGAATACGCTTTCCCATCCCTGGGCCGACAGCCGCCTAAACTCATCGTCATTAAAACGTGATCAATGGCGGCCGGACAACAGTCAGTTGGGCAGGACGGAGAGGCCGGACTGGGCGATGATGGCCTGGAGCGCGGCCACGTGGTTCCGGTAGGCCCGGCGGCCCTCGCTCGTCAGGCTGAACCACGTTCTCGGGCGCTTGCCCACGTACCCTTTGCGGATCTTCACGTATCCGGCCGCCTCCAGGGCGCCGGCGTGCTTGGAGAGCACCGAGTCGCTGATGTCCAGGTTGTCGCGTACGAAGGCGAACTCGGCCTCCTCGGCGGCGGCGAGCAGGGAGACGATCTGCAGTCTCGTCGGCGCGTGGATGATCGGATCGAGTCGCGGGGTCATCGGTCGCTCGTCGCCGCCCGGCGAGCGGTCCGCCTGGACATCCAGCGGGTCAGGAGAGGCGCGCTGGCCGCCACGACCGCGACCATGATGGCACCCATGATCGTCCGAGGATGGTCGACCTCCAGAGACTGCAGACCGAAGGTCAGCATGATGCTCCCGAGAGTGGTGACGACGATCCAGCCGGCCAGGCCCACCCATGACCACGGATCCATCACGGAGGCGTGCGGGCGCAGGCTTTGGTGCCGAATGTCGTTGGTGAACTTGACGACGGCGACCGCGAGACCGATCGCGAGCACGGGGACGCCGATCCACAGCACCCACGGTGGCGTGACCTCGGTGACGAGTTGTATGCCCGCGACGAAGGTCCAGACCGCCACCAGATACCACGAGGGGAACAGCGGCGGCGCGGATCGAAGCGCTCTGTGCTGCGTCTGGCGAATCTCCGCCAGCGACCGCGCGGCGTCTTCGGGAGTGATGTGCATGACGACCTCCTACTTGGTTTCCTTTTTGGAAAGTACTTTCTACTTTCCACATCGTCAAGTACTTTCTCCGTCAGCTCAGCTACGAGAGCCAAAAAAATTTGGACGGCGATGTCGAGAACCCGTGACTGGCTCCGTCCCTGGGGTGAATGCGACCAAAATGGGTCGCACCAGCACCGAGGAGAAACACGATGGCCAAGTACTTGCTGCTCAAGCACTACCGCGGCGCTCCGGCTGCGGTCAACGACGTGCCCATGGACCAGTGGACGCCGGAGGAGATCTCGGCGCACGTGCAGTACATGCGCGACTTCGCGGCCCGGCTCGAGGGGACCGGCGAGTTCGTCGACAGTCAGGCGCTCGCCTCCGAGGGGACGTTCGTCCGGTACGACGGCGAGGGGCGCCCGCCGGTCACCGACGGCCCGTTCGCCGAGACCAAGGACCTCATCGCCGGCTGGATGGTGATCGACGTCGACAGCTACGAGCGCGCCATCGAGCTGGCCGGGGAGCTGTCGGCCGCCCCTGGAGCGGGCGGGGAGACGATCCACGAGTGGCTCGAGGTGCGCCCGTTCCTGGCCGAGCCGCCCACCATCACGGAATGACCTCTCAAGAGAACGAGGTCCTGCTCCGGAGCCTCACGCCGAGCGTGCTCGGGATCCTCGTCCGCCGCGGAGCCGACTTCGCGGCGGCCGAGGACGCCGTGCAGGACGCGCTGGTCGAGGCGGTCCGCGTCTGGCCGGCCGACCCGCCGCGCGACCCGAAGGGCTGGCTGGTCACCGTGGCCTGGCGCAAGTTCCTCGACGCGACCCGGGCGGACGCCGCCCGCCGCCGGCGTGAGGACCTCGTCGACGAGGAGCCGGCGCCCGGGCCCGCGCCCGCGGCAGACGACACGCTCCAGCTCTACTTCCTGTGCGCCCATCCGTCGCTGACGCCGTCGTCCGCGGTCGCGCTCACGCTGCGTGCCGTCGGAGGGCTGACCACCCGCCAGATCGCCCAGGCCTACCTGGTGCCCGAGGCGACCATGGCGCAGCGCATCAGCCGGGCCAAGCGCACCGTCTCCGGCGTGCGGTTCGACCAGCCCGGCGACGTCGCCACCGTGCTGCGCGTCCTCTACCTGGTCTTCAACGAGGGCTACTCCGGCGACGTCGACCTCGCCGCCGAGGCCATCCGGCTCACCCGGCAGCTCGCGGCCGCGATCGACCTCCCCGAGGTGGCGGGGCTGCTCGCCCTCATGCTGCTCCACCACGCCCGGCGCGCCGCTCGGACCGCGCCCGACGGCAGCCTGGTGCCGCTCGCCGAGCAGGACCGCGGCCGATGGGACACCAAGTTGATCGCCGAGGGCGTCGAGGTCCTGCAGGCGGCCCTCGCCCGCGACCGGCTGGGCGAATTCCAGGCCCAGGCCGCCATCGCGGCACTCCACGCTGACGCGCCCACCGCCGAGGAGACCGACTGGGTGCAGATCGTCGAGTGGTACGACGAGCTCGTGCGCCTGACCGACAGCCCGGTCGTGCGGCTCAACCGCGCGGTGGCCGTCGGCGAGGCCGACGGACCGCGCGCCGGGCTGGCGGCGCTCGCGGCGCTGGACGACTCACTGCCCCGCCACGCCGCGGTGGCGGCGTACCTCCACGAGCGCGACGGCGACATGGTGACGGCGGCACGGCTGTACGCCGAGGCGGCCAGAAAGGCACCCAACCTCGCCGAGCGCGACCACCTGACGCGCCAGGCCGCCCGTCTCAACGCCCGCCGGTGTCGCTGACGGGTCGCCCTCGAACTTCTCGCAGCACTCGGGCGAGGCCCGGTGGCCAGAGCGGTCGCCTCAAAGTGAGAATCTCGCGGATCATCGGGCCGGAGTGGCCGGAGCGATGACGATCGTGGGGTGGTAGCGGCTGACCGCGAGCACGGCGTCGCGCGCCCCTCTGGCCTCCTTGGCCGTGGCAGGCGCGGCGCCGCGGCTGGCGAACGTCAACACGGTACGGATCCGAGCCGGCGACAGCCGGGCGATGATGTGCGCGGCGGCCACGGCGGCGAGCGCGGGCGGGCGGCGCCGCCAGGGCAGCCGCGGCCGTGGGCGGGCACCATGTGCCCGCCCACGAGGTCGGTCTCAGATACTCGCAGCGCCGAGGCGAGTCCGGAGATGTAGGAGCGCCGGTCGAGGGTGCTCAGCCCGCGCTCGATGTTGAACAGGTGAAACTTGCTCATGCCTGCCTGGTCGGCCAGTTCGACGAGCGTCATCCCTCTCCAGTGACGCAGTGTCCGCAGCCTGGCCCCGATGGTAGTTTCATCGTTCACAGCCCTGCGCCTCCTGAAGGCTCGGCAACTTCAGGCTACGGCGTGAGGCTTTTCTGTTGCCATGCCGAATGGCGATCGGGGGCCAGGAACTATGCGGCCAGAGCCCGAGAAGCAGCGCTATGAGCTCTATTTGATGAAACGCCAAGGGGGAGGGCATTTCGTGACGGGATACACGCGCTGGAAGGACATTCGTGCTGAGCATGTTGAACGTGCGGGCGGCGAGGAAGCCGTGGAGGCGGGCAAGCAGGCACTCCTCGCCAAAGTACAAGGGCACCGCCTTGCTGAGATCCGCCGTAGCCGCGGGCTGACCCAGCAGGACATCGCGCAGCGACTGCGGCTCACCAAAGGCCGTGTCTCACAGATCGAGCAGGGCAAGATCTCTGGGCAGGAAATTCTCGTGCGGTACGTTACTGCTCTCGGTGGCAGGCTCCATCAGTCGATCTACTTCGAAGACGGTGACATCGCCGCCATCGCATGAGACATGAGCGAGAGGCCCATAGCGGCTGGTGTCGAGGTGCTTCCCGTTCATAGTCCGGGGAAGTCCTCTGGCAGGAGTTCACTTGCCCTCGGGATGACATTGCGGGCCGTCGGCGGGGGTGCTACGGACAGCAGTAGGTACATTGACACCGGCTTACGTGATCACATGTCAGCAGCCCGGTCCGGTGAGGCAAAGCAGGGTCTTGGCCGCAGCCGTCCAGTTCCTCAACGGTCTCGGGAGTAGGCAGGAGCTGGCCCGTCTCGATCCGCGAGATCGAAGGCTGCGCCACCTGCGCCCGTTCAGCGAGATCCTTACCGGTCAGACCCGCATCCTTGCGCAGCCGCCGCAGCAGCTCACCCAGCGCCCTCAGCCGATCCCGTCGCTCCGCCACACCGAGCGTTCTACCACCAGGTCACACCGCGCAGTGCCGAATTGCTCTCATAGGGATCAAGGCGTCGGCGCGGCGGTCATCGACGCGCGGCTGACTTCTCCGCGTACTCCTCGATCGCGTGCGCGAGCCAGCCCGCCGACCTCGCCAGGACGAAGATGGCCTCGCCCGCGCCGCTCACCATGTCGTACAGGAAGCACAGGGCGCCGAGGGCGAACTCGATGTTGGGATGCTCGCCGTTGCGCCGGCGCACCAGGTCCGCGACCGAGCGGACGACGTCGGACCGCTGGGCGTCGGGGGCCCGGCCGAGCGCGAGTTCGAGCAGGAAGGCGGCCCTCGGGTCCTTCCCGGTGTATCGGGGCTGGCCGAAGCCGGGGAGCGCGGCGCCCGTACGCAGGTGCTCGGAAAGGACGACGTGTACCCGGTCGCGGTGCGCGATGTCGTTGAGCAGGCTGTGGACGCGGAGTGACGACCCACCGTGCTCCAGCCCGCTGGCCACGCTCATCCCGGTCAGCACAACCGAGTACGGGTCCGCGGCCGTCGCGGCCGCGATCCGCGCCGCGCGTGTGGACGGCGCCAGGCCGTGGTCGGCGCTCACGATCAGCGCCGCGTCGAGGAGCCGCCGCTCGTGGTCGCCGACCGGGGCGGCGGTCAGCCGCGGCCACAGCGCCTCGGCGATCCCGTCGCCGGCGGGCGGCGTGTCCGTCAGCGGCGGGAGCGCGCCGACCAGGGAGGCCAGCAGGGATCGGCCCACCGCGAGCACCGCCGCAGGGGACAGGTCGTACCTGAGCGCGTCCACGGCGCCGAGCGACGCGGTAGTGATCTTGAGCCGGTCGACTGGAAGGCACAGCTCGGGCAGCGGCACGACCTCGGCGTGCGCCTGAAGGGCGCGTGAGGGCCGCCACGGCGGCACCGGCCCCTCGTGCCGCCGCCACAGCCACTCCGCAGTGCCTTCGAAGGTGTTCTGCCGTGCCATCGCGATGGCGTCCCGGTCTTGATAGAGCAGCCGGTCGTCCACGATGGAGGTCACGTGCGTCAGCTCGCTCGCCGCGGTGCGGCGCGGCTGGTGCTGCGCGCGGTCTCCCCGTTTGAGCTGCTCAAGCTCGCGCGGGTCGAACCAGCTCTGCCTGCTGCCCGGCAGCACGTGCCGGGCCAACTGGCCGCGGCTGACGTAGGCATAGATCGTCCGCCGCTGCACCCCAAGCAGCTCGGCCGCCTCATCGGCAGCCACCAACTCGTTGACGTCCACGCGCATCCTCCCGCTATTGACGCAACGTTAACAATGATGCACATTGTCGTCTACCTTGTCGTCAACGTTGACAACCTAGTTGAATCAACCACCCCCTTCTGACCTGACCTGACCTCACCTCACCAGAGGAGTGACATGGCCGCACGACGCCACCTGTCCATCGGGTTGATCCCCGGCGACGGGATCGGCCCCGAACTGGTCGACAGCGCCGTGGCCGTACTCAAGGCCGCCTGCGCCGGGGATATCGAGCTGCGCTTCACCGTCGAGGACGGCGGAGCCGACACGTTCCGCAGGACCGGGACCGCGCTAGGCCCCGACGCGCTCGCCCGCATCAGGCAGAGCTACGACGGAGTGCTCAAGGGCCCGGTCGGCCTGCCTGAGGTCCGGCTCCCCGACGGCACTGAGGCGGGCCTGCTCGGCGGGCTGCTCCGCGGCGGCCTGGACACCTACGCCAACGTCCGCCCCATCACGCTGCTGCCTGGCGCCGTCACGCCGCCGCGCGCGCCGGACACGAGGACCGACATGAAGATCGACTACGTCATTGTGCGGGAGAACACCGAAGGGCTGTACCTATCGCGCGGGCGCGGCGTCGGCAACGACCGGGCGGTCGCCGACCAGCTGCTCATGACCAGAGAGGGCGTCGAACGCATCGTCAGATTCGCCTTCGACCTCGCCCGCGGGCGGCACGGCGCCCCTGCCGACGGGATCAGCAGGGTGACCTGCGTGGACAAGAGCAATGTCCTGCGCAGCTTCGCGTTCTTCCGCGATGTCTTCGACGAGGTCGCCGAGGAGTACCCGGACATCGAGCGGGACTACCGCTACGCCGACGCGGCCGGCCACGACCTGGTCGCCCGGCCCGAGCACTTCGACGTGCTGGTCATGGAGAACCTCCTCGGCGACATCCTCAGCGACGTCGGCGCCGCCACCGTCGGCGGCCTGGGCATGTGCCCCTCCGGCAACATCGGGAAGACCAGTGCGTACTTCGAGCCCATTCACGGCAGCGCCCCCACGATCGCTGGGCAGAACAGGGCAAACCCCACCTCGCAGATCCTCGCCGCCGCGCTCTTGCTGGACCACCTCGGCGAGCACGCGACCGCGACGCGGATCAGGACCGCCGTCGCCAACGCCTACGCCGAGGGGCGCATCCGCCTGCTCCCCGGCGGTTCGCCCGAGTGCGGAACGGACGGCGTGACCCGAGCCGTCGTCGACGCGCTCGCGCCCGTCGGCTGACGAGCGGAACCCCCCATTCCTTGTGAGGCGATGATGCTTTCGATACTCGGGTTCCTGACCCTCGGCACGTTCATGCTGCTCGTCCTGCGGAAGTACGCGACCGCGTTCGTGGCGATCATGATCACGCCCATCGCGTTCGCCGTCGCCGCGGGCTTCGGCGCCGACATCGGCGACATGATGCTCAGCGGCCTGGAAACGGTCGCGCCGACCGCGATCCTGCTGCTGTTCGCCGTCCTCTACTTCGGCATCATGATGGATGCTCGCCTGTTCGACCCCATCGCCACACTGATCATCAAGCTGTCGAAAGGCGACCCGGCCCGCATCTGCGTCGGCACGGCCGTGCTGGCCCTCCTGGTGGCGCTCGACGGCGACGGCACCACCAGCTACATGATCATCTGCTCGGCGTTCCTGCCGATCTACCGTCGCCTGAACATCAATCCGCTGGTGATCGCCGCCATCGCGACGATGGCGCTCGGCACCATCTCCGGCACTACGCCGTGGGGCGGCGCGGCGACCCGCGGGATCAGCGTCCTGCATCTCGACGCCACTGACTACTTCCTGCACATGATCCCCCCGATGGTGCTCACCTCCGCGTTCATCATGGGCATCGCCTACGTCCTCGGGCGCCGACAGCGCAAGCGGCAGGACCCGGCGGCCGTTGAAGAACTCACCGCGGAACTGGCCCAGCGCGAGCCGTCCCACGCGCCGGGCTGGCGGCTGTGGTTCAACGCCGGCCTGACGGTCCTGCTCCTCGTGCTGCTCATCATGGGCGCCGCGCCGCTGGAGGCGCTGTTCATGGGTGCCTTCGTCATCGCACTCATCGTCAACCATCCGCGGCTCGCGGAGCAGGGCGAGGTGATCCGCGGCCACGCGGCCAATGCCGTGCCGGTCGTGATGCTCGTCCTCGGGGCGGGCATCTTCACCGGCATCATGACGGACACCGGCATGACCGAGGCGATGGCCACGTCACTGCTGGCCGTGGTGCCGGAGTCGCTCGGCCACCTCATACCTCTCTTCACGGCCCTGATCGGGCTGCCGCTGAGTTTCTTCATGTCCAACGACGCCTACTTCTTCGGCGTCCTGCCCGTTCTCGCGGAGTCCGCGGGACAGTTCGGCATCGCGCCCACCGAGATCGCCAGGGCCGGCGCCATCGGGCAGATGATGCACTCGATCGGGCCCGCGTCCGCACCGCTGTGGGTCCTGCTCGGGCTCATCAAGCGCGAACTCGGCGAGTTCCAGCGTTTCGCCCTGCTCTGGGTCCTCCTCGCCTCGCTTGCCTACATCGCGTTCGCGGTGGTCACCGGGGCCATCAGCGTCGCGTGACCGGCGACTCCTGCTCGGTGTGGTGCTCGCCAAGGCGCCGGGCGGTCGAGCGGATCGCCGTCGAGGCGTCGTGCCGCCCGGTGGTCGACGCCTCGATCGGCGGGAGGCGTACCATCGAGTCTGCCGCCGTTCGTATCATCTCGGCATGGTGATGGACCTGGAGTTACGGCTCAGCCGGCGGGCGGTGCTCCTGGCCGCTGGCGGGCTGCTCGTCGGTTGCTCCCGGCAGCCCGACGGCGACAAGGTGGACCTGCGACTGGCCACCGGGCCGGCGGGGGCGGTGTATCGCCGCATTGGCGGTTCGCTGGCCGAGCACATCTCCGAGCAGGTGCCCGGTGCCACGGTGAGCACCGTGCCGAGCAGGGCGTCCACCGACAACATCCGGATGCTGCGGGCCGGCGAGGTGCACCTTGGGCTGACGAGCATGGACGCGCTGATCACGACCGACGGCAGCGCGCCCGAGGGGCTCTCGGCGATCTGCCGGCTGTACGACAGTCATCTGCATCTCGTGGTCATGGGCGGTTCGGCGATCGACGAGTTCCGGGACCTCGCGGGCAAGCGCATATCCCTCGGTGCCCGTGACTCGGGTACGGAGTTCACGTCCCTGCGGGTTCTGGAGCTCGGCCTGGTGAACGCCGACGGTCTCTACCTCAGCCAGGCCGAATCGGCGGCGGCACTGCGTGACGGCGAGATCGACGCGATGTTCTCCCTGACCGGCGTCCCGACACCCGCCATCACGGAGTTGGCGCAGCGGCATCCGATCCGGCTGATCCCGTTGGACGCGCAGGCGGACGCGCTCTTCACGGCGTTCCCAGGTCCCTACGCTCCGGCCATGATCCCCGCGACCGCCTACGCCGGCGTCCGGGCCACCCGCACCGTCGCGGTGCCGAACGTGCTTCTCGTACGCAATGACCTGCCCGATGACCTGGTCCACGCCATCACCGACACGATCTTCACGCACACCGGCCCGATCACCTCCGCCGGCCGGGACGACGCGGAAGCCGTTCCAGAAGCGTGGCAGATCAACGTGCGTACCGGGATCTCCACCGCATCGATCCCGCTCCATCCGGGCGCTGCCGCCTGGTTCCGCGACCGCAAGCGCTGACCCGAGACAGCAACAGGCCCCGAGACAGCAACAGGTCCCGAGACAGCAACAGGCCAGCGAAACACAGCTACAAGCCGGCGAGGGAGGTCGGCGACGGGGCCCGGGGCATCAGACCGGGGACGGAGCCGGGGCGTCGGAGGACGAGGACACCCGCGGAGCGACCGGCAACGCGACCACCGCGGCGAATCCGTGCCCCGACCCGTCCGGCCGAGGGAGGCCCTCCTCCAGTCGCAGCTCGCCCCCTGCCGCCCCCACCAGATCGGCGCAGATGGCCAGTCCCAGGCCGGTCCCGGACACGTTCTGGTGCCGTGGCGACCGCCAGAACCGCCGTAACGCCTGCGCCCGCTCGGACGCGTCGATCCCCTGCCCGTCGTCACGGACAGCGATCGTGACCACGCCTCTGGCCGCGGAGGCACCCACCCCTCCGGCCGCGGAGGTGCTCACGCCAGCGGAGGTGCCCGCGCCGCCGGGGACGACCCGGGCGCTCACCTCCACGGCCCGCGCGTCCGACAGCCGTAACGCGTTGCTGATCAGCTCGTCCAGGATGCTGCCCAGTCCGCCCGTCGGCTCCAGCAACCGCAGCCCCGGCGGTACGTCGACCGCCAGCGTCTGCCCCGCCGTCGCCGTCAACGCCCGCCACCGGTCCACCCGGGTCGCCAGCACCGCGTCGAGATCCACCGGGGACGCCGTCCGTATGCTCTCCATCCGCGCACTGGCCTGCAGCGAGTTCAGCATCCGCTGCATCGCCTTCAGCTCGTCCACGGCGACGCCGTACACCTGCCGCCCGTTGCCCGCCGGGCGCAGATGCGGTTCCAGGCTCTCCACGGCGAGCCGGAGACTGGTCAGCGGATTGCGCAACTGATGGGACGCGTCGGACACGAACGCCCGTTGCCGCTGCACGGCGTTCTCGACCGCGTCCATCATGGTGTTGAACGACTCCGCCAGCCGCCGCAGCTCGACCGGGCCGGCCTCGGCATCGGCCCGGATCGTGAGGTCGCCCTGTGAGATCCGCGAGCTCGCCGCGTCCAGCTCCCGCACCGGCCGCAGCACCCACGCCGACACCGGCCAGGCGACGGCCACCAGCGCGATCAACGGCAGCAGCCCGAGCCCGGCGAGCTGGGCCCATCGCAGGAGGATGCGATTGCGCGTCTGCGACAGGTCGGAAATCGTCACGACGGCGCCGACGACCTCGCTGTCCCGGCCCACCGGCTCCGCGACCACGAGTGCGGAGTCGTCCCAGGGCGCCCATTCGCCGGACGGTTCCGGCCTCGCCCCGGCCAGCGCCGCGGTCACGATCCTGGACAACGCCGGCTCGGACCGCGCCGCCTCCTGGTACGCACCGGCCGGCCCGAGCAGCACCGTGCCCGACGTGTCGATCACCGCGACCGGGATGCCGTACAGCTCGTGGTAGCGCGCCAGCTCCTGGTGGAGCGCCTCGGTCCGCCCGGCTGACAGCGCGGTCTCGGCAAGCGACGCGAACCGGCCGACGTCGTTGAGCCGGTCGACGTACGTCTCCTGCATCTCCCGCTCGGCCACGGTGACGCTGAGCGGCACCCCGAGCGCCGCGACGAGCAGCACCGCGAGGGGCACCAGGACCACGAGCAGGCGACGGCGCACGGCGCGTCAGCCGATCAGCTCCGGCCGGTCGGCCAGGAGCCGATAGCCGACCCCGTGGATCGTGCGGATGACCACGGCCGGCCCGAGTTTGTGCCGCAACGCCGCGATGTGGGTGTCCAGGGTGCGACTGGAGGACTCCCAGGTCGCGCCCCAGATCTGGTCGAGGATGACGTCACGGCTCACCACGTTCGGCGCCCGCCTGGCCAGCAACAGGAGCAGCTCGAACTCCTTGCGGGTCAGCGTCACGGGCGTGTCGTCGACGGTGACCTCGCGGGTGCCGACGCCGATCCGCATCGGGCCGAGGACGAGCGGCTCGTCCGGGTGGCTCAGGGCGCGCGCCACGCGGGTGCGCCGCAGTACGGCGTCGATCCTGGCCAGCAGTTCAGGGATGCCGAACGGCTTCACGATGTAGTCGTCGGCGCCGGCGCGCAGGCCACGTACCCGCTCGTGCTCCTCAGAGCGTGCTGTCACGGCGATCACGGCGGTCTCCGGGCGGTCACGCAGCTTGCGGATCACGTCGAGCCCGTCGCCGTCGGGCAGGCCCAGGTCGACGAGGACCACATCGCTCGGGGCGGCACGCACGGCCTCCGCGGCGGTGGCGATGCGGTGAACCTCGAAGCCCGCTTGGGCCAGGACGGTCACCAGACCCCGCGCCACGCGGTCGTCATCCTCGATGATGGTGATCCGCATACCGGATTGTAAGGCCCGGATCGACGCCGGTGTTAGCCCTTTTCTTGGGATTTCTCTGACATTCGGCGTATTCCTTGGGATTCCTCTGACACCATTCACCTCCTTGTCAGCCGAGACTGAGGCCGCGCACTCACCGACAGATGCGCATGCGCTGAGGAGGAGGCCGCGACATGAGAACGACCAGCAGGTACCGTGCCGTCGCGCGGATGATCGTCGCGATCGGGGTGGTTTCGCTCGTCGCCGCCTGTTCCGGCAACGGGGGCGCCACCGGCGGAGGCGACACCGGAGGCTACCCGGACCAGAACATCACGTTCGTCGTGCCGTTCAGCGCGGGCGGCCCGACGGACACCGTCACACGCATGATCGCCGAGCCGATGGGCGCCAAGCTCGGCGCCCAGATCGTCGTCCAGAACGTCGAGGGCGCGGGCGGCACGGTCGGCGCCGGCGAGGTCGCGCGGGCCGAGCCCGACGGCTACACCGTGCTCATGCACCACATCGGCATGTCGACGGCACCCGCCCTGTACCAGGACCTGGGCTTCAAGCCGCTCGAGGACTTCGAGATGATCGGTCTCGTCACCGAGGTGCCGATGACGGTCGTCGCCCGCAAGGACTTCGAGCCCGCGACGCTCCAGGACCTCGTGACCTACGTGAAGGCGAACGCCGACAAGGTCACGCTGGCCAACGCCGGCATCGGCGCCGCGTCCCACCTGTGCGGCCTGCTGTTCCAGACCGCCGCCGGTGTCAAGCTCCAGGAGGTCCCGTACGAGGGCACCGGCCCCGCGCTGACCGACCTCGTCGGCGGCCAGGTCGACTTCATGTGCGACCAGACGACCAACACCAGCGGCCAGATCTCCGCGGGCGAGGTGAAGGCGTACGCGGTCACCACGCCGGAGCGGGTGAAGAGCCTGCCCGACGTGCCCACCGCGGCCGAGGCCGGGCTGCCCCAGCTCGAGGTCAGCGTGTGGCACGGTCTCTACGTCCCGAAGGGCACGCCGCAGGACGTCGTACAGAAGCTGACCGAGGCGCTGAAGGTGGCGCTGGCCGACCAGAAGGTCATCGACCAGATGGCCAAGCTCGGCACCGCGCCGGTCCCGGCCGGGGACGCGACCCCGCAGGTGCACCGGGCCAAGCTCGAAGAGCAGCTCGGCACCTGGTCGAAGGTCATCGCCGACGCGGGCGTCAAGGCCTCCTGAGGTGGAGCGCCGCCGTTCCTTTCCCGACGTACTCGCCGGGGGAGTCTTCATCCTGATCGGTGGCGGATTCGTGGCGGGGGCGCTCGGCTACGAGCTGGGCACCCCGCTGCGGATGGGCCCCGGCGCCTTCCCGCTGCTGGTCGGCGCGATCGTGGGCGCCTTGGGCCTGGCGATCGTCATCAAGGGACTCATCGTCGGCGAGGTGGTCTCGTTCGGGCCGATCCCCTGGCGTGCGGTCGCCGTCATCGTGCTCGCGGTCGTGTTCTTCGGATTCACCGTACGGGGGCTCGGATTCGTACCGACGTCGGCCGTGACCGCCCTGCTCACCACGCTGGCCAGCACGCGCGTACGGCCGCTCACGGCCGTGGCGGTGGCCGCCGGGCTGACCGTGGCCAGCACGCTCATCTTCGTCGTCGGACTTCAGCTGCGGATCCCGCTATGGGGCCCTTGGCTGGGATTCTGACGCGGCATCCGGATTGAGGCATGGAACTTCTCGACAACCTCGCGCTGGGCTTCTCGACAGCCCTCCTGATCCAGAACGTCCTCTACTGCTTCGTGGGAGTGCTGCTCGGGACGGCGGTCGGCGTGCTGCCCGGCATCGGGCCGACGGCGACGGTGGCGATGCTGCTGCCGATCACGTTCAGCTTCGAGCCGGTGACGGCGCTGATCATGCTGGCCGGCATCTATTACGGCGCACAGTACGGCGGCTCGACGACAGCCATCCTGATCAACCTGCCCGGTGAGTCGTCGGCGGCGGTCACCGCGTTGGACGGGCACGAGATGGCCAGGCAGGGCCGGGCCGGCGCGGCGCTCGCCGCCGCCGCGGTCGGATCCTTCATCGCGGGTACGGTGGCCACCGTCGCGCTGGCCGTCGCGGCCCCGCCGCTGGCCCGCGTCGCGTTGCAGTTCGGCCCGGCGGAATACTTCTCGCTGGTGCTGCTCGGCCTGATCGTGTCGATCGCGCTGGCACGTGGCTCGGCGCTCAAGGCCCTGGCGATGATCGCGCTCGGCGTCCTGCTCGGCACGGTCGGCCAGGACATCTACACGGGTACGCCCCGGTTCGTGTTCGGCCAGCGCGAGCTGTACGGCGGCATCGACTTCGTGTCGGTCGCCGTCGGCATGTTCGGGGTGGCCGAGATCCTCCGCAACCTGGAGAACGAGCAGACCCGTACGGCGGTCATCGGCAAGGTGAAGAACCTCTGGCCGACCCGCGAGGACCGGCGCAGGATCGTTGGGCCGATCCTGCGGGGTACCGGTCTCGGCGCCGCGCTCGGTGTCTTACCTGGCGGTGGTCACGTACTGGCCTCCTTCACCTCGTACGCCGTCGAGAAGCGGATCTCGAAGCGGCGGCAGGAGTTCGGGCACGGCGCGATCGAGGGCGTCGCAGGGCCCGAGTCGGCGAACAACGCCGCCGCGCAGACGTCGTTCATCCCGCTGCTCACCCTGGGTCTGCCCGCCCACCCGGTCATGGCACTGATGGTCGGCGCGTTCATCGTCCACGGCATAACCCCAGGCCCGAACGTCATCATCGACGAACCGGCGCTGTTCTGGGGCCTGATCGCGTCGATGTGGATCGGCAACGTGCTCCTCGTGCTGCTGAACCTGCCGCTGATCGGCTTGTGGGTACGCATGCTGCGCATTCCGTACCAGGTGTTGTTCCCGATGATCATCCTGTTCGCCGCGATCGGCACGTACTCCCTGTCGTTCAACGCGTACGACGTCTACGCGATCGTGTTCTTCGGGATCCTGGGCTACGTCCTGATCAAGTGCGGCTGCGAGCCGGCGCCGCTGCTGCTCGGCTTCGTACTCGGGCCCTTGCTCGAGGAGAACCTGCGGCGGGCGCTCATCATCCAGCGCGGCGACGCGTCGGTCTTCCTGACCCGGCCGATCTCCGCGGTGCTCCTGGCCCTGGCCGTGGCGGCGCTCGTCGTCGCCGTCCTCCCGATGATTCGCAGGCGCCGCGAGATCGTGTTCACCGAGGAGGAGTAGGACGTCGATCCCATGACTGATCACTTGCCGGGCTTGTAGCTCCGTTCGATATGGCCCTTGAGATCATCGGGATAGAAATAGACGGGCCGGAGGTCGCCGCTCGCGTAGCGTTCGGCCTGGTCGTTGAAGTGCGGCGAGTCGGGATGCCCGCTCGCGCCGCCCGCCGTCACGGCCCAGGCGCGCACCTTCGGCCCGAACTCCACGACCGCCACGAAGCTGTTGCCGCTGGTGCCGTAATAACGCTTCGTTCCCGGGTAACGCCTCGCTCCGAACGAGGCGAGGGAGCCCCATTGCGCGGAGGTGAAAGGCACCGGGCTGCTCGGCTTGGCGTCGTCGAACTTCTGGACGATCGCGCCGTCGTTGCGCTGAAAGCGGTTGATCTCGCTCCAGGGCACCTGCCAGCTGCCGAAATCCTGGGTCAGCCGCTCCGCCGCCTCTCCGAGCGTCGTGAGCCGCTGGGCATCGGTGGCGCGGTCGGCCATGTAATCCCACACCGACAGGCCCGCGTCCCTGGCCGGCTGGGCCGAGACCGCCCAGAGCGCCTCGCCCCAGAACACGGCCAGCGAAGTCGCGGTCGAATCCGCGGCCCACCGATGGTCCCAGTCCCGCAGCAGGCCGATCGGGCCGGCGAGCTCTTCCTTTTGCTGGTCACCCTCGGGCAGGTCGTCCCACGCCGAGACCAGTCCGGGCACGAGCCTGGCGAAGGCGGTGAGGTAGGGATCGAAGGCGGCCTCGATCAGCGTCTCCGGCGTGAAGTCGTTCCGCGCGCTCAGCACCCGGATCGCCTGCGGGCCGCGCGGGTTCTCGCCGGCCTGGTCGAAATAGCGCGCGTAGTCGCCGGCCTTGGGACTGTCCGGACCGGCCGCGGTCCAGGGCCAGTTGTTCGAGTTGAAGGCCCAGCCGTTCTTCGGATTCACCGCCTGCGGCAGGCTCGCGAGGCTGTGCAGCCCGCGCCAGTTGGTCGCAGGATCGCTGCCGTCGACGGGCCTGCGATAGTCGAAGCGATCATCGCGAAGCGGCATGAACTGCGGCATCAGGAAGGCGATCCCGCCCTTCGAGTCCGCGAACAGCGTGTTGTTCGAGCTGTTGGCCTTGAAGTCCGCCGTCTTGATGAAGTTCGCGTAATCCCGCGCCTTGGTGCGCAGGAAGCTCTGCTGCAGCGCCTCGAGCGGCTTGTTCATCAGAGCGAACGCGATCCACTTGCCGTCCGCCTCGCGCACGATCGGGCCGTGATGCGTGGCGAAGGTGGTGAAGGTACGCTGCGCCTGCCCGCCGTCCGCGGTGCGATAGGACAACGTGATCTTCTTCGTCGTCACCGGCCGGAGCTCGTTGCCGTAGCGGTAGGAACGGCTGCCGTTCGCCCCGGTCTCGATCGTCTCGGCGAACTCGTCGACGTTGTCTACGCCGCTCGACGTGTGCATCCAGCCCGCGTTCGCGTTGAAGCCCTGGTAGATGAAGAACTGCCCCCAGGTGGCCGCGCCATAGACGTTGAGCCCTTCGCCGCTCGTCACGTGCTGCTCGGAGCGGAAGAAGAAGCTGGTGTGCGGGTTGATCAGGAGCAGCGCATGGCCGTCGCGCGTGTGGCTCGGCGCGATCGCCATGCCGTTCGAGCCCTTGGGTTCGCGGAACAGCAGCTCGCGCTCCTCATCGGTCATCGGCAGCTCGCGGTCGCCGTAGAAGGCTTCGAGCTGGGTGAGCGGCACCCGTTCGATGTCGCCGCCGATGCTGCCCTCCGAGAAGCTCAGCGCCATCCACGGCTCGAAACGCTTGATCACGCGCGGGCGCACGTCGGGGTGCGTCGCGAGGTAATAGTTCAGGCCGTCCGCCCACGCCTGCATCAGCTCGCGCAACCAGCCCGGACTCTTCGCGTAGTCCTTCTTCAGCACCCCGGGGTCGATGAACAGCCGCTGGCGGAGGTCCTGCCAGATCGCACTCTCGCCGTCGGCCTCGGCGAGGCGGCCGAGGCTGACCAGATAGTTGTTCTCGATCCGGTTGAAGTCGTCCTCGGCCTGGGCGTAGATCATCCCGAACACCGCGTCGGCGTCGGTCCTGCCCACCACGTGGGGGATGCCCCAGTCATCGCGTGTGATCGTCACGTGCGCCGCCTGCTTGCGCCAGCGGGCGAGATCGGGCGCGGTACGCGTGGAATCGGCGGACGCGACGCCGGACACCGGCAGCCCCACCGCGACGGCCGCGGCTCCAGCGGCCAGTCCGGCTGCTCCGCCCAGAACGCGGCGTCGGCTCAGCCCTTCGCTCTGCGGGTGGTTCATGAGTTGGTCTGCCTTTCTCAAGGTCAAGGGGGTGCTGGGGGTCACACGACGGGTGCGGTGGTGGGGCGCGAACGCGGGGCACCGTGGCCCGGACATCGAGTGCGGGGGCTGCTACTGATCGCGCCGAGGCGGGGTTCACCACCGCCGTGCCTCGGGTCAACGTCCCCGGCCGTTCCCTGCCGGGCAGAAGGGGTCCTGGTGCCGGCCGCTCACGTGTCAGGGGGTGCTCGACGGGGTGACGCGGCCGGATGGCTGGTGGGTGGAGGAACGGCCGCCGTTCGGCCATGGGACGGCAACGATCATCACTGCCTCCCTGACGGCTCTGTGATCACCTGCACCAAAATGACTATCACTCGCTCGGGCGCGCGGCAATAGACATCGGAAGCCGGGTTGGCCATGATCTGTGCCGCAGGGCGGCGAACATACGGTGGCTAGGCTTCGCCCGCGCGGAGCACTTCGCTCAGCCGCCGGCGGCGCCGCAGCGCCGACTCGACGGGCACCACCACGGCGACCGCCGCCGGCAACACAACGGTCACCGGACCGAGCAGCCACCACGGCGTCACCAGGGCCGGGTCGGCAACCTGCCCGGTGAGCAGTCGCAGCGCGAGCGAGTCGAGCGTCAGGCGTGCGAGCAGCACCCCGAGCAACGGGCCGACCACAGCGACGACCGCCACCGGCGGCAGCAACTCCGCCGCGGCGACCCAGCGGGCGTCCCGCGGCCGCAGACCGAGGGTGCGCAGCCGGCTCAGGGTCTGCCACCGCTCCGGTGCGCTCGCGGCCGCGCCGAGAGCCAGCCCGAGCAGTCCCAGGGCCAGCAGGGTCGCGGCCGACGCCCACGCCAACCGCAGCAGCCCTGAGGTCAGCGGCGCCGTCCGGCGTGCCCGCAGCACGTCCGTGAGCAGCACGGTGTCCGCGCCGACGGCGTTCGCGGTGACCGCCCGCGCCGCTCCGGAGCCAGTCACCCACACCGTGTTGGGGACGGCGGGCATACCGGCGGCGGCGACGGTCGCGGCATCCACGAGGACGACGTCACCGGCGTCGCCGACGGCGGGTGCTGTACCGACGGTGGTGAGCTGGATGGCTGGGGCACCGTCCCGGAGCAGTTCCAGCCGCATGCCGGGCCGCAGGCCGCCGTCACTCGAGCGCACCAGCGCAGGGACGTCGCCGTGACCGGATGCCGCGAGCCGGGTGAGCGCCGGTGCGTCCGGCAGCGGTGTGGAGGCCAGCAGCCGCTGGAACGCGGAGGCGTCCACGATCACCAGGCGCGAAGTGACGATCAGCGAGTCGGCGACCACGCGCGCCCTGTCGCTCACCTGCGCGGCGACGGCCTGCCGAACTCCCGACGCGGCGGCGATGCGTCGGGCGAGCACGGGGGTGGAGGCCGCGGCGGCGGGGGAGACGTCGAGGCGGGCGTCCGCGCCGACGGTGTGCCACGCGCCGTCCGCCAGGCCCTGGCGGCTGGTGGCGTCGAGGGTGAGCGCGAACGACGCCAGTGCGACGGATGTCATGAGCACCAGGAGCGGCAGTACACGCGCGGACGTGGCGGCCGCCCGAGCTGTGCAGAACACCGCCAGCGGGCGGCGTGAGCGCAGAGCCTGTTTCAGCGCGAGGCGCGTCCCGGCGGGTAGCAGCCGCAGCAGGACGAGCGTGCCGGCGAGAACGCCGAGGGCGGGCGCGCTCGTGGGCAGCGCCGCGCCACCGTCCGGACCGGCCGCATCGCCGGAGGGGGCGGCCGGAAGAATCCCGCGCTGGTGCAGCGTGACGAGGGCGGCGACCGCAGCGATGAGAACTGCGGCCTCGAGGGTGGCGCGGCGCAGTTGGCCGGTACGGCGCGCCCAGCGGCGCGCGGTCCGGTTGGCGGGGACACGCCGGTCGCGGGTGGCACGGGCGGCGGCGAGCGTGCCGAACGCCGGGCCGGCGGCGGCAGCGGCAAGGACCACGGGGACCACCCACCCCCAGGAGGCGCCCGGGGCGACCGCGTGGGCCAGCGCGAGCCCGGCCGCGGCACCGGACAGCGCCACCCCGGCGGACTCGAGCAGCAGCTCGGCGCCCAGGTCAGGCAGGGCGGCCCCCCGTTGCCTGGCGGCGGCCAGCGTGGGGACGCGGCGGCGGGTCAACAGGTCGGCGGCGAGCAGCAGGACCAGGATCGCGGCTGCCAGGACGCCGGTGAGCAGGGCGGACGCCTGCGTGGACGCGGTGCTCACCTGCGATCGGACGTCCCGCAGCACGGCGTCGAGCTGCGTCTCCCACTTCAGGGAGCTGTCGAGGACGCCGGAGGAGCCGGAGGTCGCCTTGAGTGCGACCACGGTCTTGGCGATCGCCTGGGCGGAATCCCAGGTGAGCACGCCCGGGTTGGGGGCGAACCAGGTGGTGCGCTGCAGTTGGTCCTGGTCGAAGGCGAGCCGGGCGTCGGGAAGGGAGTCGGGTGACAGCAGTCCGGCGAACCGGGTGGTGCCGACGCCGTCCGCGCCTGAGACGGGATGCAGCAGCGAGGGGGCGAGCCGCCAGGCGGGATCGGCGCTGTCCGTCGCCCGGAAGATGCCGCTGACCTCGACCTTCGTGACGCGGCCCTGGTCGTCCTCGAGCGGGATGTCAGCGCCGGGACGCAGCTCGAGAGCGTCGGCGTCCGCTTCCGACAGGCCGACCTGCACCGGCCATGGCGGCCCTCCGTAGGGGACCTCGGTGTGACTGTCCGCCGCGGGGACGGCGGCCCTGGGCGGGCCGCCCGCGATCCAGGTCACGTGTGGCCCACGGCCGTGGTCGTTCGCGAGGTAGGTGAGCTGGAAGGTGCGCAGCACGCTGCCATCAGTGATCTTGAGTGCGGCGCTGGTGACGGTGGCGACGGGCGGATGCAGCGCGGCACGCAGGCTGGGGCCGAGCGCTTCCGCGGCCCTGTCACGGAAGTCGTCGACGTCCTCGGCGAGGCGGGGATGGCGTACGCGACCGCCGTTGGGCCCGTCGTCGTCCTCCCAGCGGGCGTGGACCGCGATGTCCGCGTCGCCGTTGGCGCGGCGGAACGCGTCTTGGACGGCGTCGTCGGCGGTCGCGCTCAGCAGCGGCGGTACGGCGCCGGCGAGCAGAGTGACGACCGCGACGACGGCGGCGACCAGCAACAGCGGCCCCGCGTCGGCGAGGGCGCGACCGCGGATGCTGGGCCAGTGCAGGACAGGCGGCCGCAGGGCGGTACGCCTGCTCACGATGCCACCCGCAGGTGCGCGACATCGGCGCGGCGGGCCTGGACGGTGACCACGGCGGTCACCGCAAGCGTGCAACCGGCCAGCACCAGCGCGAAGAAGGCGGCCTCGGCGGCCCACGGCCAGCTGGGCAGGGCGGCAGGGACAGGCGCGGCACCGATGTCGGAGCGGACGAGCAGGGGCGCGAGGACGCTGGTGGCGAGCGCGCCGACGACGGCGCCTGCCGCGAGCAGGGGCAGCAGGACGCCGACGTGCTGGCCGAGCAGCACGATATGGATCTCGCGCCGTAACATCCCCATGCCCCGCAGCCGCGCCACGTCGAGGGCGCGGACCTGCAGGTCGCAGGTCACATGCAGGACGACACCGGCGAGCAGGAGCAGGGCCGAGGCGGGGACGAGGAGCCGGAGCGCGGACGGCAGCCCGGCGCGCAGGGGGCCGCCGGTGAGGCGGTCCGTCTCGGCGGCGCGAGTGGTGACGGTGCCGAGGTGGAGTGCGGTGGCGCGCGCGGCGGCGTCGCCGTGGGCCGGCTGACCGACCCACCAGGCGTCCACAGGAAAGTTCAGGTCGCCGCTGACGACGAGGGCGCGGGAGAGGGCGTCCAGGTCGGCCAGGACGGCGGCGGCGCCGGGGGCGGACGGGACGGTGGGCAGCACCTCGCTGACGCTGATCGGGACGGGCGTGGTGCCGACGGTGAGGCTGAGCCGGGAGCCGCGCTGGGCGCCGACCTCGTCGGCGAAGCGGGTGGAGACGGCGACGGGTATCGGCCCGGGGGCGGGGAAGGCGGTGGCGACGAGGTTTCTGGCGGCGTCCGGGGGGCCCTTGAGCTTGACGGTCGTCCTCATCCTCAGCTGGGTGCCCGTGGGGGTGCTGGCAAGGGCGACGGCCGGATCGACGAGTTGCCCGGGGGCGGGCGCGGCGGAGGTGGCGGTCCAGGTCGACCCGAGCGCCGTACCAGCGGAGGCAGGAGCTCTCGGCACCGTGAGTGTGACGGCGACGCGGCTGTCGCCGGCGTCGGTCGCAGGCCCGGCGAAGGCATCGGAGGAGCCGATGCCGACATCCCCCGGTGCGGTCACGTCGGTCGCGACGGGGAGGGAGACCGCGACCAGTCGCAGCCCTTCGGCCGTCGCGCAGGCCGGCAGCGGGTGCGCCTTGCCATCGAGCAGGACGGGGGCGCCGCCGCAGGACGTCCGCAGGCCCGTGACGTCCTGCAGCAGCAACCGGGGTGTCACGGTGAGCGGGGTCGTGCCGGTCGCCGTCCCCGTCAGGGTGAGTGCGGCGCCGACCGGGACGGCGACGCCGGTGGCGGGGGTGGGCGGCGCGAGGGCGGCGCCCACGTCCGTCCAGCTGCGGCCACCGTTCAGCCGTCCGCGCAGCAGGGCTTCGGCGCGGGTGGTGTCGACGGCGACCAGCCGCGGCGCGGTGCCGGCGCTGCCGAGCCACTGCCCGACCGCGATACCACGGTCGGTCGCCGGGCTTACCGGTCCGCCGGTGGCCGCGCTGACGGCCGCGCCCTGCCCGGCGACCGGCGGGGAGGTAAGGGTGAGAGCGAGGTCCGTGCCGACAAGCAGGTCTGCCTGGTCGCGCTGCGAGCGCTGCCACGTGGCGTCGAAGGCGATCCCGAACGTGCCGGCCGCGCATGCCAGGCCGATCAGCAAGCCCGCGGCGACCGCTTGCGGGCGGCGGGCGGCTTCGAACGCGGCCAGCGGGAGCACCAGCCCGTGGGCGCGGCGAGCCAGCCGGTCGGCGCCGCGCAGCGCGGGGAGCACCAGGCGCAGCGCCAGCGCGGAGCCCGCGGTGAGTAACAGCGCGGGAGCGAGCACGCGAACGGCGTCGGCGCGGAAGCCGGCTCCGGTGGGCTGGGCGTGCAGCTGCCACCAGCCGACGACGGCGAACGCCACGAGCAGCAGGTCGGCACCGGAACGGGCCAGCAGCTCGCGCCGGTGGCGACGGGCGGCGACCGCCGGGGCGGGCCGTACCGCGAGGACGACGAGCACCGCCGCGAGCGCCAGCGCGCCGCCGGCGATGGCGAGCACCTGGACACTGGTCACGCCCGGAAGAGTGGCGAGCCCGGCGCCCGCCATGGGCGACAGATGGGTCAGACCGGCGTGCAGGGCGGACGAGGCAGGGATGGCGAGCGCGGCGGCGAAGACGGCGAGTGTGCAGGCCTCGACGGTCGCGGCGGCGGCGAGTTGGCCGCGGCTGACGCCCAGAGCGGACAGCAGGGCGGTCTCGGTGGCGCGCACGCCGGCGGTGAGCCGCCCTGCGAGAGCGAGGGCGGTCGCGGTCAGGACACTGCCGGTGACGGCGACGGCGAGCACAGTGGCGGTGGTGACCTGCTGCTGGCCGTGGGCGGCCTGCATGGTCAGCGGCAACTGGGAGGCGACGCGTTCGATCCCTACCCGGTCGCCGAGGGTGCGCGCCAGTCGACGGTCGGCGCCGAGCACGGTCTCCGCGACGGCGTCGAGATCGCGGAGGGTGGAGGCGGACAGGTCAGGATGGGCGGTGATCTCCAGCCGGTCGATGGCGAAGCCACCGGCGAGCAGGTCGGCGAGGTCGACGATGAACGGCCCGTATGCGTGGACCGGCCGAACGGAGCGGCCGTCGCGATAGGCGAGGTCGTAGCCGGCGGCGCCGAGGGGCTCGCGGTCCCAGCCGCTGTCCGGCAGTGGGCGTACGACGCCGACGACGGTTACGTCGACCGCAGGGGCGGGGTCGACGGACAGCTCCGGGCCGAGGCGTACGCTGCTGCCGAGGGCGAGGCCGAGCACCTGCGCTGTGGACTCGAGCACGACCGCCTCCAGCGGCGCCGCGGGGCGCGCGGCGCCGGCCGCGGCCCGTGGCCAGCGTCCCGTGGTCAACTGGGCGCGGGCCGGCAGATTCTCCGCACCGGACAGGTAGGCCTCAGCCGGTACGCCGTCCCTCCCGGCACGCGTCGGCGGCAGCGACCGCATCTCTGACGATGCGCGTGCGGCCGTCGTCGCGGGTAACGGAGCGAGCGCCGAGGTCAGCACGCCGCGGGTGTCGTCGGCGACGGATCGCGCGTGCGGGCCCCGGACGGTGACGGTGTAGGCCGTGACGTCGACGTCGCCGGGGTCGGCGCGAGACACGGCGGTCTCCAGCGCCTGCTCGGCGGTGCGGGTGATGAGAAGGGCGCAGGTGCCCAGCAGGGTGGAGCCGATCACGACGACCGTCAGGAGGGCTGCCAGCAGTGGCCACTGCGCGCGGGCGCGGCGGGCGAGCAACCTCAGCATGGGCCGTTCCGGACGATCAAGAGGTTTCCTGCCCGTCGATCCGCCCGTCGCTGATCCGGATGGCTCGGTCCGCCAGCGCGATCATCACCGGGTCGTGCGTGGATACCAGCACTGTGACGCCCTCGGACTCCACCACTCCGCGCAGCAGTGCCATCACCGACAGGCCCGTCTCGGCGTCCAACTGCCCAGTCGGCTCGTCGGCGATCAGCAGCCGGGGGGAGGCGGCCAAGGCCCGGGCGATCGCCACCCGCTGCTGCTGACCGCCGGACAGCTCGCCCGGACGCTGCGGGGCGTGGTCGGCCAGGCCCACCAGCTCCAGCAACAGTTCGACACGGCGCTCGCGCTCTTTCGACGGGACGCGAGCCAGCCGTAACGGAGCGCCGACGTTCTCCGCGGCCGACAGCACCGGAATCAGCCCGAACGTCTGGAACACGTAGGCGACCTTTTCGCGCCGCAGTCGGGACATACCGTCCTCGTCGAGGGCGCTGACGTCGGTGCCGTCGACGAGGACAGTGCCGGAGTCCGGGCGGTCCAGGCCGCCGACGATGTTGAGCAGGGTGGTCTTGCCGGAGCCGGACCGGCCGACGAGGGCGACCATGGTGCCGGCGGCGACGTCGAACGACACGTCCCGCAAAGCGTGGACGGCGGTGGGCCCGGTACCGAAGCGCCGGTGGACGCCGCGCACGGTGAGCAGCGGCCCCACGGCTGGACCGGCACTCATGCGTGCCCGTCGAGGTCGGAGCGGATCGCAATGTGGTCGGCCTCCAGCGCCAGCCGGACCCGCCTGGTCAGCGCCAGCGCGTCGCGGTAGTCGCGCGGCACCTGGACCCGCCCGGCACGATCCATCACGGCGTACTCCTCGGCGATCACGTGCATGTCGCCGTCAGCGCTGGTGGCGGTGCGGCGTAACACCTCGCTGCTGGTACGCCCGTCGCGGATCGCCACGGTTCGCTCGACCTGGCCGCTGACCTCAGGGTCGTGGGTCACGATGACGACGGTGACACCGAACTGCCGGTTGACGTTCCGCATCGCCGAGAAGATCTCCGCGGAGGTGGCGGTATCAAGCTCGCCGGTCGGCTCGTCGGCCAGCAGGACGCGGGGCTTGTTGGCGAGGGCCACCGCGATGGCGACCCGCATCTGCTGGCCGCCGGACAACTGCGCGGGACGCCGATCGGCGCAGTCGGCGACGCCGAGGACGTCCAGCAACTCGGCGGCGCGGGCGTGGCGGGTGCGGGCCGGTGCGCGGGCCGCCGTCATCGGCAGGTCGATCATCTGCCGCGCGGTCAAGTACGGCACGAGGTTGCCGGCCGTCTGTTGCCGGACGAAGCCGACGGTGTGCCGCCGGTAGTGCACGCGGTCGGCACGAGACATCGCCAGCAGGTTCCACCGGTCGACGCGCGCCCGACCGGCGGTGGGGGCGTCGATCCCGGCGAGGATGGACAGCAACGTCGACTTGCCGGACCCGGACGCCCCGACCACGGCGACCATCTCGCCGCCATCGACGACCAAGTCCAGCCCCTGCAGCGCCTGTACCTCGATCGATTCTGACTGGTAGATCCGCACCAGGCTCTCGCAGACGATCAGCGCGTCCCGCCCGAACTCCGGCGCCCTTTGAGGCGGCTGCGGCAGGGACAGCGGCGTGATGGACATGCGCCTCCTCTGGTCCAGCGTCGCGCTGACCTCGGGCCAGACTCTATAGTCCGATGCGCCGACGCCGACACCCCCCGAACAGGCTCTGGTGATGATCACCCTCTTCGCGGTCCCAGGGCGCCGCACCCGGGCGTTCGGCCTGGAAGGCGCTTACGTCGCACAGGTCGTCACCGGAGGTCGTCGAGGTCGCCGACCCTTTTTCTGAGCAGGCGAGCGTCCTTCCCGGGCAGAACATGAACCACTGCCTCCAGGAGCGCACGAAGCTCGGCGGGATCGGGGCAGCACATCATCTCTCCGCAGGATTGCGCCGGATCGAAAAGCCGATGCCATGGATCCCGCAAGAAGAGCGACCAGGCGCGTAACGCCTCTCGCGCCGCACCGGGCCAATATCGCTCGTGCTCCAGACGAGCGACCGCGATACGGCCTCGGAACGACAGGCCTGGAATCGCGGGAACTTCCGTGGCGGTCGCCCGCGAACGCAATGCGCCATCAGCGCGAATCTGAGCTGGACGCCTACGCGCCATGACCCTTTCGTGTGTTCGGCATAACGTCATCCTGCCATACAGTGTCGTCATGGGCGCGGCGTCGCACACGGCAGACGACGAATCTTCGCCCTGCCCCGCGTGCGGAGCCGGCCCCGAGCAGTCCACCGATCCAGAGCGCATGTGGACCAGCGTCTGCTACTGCGGGCATCCGAGGTTCTACGACTACAAGCACCGCGACGGCACTTGCCCATGCATCACGGGCCACTGAGATCAGCGCCATCGTCCCCGGCCGAGGGTGACCGGCCGAGGACGGGTGTGCGGGAGCGGTCCTGGGATTGTGCTTCGCCGGCACCGATCCGTACGGTATCGAAGCTCGGCGCCGAGGCGATGGGCGGGCTGGAACGTGACGCGGTTGGCGCCTTCCAGGTGATGGCCGATCCAGAAGGCAACGAGTTCTGCTTCGTCTCCGGTATCGCGTGAATAGCCCCATGAGCGGCCATGGATCGCCCCTGAGAAGGCAGCACATCTATGGGTTGGCAATTCCGATCCGCGCCTGGCGTCATGGTCATCGGTGTGGTGGTGGGTGTCGGTGAAGAACTCGCCGGTCGAGGCCCCGAAGGGGGACCGCGTCACCATTCGATGACGCCACCCAACCGGACACTTGCTCGTCTGCGAACGGGGTCCCGCCGGGTTCCGTTCGCAGGCGAGCGTGGCGATGGTGCTTAACCGCAGTGCTCGAAGGGACTGGTGTAAGAGCTACTGCCGATCGAGCCGCCCCACTTGACGCATTGTCCGGGGGCGGAGCGTGTGACAGGCCCCGCGTAGTAACTGAAACTGCCTGAGTTGGTCGTCCTGCTCGCCCCTTCCGGCTCCAGGAAGGCCGACATCGACGAGGCCGAGCCGACGTTCGTCGTCTTCAGCGTCACGACGCAGTTATTGCCGTTACCCGTGTTGTAGAGCAGGTACGTGCGACCACCGGTGAGAGCGGCCGAGTCGATGACCCCGTAACCGCTGCCGCAGACCTCTTCAGGGGTGTAGGGGTTGCCGCCGCTGCAGGCGTTGCTGCTCGTGATGGCTTTCTCCTGACCCAAGGACACGGTCACGCCCTCAACGGTGGGGCTGGTGTCCACCGCACCGGTGGAGGTCCGCTGCTCGTAATGCAGGTGCGGAGCGTCGCTGCCGCCCGTGGAGCCGACGGTCCCGATCGTGGTGCCCTGGCCGACGCTCATCGAGCCGCCGGCCGATCTCACCATGGTGGCGAGGTGGGCATAGCGGGTCCTGGTGCCGTCACCGTGACGTACCTCCACCCACTTGCCGTAGCTGGTGCTTCCCGCGTCGCTGAAGTAGGCGGTGCCCGAAGCGGTGGCACGTACGGTCTCGCCGTTGATGGCATCGCTGCCGCGAGTCTGCCAGTCGATGGAACCGGATGGGCTGTGGCCGGGGCTCCAGTTGTTGGCGTCGAAGGTCTTTCCGCAGTTGAACGGGCTCTTGTGGGATGCGAGGAGGCCGGCCTCCTGTGCCGAGGCGGCTTGGGGAAGTAGTGCTGCTGCGAGAGTGAATAACAGGGCGAGGCCGGCGGATTTGAGGGTCCGCCGGCTCGGCGTACCGGATGTGGGCATGCTCACCTCTCTAAACAGGCGGGTAAAGGAGGGATCTGATTGGTGCCCGTTTGATGTCGAATCGCCTGGTGGCAGATTGACGGCATGGTGATCGAATGGCGGGAAGGAGGGCCGTCTTCGGGGATGCTCCGACATCTCGCGCCGTCCAGCAGGGCGGGCTGATCAGGAACATAACTCCGAAAGTTCTTTTCATCAATCCCTGCTGACATGAAAGTTTGCGGCGCTCGGTTCGGCCAAGTCGAACCAGCCCGTCAAGATCTGAACGCCGCTCATGCCGGAAATTCCCGCCCCGGTCACGGTGGTGACGAGCCCGACGGAGAGTGTGACCGGGGCTAGGCTGCGGTTGTGACCGTTACATGGGAGAGCACGGCGAAGGGTGTGCTACGCCTGCCTTCAGGCCGGTTCGTCCGCGGCCGAGGGCTGAGGCACCCGCTTCCGCCGGGTCCGCAGCCCGAGTTCGCGCTCTACCTGCAGGGCCGCCAACCGCCTGTCGTCACCTGGGAGCATCGGTGGTTGCGCTGGCCGGACTTCTGGTTGCCGGCCGATCGCGAGGCGACCGCCGAGGCGCTGCGGGAGGCATGGGAGCGGGCCGCCGGCGAACGCGTCGAGGTCGCCTGCGGCGCCGGGCGCGGCCGCACCGGCACGGCCCTGGCCTGCCTCGCCGTCATCGACGGGCTGCCCGCCCACGAGGCGGTCGGCTACGTACGCGAGCACTACGACAGCCACGCCGTCGAGACGCCCTGGCAACGCCGCTTCGTCGCCCGCTTCCGATGAACCAGGGGCGATCTCAGCCCACGCGCACGTCGTCCACGACCTCGAGCACCCGTGACAGCTCCGCCGCCACCGCCTCCACCCCCGCGCCGGGGGCCAGTGCCCCACACAGATCCCGATACAACCGGCTACGCTCCGTTACCACGGTCCCAGTGTGGGCCGGAGCGTGCCGCACGGGCCAGCGAATTTCCGTGCACATCGCCAAGGGAACAAAGCACGATCGTGCCCCGGCGAGCTGGTGCAGGCCGCCGGCCCGTCCACCGAAGCCGATCCCGTGGGCGCCCAGGACCACGTTGTGTGGCACCGCTATTCGACGGGAATCTGGAAGGCGAGCAGGCCCATGCCGAGGGCGTCGATGACGCGGGGGCCGGCGCGGCGGTGGGCGACGTACGACACGGTGGCGTCAGCGGGTGCCGGCCGGTCCAGCGTCAGTACCAAGCCGCGGCCGCGTTTCCAGAGCACGGATTCCACGATGGTGCCCGGTACCCGGAAGTCCGCGGCGGCGCCGTCCTCGACGGTCAGCGGGTGGGTGAGCGGAGTTTCAGCAGCAGTTGGTGTGGGTTTTTGTCGATTCGATGGGCCGATCTGGGGTTCGGTGGTGCCGGACGCGGTGGTCCGTCGGGTCGTCTGCCGGCCCCCGCGGGTGGTCCGCAACTCGACCGCGGTGACGTCCGGGCCGAGTGCCACCCCGCGGATCGGCCACGCGTACCAGCTGGTAGCCCGCGGCCTCGGCGTCGCAGGACGTCGGCAGGGCGTCGGTGGTGATCGGTCCGGCGGCGGCGACGCCGGGGACGGTTGCGGCGGCGAAAGACAGGGCAGCGCATCCCACGGCTAACAGATGTCGTGGCATGGGCACTCCTCCATGGGCCGAGGTCGAGGTCAGTTGAGCGTCAGCCAGGTGCCGCGCAACGGCCGCTGCCCGACTCCGGGCTTCGTCCAGTCGCACACGCCCGACGGGAAGATCTCCAGCAGCCGACGGCGTTCGGCCGGGCTGAAGGTGACCGAGTAGCCGCTCACCGGACATCACCGGTCTTCCCATCGCTCGCCCGGCGGCACGATGGCGTTCATCGGCAGGTGGGCCGTGAGGCCGGGGATGCGGTTGGTGTTGCTGAAGCGCAGCAGGGTCAGCTCGGCGGTGCTCAGCGCGCGGTCGTAGACGCGGAACTCGTCCATGCTGCCGTGGAACCGGTCCGCCCCGTCCAGCCGCTGCCCCTGTTGCTGAGGCTGTTCGACCAGTTCTGGCTCGCCTTCCACGCCGCGGCGCCACCGCCGCGCAGTCGCACGCCGATGAACGCGTACCAGGGCCACGCCACCATCTTCGAGGCGATCCTCAGCGGCGATCCGGATCGGGCGCGTGCGGCGATCCAGGACCACTACATCGGCATCGAATCCAAGCTCACCGAGAACCCGCCCGCCGATATGTCGCCGGTCGAGACCAACACGGAGGCAGGCTGACAGGCGGCTCGCGCCGGCGGCGCCGGCGTCGCGGTCGGAGACGATCAGGACGGTGGTCGGCCGGCGCCTGGCTTCACCCGGGCGAAGCCGTGGGGCCGACGGCGTTGAAGCCCAGCCGGTTGCCGATCAGAGGGTTTCGTCGCCGTCCTGTAGAAGGAGACGAACCAGATGAGGGCGCCATGGCCTGTCGCGGCATTCACCGCGATATGCAGGTAATTGTCCGACGCTCCCAGACGTGACCGAATCTTGTTCCGCATCGAAGTTGACCCGGCGCGGCGGCGATCAGCGGGGAGCCGAACGCCGCCGCGAGGTGTTGTCGCGTCAGACGCGCTTCCACAGGGCGGCCACGTTCGGGGGCTCCCAGCCGGCGAGCGCCGTATGTGCCTGTAGGCACTCGTAGCTCAGCCCGTTGTACGTCGCTCTGTCCCCCACGTGGTAGACCGTGCCCGCGCGCCAGGTGCCGCCTGGCTGGGTGACGGTCGGGGCCGGAGGTCGTCACGGGCGACCAGCGACAACCCCAGCGCCAGGAACACCAGCGGGATCGCCGGAATCACATAACGCACGTCGAAGGCCGCGAGGAACGGCGGCGACACCATCAGCGCCAACGCCGCCAGACCGGGCAGCAGCACGTCCCACCGCCGCCGCACCAGCCCCGTCACCAGCGCGCCGGCCAGCACCAGCGTCAGCACGGGGAACGGCACGTAACCGAACCGCTGGTACGCCCGCAGCCACCCGGCGAACGGCTCCACGACCCGCGTGGCGGCCGGCCCGCCCTCGTAGGACTCCGCGACGTCCCGTACCGACTCGTTGAGCGGCCGCTCGGACGCCGGCAGCTTGTACGGCGTCTTCTCGTCCACAGCAGTCCGCTCCCACCGGAACAGCCCCGTGAGATCGGTCGCCACCGCCCCCAGGTAACCGCCGGGCTGGGCGAGGATCGCCGCCCTGCCGAACTCCCCGGCGAGCTGGTTGCGATTGGCCGGCCCCGGCACCTTGAGCAGCGGCGAGAAGCTCTCCCACAGCCAGTGCGGCGGGTAGGGGCGCTCGGCGACCGGCATCTGAGGGCAGAGCACGGCCAGCCGCTCGGGCGGTTTGATCACGTCGCAGTCGGCGAAGCTCATGGTCCTGGACCACAGGAAGTTGCCGTCGGCCTCGGTCAGCGCGAACTTCCCCTTCTCCACCTTCATCCACGTCGCGTATGCGCCGAGCGGGATCGCGCCCGCCACCAGCAGCGCCACCAGCGGGCGCCAGCCGTAGCGCCTGATCAGCAGGTAGGCGGCAGTCAGCAGCAGCAGCGGCAGGCCGACCGTCCTGGTGATCCCGGCCAGGCCGAGCAGCACCCCGCCGACGGCGGCAGTGGCAGGGGTGACGCGCCACACGATGAGAACGACCGCGGCCGTGACGAGCACGATGAAGATCGCGTCAGCCATGATCATGTGCTCGAGCAGCACGAGGAACTCGTCGTACAGCAGCGGGGTGACCAGCAGCGTGGCCCCCCAGCCAGGCAGGCCGCGCCGGCGTAGCAACGCGTAGACCGCGACAGCCAGCGCCAGCCCCAGCAGGTGCTGCAGGACCGTCACCAGCGTGAGGCTGTGCGCGGGGCGCAGCACCGCCAGCAGCAGGGAGTATCCCGAGGGCCTGGTCGTGCCGGGGGCCAGCTTCTCGCTCAGGAACGCGAACGAGTCGCCGTAGAAGAGCAGCGCCGGCGGGAAGCCCAGCACGGCGAGTACGCGCAGCCCGATCGCGGGCAGCATGGCGATGACCAGTGCGCGGTGAGCCAAGGGGGATCCGCTTCCTCGTGTGTCCGGGCCCCAACACCATAGCCCCGACCGCCCCCGCCCCGGTCATCGAGCACCCGAAGCCTGGGACGTGCCCCCTACTGTCCTGAGCAAGCGTCCGAGGTCGGTCCTGAGCACGCGTCCGAGGTCGGTCCTGAGCAAGCGTCCGAGGTGACCAGCCGCAGGACGGCCGCCGCCACCTCGGCCGCCGGCGCGCTCGCGTCCACCTCGAAGCTCGCGCCACGTCTCAGCAGCGGCTCCACCGCCTCCAGATCCTGTAGCACCATGGCCAGCTCGGCCGGATCCTTCCCGTACGGGTTGTTCGTCCTGGCTGCCAGCCGCGCCACGATGACCTCGGGCGGCGCGCTGAGCAGCACGACGTGGTCGAACTGTGGGTAGAACGCCACCTGGTTCCTCGTGGTGCCGCTGACGAAGAGCATGTCGGCGTCCTCAGTGGACAGCAGGTCCTGGATCCTGTCTTCGTCCCACAACCACTCCTCGGCGGTGGGATGCCAGACCGTCAGCCCGCCGTAGTCGGTGTCCACGGTCTTGTGGCCGCGCGCGGCCAGGTCGGCGAGGAGCGTGGACTTCCCGGTTCCGGACATCCCGGTGATGAGTACGCGTTTCATGACGGCAGGCCCATCGTCGTGGAGGCGGACAGTGGAGGCGGACAACCGTCTCCAGGATGGCCGAGGGTGGGCTTGTCGGAGGTGATTACCGAATGACATTCTGGAATTGCGCCCCGAGGCTCCCGGAGGATGCATGACAGATCACCCCAGCATCGACAAAGACGCCCTACGCCGGAAATATCGCGAAGAGCGGGACAAGCGGCTTCGCCCGGATGGCAACGACCAGTACCTCCGCCTCAGGGGAACGCTGGCCCGCTACCTCGACGACCCGTACACCCCGAGGACCGAACGCGAGCCCAGGACCGACCACGTCACCGTCGCGTTCATCGGCGGGGGGTTCGCCGGCCTCGTCACCGGCGCGCGACTGAAGGAGGCCGGGGTCGAGGACGTACGCGTCATCGAGAAGGGCGGCGACTTCGGCGGCACGTGGTACTGGAACAGGTACCCGGGAGCGCAGTGCGACACGGCGTCGCTCGTGTACATGCCGCTCCTGGAGGAGACCGGCCACATGCCCACCGAGAAGTACGCGCACGGCCCCGAGATCCTCGAACACTGCCGCCGCATCGGCAAGCACTACGACCTGTACGACAACGCGCTGTTCCACACGGAGGTCCAGAGCCTCGAATGGGACGAGCGCCGATCCCGGTGGCGCGTACGCACGGACCGGGGCGACGACTTCACCGCCCAGTTCGTCGCCATGGGCATCGGCCCGCTGCACGTGCCCAAACTCCCCGGCATCCCCGGCATCCAGTCGTTCGGCGGGCATTCGTTCCACACCAGCCGCTGGGACTACGCCTACACCGGCGGCGACCCGCTGGGCGCCCCCATGGACCGGCTGGCGGACAAGCGGGTGGCCGTCATCGGCACGGGCGCGACGGCCGTTCAGTGCGTGCCCCATCTGGCCCGGGCGTGCGGTCGCCTGTACGTGTTCCAGCGCACGCCGTCCTCGGTGGACGTACGGGACAACCGGCCGATCGACCCCGAGTGGTTCGCGAAGATCGCGACGCCCGGCTGGCAGCGGCGCTGGCTGGAGAACTTCACGGCCAACCAGGCGGGCGGCGCGGCCGAGGACGACCTGGTGATGGACGGCTGGACCGACATCTCCCGCCGGTACCGGGGGAGGATCCAGGAGCTCGACGAGCTCACACCGGAGACCATGCGGGCCGCGTTCGAGGACTCCGACTTCGAGAAGATGGAGGAGATCCGCGCCCGGGTCGACGCCGTCGTGAGAGACAGGGAGACCGCGCGGAAGCTCAAGGCCTGGTACCGCCAGCTGTGCAAGCGCCCGTGCTTCCACGACGAGTACCTCCAGGCGTTCAACACCCCGGGCACCCACCTCGTCGACACCGACGGCAAGGGCGTCGAGCGGATCACCCCGGACGGGGTCGTCGCCGCCGGCGAGGAGTACGAGGTCGACTGCGTCATCTACGCCTCCGGCTTCGAGGTCGGCACCGACTACACGCGCCGCGCCGGCTACGACCTGACGGGACGCGGCGGGGTCAGACTGTCGGACCACTGGGCCCAGGGCATGCGCAGCCTGCACGGCATCCACGTGCACGGCTTCCCGAACGCCTTCCTCGTCCAGCCAACCCAGGGCGCGAACCTCATCTCCAACATCCCCCACAACCTGACCGAGGCGGGCAGGACCATCGCGCTGATCGTCAAGTACGCGCTCGACCACGGCCACGAGGAGGTCGAGGTCACCAAGGAGGCCGAGGACGCCTGGGTGGAGCTGCTGCTGTCGGGCCCCGGCCCGCTGCTGGGCTCGCCGGACTGCACGCCGGGCTACTACAACAACGAGGGCCAGGACCTCGGCCTGCGCGGCCGGCTGAACGTCGGCTACCCGCACGGGGCGATGGCGTATTTCGGTTATCTCGAGCGGTGGCGTACATCGGACGCCTTCGATGGGCTCGAGTTCCGGAGCGCGAAGGCTTTGTACGATTAAAAGCCCGCAATTGCGGACCTCGTCGGAGTCTTCACGAAGACCGATGACTGATTCATCGTGCGATTACCATATCCGTCCCTTTATGCCGACGGAAACACCATTCGCCCCTACCTGGTGTCAAGCTGTCATCGCCCCCTCATGCGGTTCGAAGACCTCATGCGCCACTACGACGCCCCCTGTGACGTCGTACGCGAGCCCGGCCCCGGCGTCGGACGGTACACAAGAAATAGGCCGATAAATCCGAACTTGGGGCAGCCCGAGCGCCCGCTGGAAAGCCGTAGAATCCCTCCATGAGTCTTACGCGTGCCGAGCTCCACGAACTCGTGGACCGCCTGCCGGACGAAAAGGTCGGCCCATTGCTCCGCCTCGTCCAGTGCGAGTTGGGGGACCAGCCCATAGCCCGGGATCTGCCGTTCATCGGCATGCTGGCGGCCGAACCTGATTTCGCCGAACGCTCTGAAGAAATCTTGCACGCGGAGGACAATCGGTTTTTGTGATCGTCATTGATTCGGGGCCGCTGATCGCGGCGGTCAACCGTCAGGACAACCATCACGACGTCTGTGCCGCCTTCCTGCGGAGCTACCCCGGCCTGCTGCTCGTTCCCGCCACCGTGGTCGCCGAGGTCTGCAGGCTCGTCGAGAAGCGCGACGGCGGCCGCGCCGAGGCCGCCTTCCTCCGCTCGTTCCAGTCCGGTCTGGTATTGATCGACATCCTCCAGCACGACCTCGACCGCATCAGCGACCTCGTGGAGACCTACTCCGGCCTCGGCGCCGTCGACGCCTCTGTGATCGCGGTGACAGAACGCCTCGGCCTCACCCAGATCGCCACCCTCGACCGCCACCACTTCACCGCGGTGCACCCGCAGCACGCCGAGGCGTTCACGTTCCTGCCGTAGCCCCTGCCCTGGTGTGAAAGGTAGACCGAGCACTACTGCCGGTCCCTCCCCCCTGTGGATAACGTCGAAAGGTGCTCTACAGGACCGCGTTGGAGGCGATCACCCAGCGGCCGGTGCCGTTCCTCAGGTCGGTCTGGCCGTGGCGGTGCGTGGCGTACCTGCTGGCCGGTGCCGTGCCCGGCGTGGCCGTCGTGCTCACCGTCGTGCTCGCCACGCTCATCGGGCTCCCCATGGGCGTCGTGGCGGGGCTGCTCGTGCTGGTGGTTTCCATCCCGCCCATCGCCTGGTTCGAACGCCGCCGTCTGCGACTCGTCGACCCCGTCGACCTGCCCGACGTGCCGGACCGTCGCAGGCGCGAGGCGGCGGTGGCGATCATGACGGTGTTCGCGCTGTGGTGGATCGACCTGGTCATGGTCCTGCTCACCGTGGTCGGCCCGCCGATGCTGATCCTCACGCCGGTGCTCCAGCCTGAGGTGCTGCCGGGGATCGGCGTCCTGGCGGCCGTGATGGGCGTGCTGTTGCTGCCCGTGGCCGCGTACACCGTCACGGCCTGGGGCGGCGCGCGGGGAGCCATGGTCAGGGCGCTGCTCGCGCCCCAGAGCTCCGAGCTGAGCGAGGTGCTGCGGTCGCGGGCGCGGCTGGTGGACGCGTTCGAGATGGAGCGCCGCCGGATCGAGCGCGACCTGCACGACGGCGCCCAGCAGCGGCTGGTCTCCCTGTCGATGACGCTCGGCATGGCGAGGCTCGACCTGCCCGGCGACTCGGACACGGGCCGGCTGATCGGGCTGGCCCACGACGAGGCCAAGCAGGCGCTGGGCGAGCTGCGCGAGCTGATCAGGGGAGTGCACTCGCAGGTGCTCACCGACCGGGGGCTGGAGGCGGCCGTCCACGACGTGGCCGGCCGCTCGCCCGTGCCCGTCGACGTCGACTTCGAGCCGGTCGGCCGGTTGCCCGCCCCGGTGGAGGTCACCGCGTACTACGTGGTCAGCGAGGCCCTCACTAACCTGGCCAAGCACAGCCAGGCCACCAGGGGCTCCGTCACCGGCCGGGTCGAGCGCGGCACGCTGGTCGTGGAGGTGCGCGACGACGGCAAGGGCGGCGCCGACCCTGCCGAGGGCACCGGGCTCACCGGGCTGGCCGACCGGCTGGCCGTGGTGGACGGGAGACTGTCCCTGTCGAGCCCGGCAGGCGGGCCGACCCTGGTCCGAGTGGAGGTCCCGTGCGGGTAGCGATCAGCGAGGACGCCTGGGAGGTCCCGTGCGGGTAGCGATCAGCGAGGACGCCTGGGAGGTCCCGTGCGGGTAGCGATCAGCGAGGACGTCTGGGAGGTCTCGTGCGGGTAGTCATCGCCGAGGACGCCGTGCTGCTGCGGGAGGGCCTGGTGGGGTTGCTGGAGCGCTTCGGCCACACCGTGGTCGCCTCGGTCGGTGACGCGCCCGCCCTGCTCGCCGCCGTCCCCGAGCACCGCCCCGACGCCGTGGTGACCGACGTACGGATGCCGCCCGGCTTCACAGACGAGGGCCTGCGGGCCGCGCTGGAGCTGCGCGAGCGGCACCCTGAGCTGGCCGTGCTGGTGCTCAGCCAGTACGTCGAGCAGACGTACGCGGCCGAGCTGCTCGACTCCGGCGCCGGGGCCGGCATCGGCTACCTGCTGAAGGACCGGATCGGCGACGTACGCGAGTTCGTCGAGGCCCTCGACCGGGTGGCCGCCGGCGGCACGGTCGTCGACCCCGAGGTGGTGCGGCAGCTACTCCGGCGGCGGCGCGACCCGCTGGCCAGGCTCACCCCGCGCGAACAGGAGGTGCTCGGCCTGATCGCCGAGGGGCGCTCGAACGCGTCGATCGCCAAGGAGCTGTTCGTCACCGAGGCGGCCGTGGCCAAGCACATCGCCAACATCTTCACCAAGCTCGACCTCCCGCCGGCCGCCGACGGCCACCGGCGGGTGCTGGCGGTGCTGGCGTACCTGCGGGGCTGATCAGCTGACGCAGAACTCGTTGCCCTCGGGGTCGGCGAGAGTGACCCACCAGTTGGGCCCCTGGCGGCCGCGGTGCAGCTCCTTCGCCCCCTTGGCGGTCAGCCGCGCAACCTCCGCCTCGATGTTGCCCGCGCCGGTGCGGATGTCGAGGTGCGTGCGGTTCTTGACCGTCTTGGGCTCGGGTACGAGCTGGAACAGCACGCGAGGAGCGCGTTCGAGACCGTCGGGATGCCTGATGGCAGTGCCCGATTTCCACACCAGCGCGCCGTTGTGCATGGTCGTGTCGTCGTCCGTGGCGTACCCTTTCTCGATCATCTCGCGGATGAGCGCCTCGTCCTGCGGCTCCACCCGCCAGCCGAGCGCGTCCGCCCACCAGTCCGCCAGCGGATGCGGGTCGCCCGTGTCGATGACGACCTGGAAGTCATATGCCATGTATCGATCCTAGAAGTACGGCTCAAAAGTAGGATTCGTTGGCATGAACGAGCAATGGCAGGAGGTCGGCGAGCAGGTATTCGTTCGGCGTCATGAGTCCTTCGACATGAACACCGGGCTGATCGTGGGGGACGGGCACTGCCTGGTGCTCGACACGCGTACGTCCCACGAGGAAGCGGCGGACCTCGTCGCGGCGGTCAGGAGGATCACCGCCGCCCCGTGGACCGTCGTCAACAGCCATTCCCACTTCGACCACTACTTCGGCAACGCGATCTTCCGTCCCGCCGAGATCTGGGGCCACGTCAGGTGCGCCGAGGAGATCGAGCTGCACGGTGAGCTCCAGCGCGCGAACGTCATCGAGCGGTTGCCCGAGCGGCGCGCGGAGCTGGAGGAGGTCACGATCGTGCCCCCCGACCACACGTTCGCCGTCACCGCCGGTCTGGACGTCGGCGGCCGCATGGTGCATCTGCGGCACTTCGGGCTCGGACACAGCAGCAACGACGTCGTCGTACACGTTCCCGACGCCGGGGTGGTGTTCGCCGGGGACCTGATCGAGGAGGGCGCGCCGCCGGCGTTCAGCGACTCGTACCCGCTGGACTGGCCGGACACCGTGGCGGCGATGCTCATGGAGATGCCCGAGCCGGTGGTCGTGCCCGGCCACGGCGCGGTGGTCGACCGCGCCTACGCGCTGGCGCAGCAGGCTGACCTGGCGCTGGTGGCCGAGTTGGCCAAGCGCGCGCACGTCGAGGGCCTGCGCGACGTGATCAAGCTCTTCCCCTATCCGGAGAACGTCTCCCAGCAGGCCATCGCCCGCGCCTTCATGCAACTCGACGCCTGACTCCCTCTCGCGGACATCGACAGGTGACGTCGTCTCGGCCTATATTGCGTTTTGCAATATAGGAGGATGCATCATGGCGAGAGGCCACGACCTGGTCGGCCTGACCGTGCTGGCGCTGCTCTCCGTACGAGCCGCGCACCCGTACGAGCTGCACCGTTTCATCGTCGACACGCACAAGGACTACATCGCGGGCCTGCCGCGCAGCCTCTACCACGCGGTCGAGCGGCTGGCCAGGGACGAGTTGGTCGTGCCGGCCAAGACAGACCGCGCGGGCCGCAGGCCGGAGCGCACGGTCTACGAGATCACCGAAGAGGGCCGCAAGGAGCTGGCCACCAGGTTGCGGCGGCTGCTGGAGCAGCCCGACCCCGACCGGCGCACGCTGGTCGCGGGCCTCTCCCTGATCGGGTGCCTGCCGCCGGACGAGGCCCAGCGCGCGCTGCGCGGCCGGGCCGCCACGATCGAGGGCGTCCTGGCCGGGATGGACGCCCACCGGCGGGCCATGACGGACAGCGGCCTGCCGGAGATCCTGATGATCGAGGTCGAGTGCGAGCAGGCCCTTCACACGGCCGAGCTGGAGTGGATCAGAGGGCTGCTCGACCGCCTCGGCAAGGGAGAGCTCGAATGGATCGAGAAGGGAGCCTGGCCATGAGGAAGAAGCTCATCACCGAGGTCGCCGGAGTGATCGAGGCGTCCGTCGAGCAGGTGTGGGCCGCCCTGCTGGATGACAAGCCGGGGTACGAGATGAAGACGGAGATCGGCGAGCATACCGTCGCCTACCAGGGCGGCTGGTGGTATCGGGGCGAATGGTCGGTCACCGCCCACCCCGAGGGCGCCCTGCTCGTCCACCGCGTCTTCGACGTGGCCGACCGGATGACCTGGGGGGTGCCGCTGGCCAACAGGCTCTTCATCGGGTTCGCCAAGAGCACACGTGAGTCGTTCGCCGACGGCCTGACCCGGCTCGGCAACCGGTTGGGCTGCGCCACCCGACTCGCACGGACTTCGGATCTCCAAACGGGTTGAAGGCTTCGGATCCACAAGATGGCCAGATGAAGACGGTCATGATCACGCTCTGCGAACATTCCTTGCGGAGTGTCCCTTGCCACATTTCATTTTGAGCAAGGCGTAGAAATGCCGTCAAAGACCGACATTGAAGGATTCGCCAGGGAGTAAAGTGCACTCCGTATGGTTACGGGATGTGAGTTGCCAAATACGGCTTCTGAAATATTTGCGCAAGATATAGCTCACTGGTGTATAACTGTCCAACGCCCGCGTTTATGCGTGTTTGCGTGGCGCGGATCTTTCGTAAGCGGTCTCCAGAGAGGCACCCCCTTGAAGACGCTGTCCTTTCTCGCTGCGGGCTTCCTCGCAGCTTCGAGCATCGCCGTGACGGCTCAGGCCGCCGTCGCGGATCCGACCGAGAGCCCCACTGCTACGCCCGCTCCTGCGGCCACGGCGACCGAGGCCCCCGCCACTGTGCCGAGCGCGACGAACGCGGTGGAGTGTGGCAAGGTCACCCTGACCTTCAACAACCCGACCAAGTACGACCACACCTTCGACTACCGCGTGGACAACCAGCAGGCGAAGCGCGGGCCGATCTCCGGTGAGGTAATCAAGGAAGGCCCGTTCGCGGGCGAGAAGTTCAGCTCGCGCTACAACCCGGTCAAGGTCGTCGCCGGCAAGTCCAAGACGGTGGCCGTGCCGTTCCTGGCGCGGAGCGGCAACCACCGGGTGAGTTACTGGCTGCAGGTGGGCCCGGAGCAGAAGTGGTTCCTCGCCCCGGTCACGGTGTCGGTGAAGACCGCCTGCAAGACGGCCACCACGGCTCCGACGTTCAAGCAGCCGCGCTGCTCGGACAAGGACGCGCACATCGTCACCACGGCGACGCCGAATGTGCGCTACTACTACCAGACGGGCCTTCGCAAGGTCGCCCTCGCCGACGGTGACAACAAGGTCCGCGCGGGCTCCTCCGGCACAGTGGTCGCTGTGGCCACCAGCAGCGCGGCGATCCTTTCCGGCAAGAAGAGGTGGTCCATCAAGTTTGACAAGGCCCCGAGCACGTACACCTGCTCCTGACCCTTCTTCGACCGAGAAACCCCCGCCCTGCACCGCAAAGGCGGGGGTTTTTCTATTGTCCGTCTCTTCGCCTGAGGTGCCATTCACGTGATTCGGCTCGGGACGGCGTCCACGTGAATGGCTAATTTGTCGCCCGTCGCGGTAACAAGACGGGCAAGAACGCGACACGCGGACATTACGAGGATATGTGTCTTTGAGTCGATGAACCACTGCAGGGACAGCGTGCCGACCCCTCGCCGGCCGCTCACCGTCGGCCGGTCGCGAGCCTTCCGCGGTGGCCGGGGGACCCTTTCACGCGAGCAGGGGGAACCGAGCGACGAAGCCGCCGTCCGCGTACACGAGGGTGCCCTGGTGCAGGAGCGCGATGTCGCGCGCGATCGGCAGCCCGAGCCCGGCGCCGCCCGCGTCCCTGGCCCGGGCCTCGTCCAGCCTGGTGAACCGGTCGAACACCGCCTCGCGCTGCCCCACGGGGATCCCAGGGCCGTCGTCAAGCACCTCCAGCACGGCCTGGTCCCCCTCGGCCCGCACGCGGATTCGTACGGTGGACGCGGCGTGCCGTACCGCGTTGTCGGTCAGGTTGGTCACCAGGCGGTCGAGATGCGCGCGGGAGCCGTTCATCACCACGTCGGGCTGCACGTCCAGCTCCAGCCGCACCTCGGGCCGCCGCCTGGTCCGCAGGGACTCCTCGGCGGCCACCTGGCCCAGGTCCAGCTCGCCCGTGCGCAGCGGCTCGCCCGCGTCCAGCTTGGCCAGCATGAGCAGATCGGCCGCCAGGGACTGCAGGCGTTCGACGTCGGACAGGGCCTCGCGGGTGAGCTCGCTCGGCGGTGCCAGCTCCAGGCGGGCGCGCAGGGTGGCGATGGGGCTGCGCAACTCGTGGGCCGCGTCGGCGACGAACCGCTTGTGCCGCTCCACGGCGGTCTCCAGGCGGTCGAGCGTGCCGTTCACGGTGGTGGCCAGCGCCGCGACCTCGTCCTTGGACCGTGGTACGGGAACGCGCTGGTGCAGGTCCCTGGCGGTGATGTCGGCGACCTTGGCCCGGATCGCGGCCACGGGGGCGAGCGCGCGGCCCACCGAGAACCACGTCATCCCGGCCACCACGATCAGCACGCCTGGCACGCCTGGCAGCAGCGCCCCGTACAGCGTCCGCAGCGCGTCCTCGGCCCCCGCCAGGGAGACGCGCGACCACACCATGGCCGGGCCGTCGGCGGTGGTCACCTTGACCCCGGCGACGGCGTACTGGTGCGGCCGCGCCCACTCGGACGAGGCGGCCTCCTCCTTTGTCAGCATGACGTCGGGATCGGCGACCCCGGCCACGCCGCCCTGGCGCATGTACAGGTCGCCGTCCTTGCCGGAGATCTGGAGTAGTTTGGCGGGCTTCACCGTGGCGCTCAGACCCGGCTCGCCGTTCTCGCCGATCTTCAGAGTCTCCGCGTACGGCGCCACCGCCTCGGCCTTCTTGACCGCCTCCGCGCCCGCGTTGCCCTCCAGCGTGCCGCGCAGGGTCCCGACCAGCACCAGCGCCACGACGCCCAGGACCAGAGCCACCACCAGCGTCGCCGCAGCCGTCGCCCGCAACCGCACCGACGAGAGCCCGGCGGACACCCGCGCCCAGCTCACGCCGCCTCCAGAGGACAGCCCGGCGGACACCCGTCCCCGGCTCACGCCGCCTCCAGAGGACAGCCCGGCGAACAGCCGCTGCCAGTTCACGCCGCCTCCAACCGGTAGCCGGCCCCGCGCACCGTCATGAGCGTCGTACGGCCGAACGGCCCGTCGATCTTGCGGCGCAGGGCGCTGATGTAGACCTCGACGATGTTCGGGTCGCCGTCGTAGGAGAAGTCCCACGCCTGGGCCAGCAGTTCGCTCTTGGACACCACCTCCCCGGCCCGCCGGGCGAGCGCGTGCAGCACCGCGAACTCCTTCGGCGTCAGCCCGATCGCCACCTCACCCCGACGGCACCGCAGCCCGGCCGGGTCGATCACCAGGTCGCCGACGCTGATCGACACCGGCCGCTCACGCCCTCCCCGCCGAACCAGCGCGCGCAACCGGGCCAGCAGCACCACGTACGAGAACGGCTTGGCCAGGTAGTCGTCGGCCCCGTTGTCGAGCGCCTCGGCCTCGTCGTAGATGCCGTCCTTGGCGGTGAGCATCATGATCGGCGTCCAGTCGCCCGCCTTGCGCAGCCGGGAGCAGACCGCGTACCCGTTCATCCTGGGCAGCATCACGTCCAGGACGATCACGTCGTACGTGTTCTCGGTGGCCATCCACAACCCGTCGCGGCCGTCGTGCGCCACGTCCACCGCGAAACCCTCGCCCGCCAGCCCGCCCTTGACCAGGTCGGCCAGCCGCTCCTCGTCCTCCACCAGTAGCACTCGCACACCGACCAGAGTGCCGGAGCGCACCTAAAGCCAACCTGAAGATCATTTAGGGCCTCTTCAGGATCGCTTCAGGCGCGCCGGTCCAGTCTCGGGGTCGTCCGACCGATCCCAGTGGTCGACCGACTCCAGTGGTCGACCGATTCCCAGTGATTCGACGATCTCGTAAGGAGAATTCATGTACAAGCGACGTCTCGCGGTGCTCGGAGCGGCAGCCGTGCTCGCCATCACCGGCCTGGCCGGCTCCGCCATGGCCGACGAGGCCCCGCCCGCCGGCGGCAAGGTGACCTGCATGACCAGCGACGGCAAGCCCATCGAGGTGGCCGAGTTCAAGCAGCCCATGAAGCTCGACCGGGACGGAAAGGTGACCAAGGCCGAGCCGGGCAAGGCGTTCAGGCTGGAGCAAGGCAAGCCGGTCAAGGTGCTCGGGCGGGACGGGAAGCCGATCGAGGTCAAGCCCGGCGTCAGGTCGGACGAGACGGTGGAGCTCTCTCGTGTCACTGAGGGCGACGTGGTGCCGGCCAAGCCGCTCCCGGCCGATGAGTTCCCGGACGGGAGGCGTGCGGTGCCCTCCGAGGATGCCGTTCGCGCGCAGCCTGCCGAGCCCGGCGCCGACGTGCCCGAGGGCGTGGCCAAGCCCGTGAAGGTCATCTGCAAGAAGGCCGAGTAGCCGTCACAGGAGGCCGGAGGACAGGCCATGCTCGTCCGGCTCCAGGAGCACCCTGAGCCGCCCGGGCCCTTCGACGTTCCGTGAGCGGCAGGCCGTCAACGGGGGACGGCGAAAGCGCGCCCTCGATCCGAGATCGAGGGCGCGCTTTCGCATGAAATTTGGCGGAATCACGGCATCTTGCGTGACGCTTCATCCGCCTGGTTCGACACATTGGCCGCCATCCGGTCCGCGGACTCGGTGGTTCTGTCAGCCTTCTCGCCGACCCAGCGTGACGCATCGGATGCGGAATCCTTCATGTGCTCGGTCCACTGCTGGGCATTGCGCCGGTAGAACATGTAGCCGATCGAGCCCACAGCGAGGCCGGACAGCAACATGAACATCGGCCACCGCCGCGACTGCGACGGCTTCGGGTCGATCTTCCTGGCCGCCGCGGACAGCATGGAGCTGACCTTGGGCGCGACCTGGCCCTCGAACCCGTGTGCCGCGGAATGCAGCCGCGGCGCCGCCCAGTAGCGGGCGTCTTCGAAGCGCTGGGCGGCGGCCACTCTTGCCTGGTCCGCCATCGGCGCCATCCGGTGGCCGGTTCGCACGGCCTGGGCCTTCATCCGGCCCGTCCACGTGGTGGGTCTCTCCATGGCCACGCGGCGTTTTCTCAGTGTCAGGGACACGACAACCTCCCCTGTCGTTGGGGCCCCGTGCCTGACCTTCCCTGGACAAGGCGGCTCAATCATGGCCGGTCGTGGGAGGATGGCCCGGATGGCCGTACGGCCATAGTCCTCAAAACATGACGAACTAACCCTGTGCATAGAGGGGGGCAGCTGTCTCGTGGCTGAGAAGCTGATCGCGAACCTGCAGACCAATCGCGGCAATATCAAGGTAGAACTCTTCCCCAACAAGGCCCCGAAAACGGTGCGAAACTTCGTGGAGCTCGCCGAAGGCGGCCGCGAATGGACGCACCCGGGCACCGGTGAGAAGAGCACCGGCCGTTACTACGACGGCACGATCTTCCACCGGGTCATCTCCGGCTTCATGCTCCAGGGCGGCGACCCGCTCGGCCAGGGCATCGGTGGCCCCGGCTACGAGTTCGACGACGAGATCCACCCGGATCTCTACTTCAACCGCCCCTACCTGCTGGCCATGGCCAACGCGGGCATCCGCTTCGGCAAGGGCACCAACGGCTCGCAGTTCTTCATCACGCTCGTGCCGACGCCCCACCTCAACGGCAAGCACTCCATCTTCGGCGAGGTCCTCGAGGGGCAGGACGTGGTCGACGCCATCGGCAAGACCCGTACGGACGGCCGCGACCGGCCGGTCGAGGACGTCATACTGGAATCGGTCACCATCGACCGCGTCCAGGGCTGACGCCACCGGGGCCATGCGCCCTGCCGCCACGCGGCGGGGCGGCGTACACGCTGCCCCGCCGCGCGGCAGCACCGCCCGCGGCCACCCCCACGAGCGCCGAGTCCCATGTGCGGGCGCCAGAAGGCCACCAGACACCCGAAGGCCACCAGGGCAGCCGAAGTGCCTATTCGGCCCCCACAAGCCCCATACAGCCCCGCAAAGCGCCCTCAGGGCCGTGTCGGAGGGGGGCCGGTCGCGGGGACACGCGGCACGCGCGCACAAGCCATAGGCTTCGGTCATGACCAGCCAGCCGCCCCCACCCCCGCAGCCCGAGCAGCCCGCAGAGGCGGTGCCCACGTGCTACCGGCATCCCAGCAGGGAGACCTGGGTCCGGTGCCAGCGCTGTGATCGCCCGATCTGTCCCGACTGCATGCGCGACGCCGCCGTGGGCTTCCAGTGCCCCGAGTGCGTGGCCGAGGGCAACCGCGGCATCCGCCAGGCCAAGACCGCCTTCGGCGGCAACATCGTCCGCACGCCGTACGTCACGTGGGCCATCCTCGGCATCACCGCGCTCGTCTTCGGCGCCCAGCTGCTGGCGGGCAGCGCGGTCACGGCGGCCCTGGCGATGTTCCAGCCGGCGGTGGCCCTCGGCGAGTATCACCGGCTGCTCACCGTGGCCCTGGTGCACGACGCGGGCAGTCCGCTGCACCTCCTCTTCAACGGCTGGGCCATCTTCGCGATCGGCCCCTATCTCGAGCGGGCCTTCGGACATCTCCGTTTCCTGGCCGTCTACCTGCTCAGCGCGCTCGGCGGGTCGGTGCTCGGCTTCTGGCTCGACCCGATGCCGACGATCACGGTCGGCGCCTCGGGAGCCGTCTTCGGCATGTTCGGCGCCGTCTTCGTGGTGGGGCGCAAGCTCAAGCTGGACGTACGCGGCATCGGCGTGGTCATCGCGCTCAACCTGGCCATCACCTTCATCTTCCCGCTGCTCTCCTCGAACGCCCGGATCAGCTGGACCGGCCACGTCGGCGGCCTGATCGTCGGGACGCTGCTGGCGGGGGCGCTGGCCTACGCCCCCAAGAGCAACCGGACCCTCTGGCACGTGCTGACGCTCGCGGGAGCGTTCGTTCTGCTGGGCGTGCTCGTGGTGGTCAGGACGTCGGCCATCCTGAGCGGTGCGAGCTGAACCTTCCCCAGGCTGTGGAAAAAACTGTGGAAAAAACTAACGCCAGCGGGTGGAAAGCACCACACCGAAGATGATGAAAACAAACCCGATCAGCAGGTTCCAGTTCTGGAGGTCGCTGAAGAAGGGCGCCTGCGGTGCGACGTAGTAGATCGCGATCCACAGGATGCCGATGATCCATGACGCGACCATCGTGGGCGCCAGCCAGCGGGGGCTGACCTTTACCTGCTGGGTTCTCTGCGGCGGGGTGTAAACCGCCTTCTTGCGAGCCTTCGACTTGGGCACTGGATAACTCCTGCTGAGGGCCTGGGCTTCCGGATCGTCCACAGGCTCTTCGATAAGCGTAGTTGAATAGGGGGCCAGGATAGTCGCCACGCGCACGCCATGGCGATCCCCGGTCCCCGCTTCGTGCCGGAATACCCTGACCGCATGCGGGCCATGCTCCGGGCCATGGGGGAGATCAGCATCACCGCGGGCCTGATCCTCATGCTCTTCTGCGCCTACCTGCTCTGGGGGACCGGTGCCTACACCCAGAGCCGGCAACTGCTGCTCCAGCGCGAGTTGCAGGCCAGGGAACGCGGCCACCTCGAACGCATCGAGCTGGGCAAGGCCGTCGCCCTGCTACGCATCCCCAGGCTGGGCCGCGACTACGAGTACGCCGTGGTCGAGGGCGTCGACGCCGAGCACCTGAAGAGCGGCCCGGGACACTACCCCGACAGCGCGATGCCGGGCCAGATCGGCAACTTCGTGGTGTCGGGGCACCGGACGACGTACGCGGCGCCGTTCAACGAGATCGACGATCTCGAACGCGACGACGAGATCGTCGTGGAGGCCCGCGAGGCCCGCTACACCTACCGCGTCACCTCCCAGGACATCGTGGAGCCCGACGAGATCGACGTGCTCGCCCCCGTGCCCGGCAAGCCCGACATCCGCCCCATCCGCGCCTTCATCACCCTGTCCACCTGCCATCCCGAATACTCGGCCGCCCAGCGCCTCATCGTCTACGGCGTGCTGAAGACGACCGAGCCGAGGAAGGAGTGACATGTATCCCTGGCTCTGGCGCAGGCTGCCCGGCCGCGGGCGCACCCGGGTGCTGACGGCCGCCGTGCTGGTCGCTGCCGTGGTGGCCGTACTCTGGTATGTCGTGTTCCCGCTCATGGAGCCCCTGGTGACGCTCGACGAGGTGACCGTACGAAGATGACCCGCGTGCTGGTCGTGGACAACCACGACAGCTTCGTCCACACGATCGTGCAGTACCTGCGCGCCCTGGGCGCCGACTGTGACGTGCGGTCCCGCGACGACGTGAGCGTACGCGACGCCGGCGGCTTCGACGGCGTCCTCATCAGCCCGGGCCCCGGCACCCCGGAGGCGGCCGGTGTGAGCATGCCCCTGGTCCACCACGCGGCCGAGCAAGGCCTGCCCCTGCTCGGCGTGTGCCTGGGCCACCAGGCCATCGCCGTCGCGTACGGCGCCACCGTGTCCCGCGCACCCGAACTCGTCCACGGCGGCACCAGCGCCATCTCCCACGACGGCAAGGGCGTGTTCGAGACGCTGCCCACGCCGGTGCGGATGACCCGCTACCACTCGCTGGCCGTGCGGCCCGACACCGTGCCCGGCGACGTGCTGGAGGTGACGGCCCGCACGCGGGACGGCGTCATCATGGGGCTGCGCCACCGGTGGGCGCCCATCGAGGGCATCCAGTTCCACCCCGAGTCCGTGTTGTCCGAACACGGCCACCGGCTGCTGCGGAACTGGCTGCGCGGAATCTGTAACAAACCTCCCGCGTAGGGCGACTAACAAATGAGCGTCCCCGCCGTTGCCCCCGAGCGGCGGGGGCGTTTTTCGTACGTACGTGAAAGGGCCGCCCGCCCCCGGCACCGGGAACGGGCGGCCCTTCCGCGTACGTCAGCCGCTGAGGCCCCCGTCGTCGATCGGGTTGTCCTCCGGAGGCTGCTGCTCATCCGGGAACTCTTCCGTCGGCTGCTCCTCCGTGGGCAGGTCGGACGGGAACTCCTCCGTGGGCTGCTCGGTCGGGAACTCGGGACCGGTGGACACCACGATCGTGACCGTCGTGCCCGGTGGCAGCGGGGTGCCATCAGCCGGGTTCTGCTGGACGACCGTGCCCTGCGGGTCCTGGGCGGGCTGCGGGACGACCTTCGCCTTGAACCCGGCGCCCTCGATCTGAGCCCTGGCGTCCTCCTCGGTGAGCCCGATCACGCTGGGGACCTCGCCCAGATCCTTGGGCACGTAGAGGGTGACGGTGCCGTTCTTCTCGATCTCCTCACCGGCCTTGGGCCTGGTGTCGATGACCGTGCCCTGCTTCTTGCTGGAGACCCTGGTCTTGACGGTGCCGCGCAGCTCGGCGTCCGACAGCATCTTCATCGCCTCGTCCTGGGAGAGGCCGACGAGCCCGGCGGGCACCTGGATCTTCTCCACGCCCTTGGACACGAACAGCTTGACGTTGTCGCCCTTGTTGACCTTGGTGCCCTCGGCCGGCTCCGTCTTGATCACGGTGCCCTTGTCGACGTCGGAGTTGAACTCCTGCACCACCTCGACGTTGAGCTCGAGCTTCTTGAGCTGATCCTCCGCGAAGGCCCGCTGCTGCGAGACGAGCGACGGAATCTCGATGGACGTCTCCGCGGGAGCGCCCGGGTTGCCGAAGACCAGGTAGCCGACCGTCACGAACGCGCCGATGATCAGCAGCGGAATGACGATCCACAGGGCGGTCTTGACGGCGTTGCCGCCTCCGCCGCTGGCCCTGCGCCGCCCGCCGCGGCCGCCGCCCTCACCCTCGCCGTACTCGTAGGGCGGGACCGCGCCGGTGCGCTGCGTGGATGGACCCGCGCCCGCCTGCGTGGTGGACATCATGCGGGTGCCCTGGCCGTAGTTGCCGGTCATCGCCATCGTCTGGGCGTCGACCGGCATGCCGGACATCGCCCGCTGGATGTCGGCCCGCATCTCGCCCGCGCTCTGGTAGCGGTGCGCCGGGTCCTTGGCCATGGCCTTGAGCACGATCGCGTCGGCCCACGCGGGGATCTCGCGGTCGATCTGCGACGGCGGGATCGGCTCCTCGCGCACGTGCTGGTAGGCGATCGCGACCGGGGAGTCGCCGGTGAACGGCGGCTGGCCGGTCAGCAGCTCGTACAGCAGGCAGCCGGTGGAGTAGATGTCGCTGCGCGCGTCGACCCGCTCGCCCCGGGCCTGCTCCGGCGAGAGGTACTGAGCGGTGCCGATCACCTGCGCCGTCTGCGTCATCGTGGCCGCGGAGTCGGCCATCGCCCGCGCGATGCCGAAGTCCATCACCTTGACGTCGCCGGCGCGCGTGATCATCACGTTGGCCGGCTTGATGTCGCGGTGCACGATCCCGCCGCGGTGGCTGTAGTCGAGCGCCCGCAGAATGCCGTCGACCAGCTCGCTCGCGCGCTCCGGCAGCAACCGCCGGTCCTGGCGCAGCAGGTCGCGCAGCGTCCTGCCGTCGACGTACTCCATCACGATGTACGGCACGGGGGCACCGTCGGTGACGTCCTCGCCGGTGTCATAGACCGCGACGACGGCCGGGTGGTTCAGGGAGGCCGCGGACTGTGCCTCGCGGCGGAACCGGGCCTGGAAGGTGTGGTCTCGCGCCAGGTCGGACCGGAGGGTTTTGATCGCGACTATGCGGTCCAGCCGGATGTCTCGGGCGCGATACACCTCGGCCATGCCGCCACGCCCGACGACACCGTCGAGCTCGTAACGACCTCCGAGTAGCCGAGGCTGAGTCATTTCCTGCACTGTCCCTTACCGTTCATCTTGGGTACCGGCCTGCGCGGGGGGCCGCCGGTGTCCATCATCGACCCCGTGACGCGTCACGTCTCCTCCTTGGGCGGGTTTGTCTCACCCGGGTCTGGCGAGGCGGTCGGTGTCGGAGTTGTCGGTGTAGTGGTGGGCGTTGGGGTGGGCGTGGGTGTCGGGGTCCGGGTGGTCGGTGTCGGTTTCGGTGTCGGCTTCTTGCTAGGACTTGCCGACTTGCTTACGGTAGCCGACCGTGAGGGTATCGGCCCGCGCGTCTTCACCGGAACGACCGGTGGCCGCCGCGTGCGCGTCCTCTTGGTGCTGGGCCGTGCCTGCTCGGGGGTCAGCATCGTCGACTCCGTGGGCTCGGACACATCGGGCGGTCGCGGGGGCGGCTCGCGGTCGGCGAACGTGATGGCGCTGAGCCCCACCGCGGCCACGCAGCCCGCCGTGGCCACCAGGGTGAACGTCCGCCCGCCCTTGCGCCGGCCAGGAGGGGCCTGACGCACCTGCAGGGCCGTCGCGGGGCCGAACTTGTCGGTCACCAGCTCGTCCTCGGGCCGCGCCTCGGCACCGGTCTCCGGATCGCGTACGCGAAAACCCGACGGGTCGGTGAGCATGCTGAGCTCCGCGCCCCGCTCGGCGCCCGCCAGTGACTCGCGCAGCACGTAGGCGCGGTCGGCCAGCTCCAGCGCCGAGCCCGGGCGCTGCTCGGGCTCCTTGGCCAGCAGCCCCAGGACCAGCTCGCGCACCGGCGCGGGCACGTCCACGCCGAGCGGTGGCGGCGGCTCGTTGAGGTGCTGCAGCGCGATCGCCACCTGGGTGTCGCCGCGGAACGGCGTGCGCCCCGCCAGGCACTCGTACGCCACCACGCCCAGGGAGTAGAGGTCGGTCGAGGGCGTGAGCGGGAAGCCCTGCGCCTGCTCGGGACTGACGTACTGGGCGGTGCCCAGCACCGTGCCGGTCTGCGTCACCGGCGCCGCCTCCAGCGCCCGAGCGATGCCGAAGTCGGTCACCTTGATCGTGCCCTCGGGCGTGACCAGCAGGTTGCCCGGTTTGATGTCGCGGTGGATGATCCCGGCGGAGTGGGCGGCGTGCAGCGCCTTGGCGGTCTGGTGCAGCACGTCGAGCGCCACCTCGGGCCCGAGCGCGCCGTTGCGGGCCAGGATGGTCGACAGCGGCTCGCCGTGCACGAGCTCCATCACCAGATAGGCGAGATCGCTCTGCTCGCCGTAGTCGAAGATCTGCGCGACTCCGGGGTCGGCCAGCGCCGCGGTGATCCTGGCCTCGTTGCGGAACCGCTCCCTGAACGTGGGGTCGGCGTAGATGTGACTGCGCAGGATCTTCACCGCGACCTCGCGGCCGAGAAGCTCGTCGCGGGCACGCCACACCTCTCCCATACCGCCCGTGGCGATGCGGGAGACCAGGAGATAGCGGTTACGGAGCCGCATGATCCAGCAGGTTACCGTCACTCACTTGTTCAGCACCGCCTCCAGCACGGCCTTCGCGATCGGCGCGGCGGTGCCGCCGCCGGTGGCCTCCGCGCCGACGTTGGCGGCGCCGGACTCGACGATCACCGCGAGGGCGATCTTCGGGTCCTCGGCCGGAGCGAAGGAGATGAACCAGGCATGCGGCGGCTGGCCGTCGGCAGTCTCCGCGGTGCCCGTCTTTCCCGCTACTTGGACGCCGGGCACCTGCGCATGGTTGGCAGTGCCGTTGCTGACGACGCTCACCATCATCTCGTTCAGCTTGCTCGCCGTCTCGGGGCTGACCGCGTCGGTCAGCTCCTCGCGCTGAGCCTCCTCGACCGCGTCGCCCTTGGCGTCAGTGATCTTGTTGACGAGGTACGGCTTCATCACCGTGCCCTCGTTGGCGATGCCGGCCGCGATCATGGCCATCTGCAGCGGCGTCATCCGGTTGCTCCGCTGCCCGATGGAGGCCATCGCCATGGCCGCCTGGTCCTCCTCGGGACCGAAGTCGCTCTGGGCCACCGACATCGGCACGCCGATCTGCTCGCCCATGCCGAACTTCTCGGTCTGCTCGTTCATCTTGTCGTAGCCGAGGTCCATGCCGATCTTGCCGAACGGCGTGTTGCAGGACTGCTCCAGCGCGAAGATCAGCGTCACCTGGCCGGAGCCGCAGGCCGAGCCGCCGTAGTTGGGCAGGCTGATGTTCGTGTTGGGCAGCGGCAGCCGCTGCGGCGCCGCCACGGTGGTCTGCGCGTTGCGCGAGGTGTCGTCCTCCAGGAACGCCGCCGTCGTCACCACCTTGAACGTCGACCCCGGCGGGTACGTCTGCCCGATGGCGCGGTTGAGCAGCGGCTGGCTCTTGTCCTTGGCCAACTCGTCGTAGCGCGAGAAGACCTTGCCCTTGTCGGTGCCCGACAGCTCGGTCGGGTCGTAGGTCGGCAGCGAGACCATCGCCAGGATCGCCCCGGTCTTCGGGTCGAGCGCGACGAGCGCGCCGCGCTTCCCGCTCTGCCGCAGCGCGTCGTAGGCGGCCTTCTGGGCCTTGGGGTTGATCGTGAGGTCGACGTTGGCGCCCTTGGTCGGCTCGCCGGTGAACAGGTCGATGCTCCGCCGCAGCAGCAGGTCCGCGCTGGAGCCGTCGAGCAGTCTGTTCTCGCTCTGCTCGATCGCGCTCGCGCTCTCGGGCGAGAAGAAGCCGGTGACGTGGGCGTAGAGCTTGGCGTCCGGGTATTCCCTGATGAACTTGAAGTTCTCGTCCTTGGTCTCGACGGACCTGGCGATCACCGCGCCGCCGGCGGTGATGCGGCCGCGCTCGATGGCGTAACGCTCGTAGAAGTTGCGGGTGTTGCGCGGGTCCGAGCTGAGGCCCTCAGCCCGCACCCCCTGCAGGAAGTTCACGTTGATCATCAGCAGCGCGAACATGGCCAGGCAGGCCACCGCTATGCGCTTAAGAGTGCCGTTCATCGCTGGAACACCTGTGTCATTCCTTCGTTCTGGATCGCTTGGGGCGGGGGGCGCCTGGCCGTATCTGACATGCGTACCAATAGCGCGATAAGGATCCAGTTAGCAAGCAGTGCCGAGCCACCCTGGGACATGAACGGGGTGACCAGGCCGGTCAGGGGAATGAGGTTCGTCACGCCGCCGACGATGATGAACACCTGCCAGGCCAGAATGAACGACAGGCCGCACGCCAGCAGCTTCGAGTAGGGGTCGCGGGCCGCGAGCGAGGTGCGCAGACCACGCTCGACGATCAACGCGTAGATCATCAGCAGCGCCATCAGGCCCGTCAGGCCCAGCTCCTCGCCGGTGGCGCTGAAGATGAAGTCGGAGAACGCCAGCGGGATCAGCTCGGGATGGCCCTCGCCGAGCCCCGTGCCGAGGATGCCGCCCGAGCCCATGGCGAACAGACCCTGCATGAGCTGGGCGCTGCCGCCGATCTGGTCGAACAGCTGGGGGTCGCCGGGGTTGAGATAGACCTCGAAGCGCTGCTGAACGTGGTCGAAGACCAGGCCGGCCAGAATCGCGCCGCCCGCGAAGAGCAGGATGCCGATGATGACCCAGGAACTGCGCTGCGTGGCGACGTAGAGCAGCGCCACGAACGTGCCGAACAACAGCAGCGAGGAGCCCAGGTCCTTCTGCATGATCAGGACGCCCAGGCTGACGCCCCAGGTGATGAGCACCGGGCCGAGGTCGCGAGCCCGCGGCAGGTCGATGAACAGCAACCGCCGCCCGGCGAGGGCGAGCACGTCCCGCTTGGCCACCAGGTAGCCGGCGAAGAAGACGACCAGCGCGAGCTTGGCGAACTCGGCCGGCTGGATCTGGCCCACCCCTGGGATGCCGATCCAGATCCGGGCGCCGTTGATCTCCTGGCCGAGGAACGGGATCAACGGCGAGACCAGCAGGAACAGGCCCAGCGCGCCGGCGGTGTAGGTCAGCCGCTGGAGCACCCGATGATCGCGCAGGAAGATCAGAGTGAGACTGAACAGCACGATGCCGACGAGCGTCCACAACAGCTGGGTGGTGGGCGAGGCGAGCGTGGCCGACGGCAGGGTCGAGTCGGACTCGGAGAGCCGGTAGATCATCACCAGCCCGAGACCGTTGACCAGCGTCACGAGCGGCAGGATCAGGGGGTCGGCCCACGGGGCGAACTTGGCGAGCACGAGGTAGGCCGCCAGCATCAGGCCGCCCAGGCTCAGACCGTACGTCAGCATGCCCGAGGGGATCGCGCCGTCCATCGCCAGGCCCACGTTCGCGTACGCGCCCATGACGATCAGCACCGCCAGCGCGAGCATGATCAACTGGGCCCCGCGCCGTTTGGCCGGCATCGGGACGGGGGATTCGGCGACTTCGCTCATTGCTGCTGATTCGTCTTGGTCGCGGTCGCGGATGCGTCCGGGGAGGGCGTCGTGGTCGCGGTCGTGGGAGTGTCGCCTTCCTTCGCGGCCTCGTCCTTCGAAGCCTCGGAGAACTTCAAGCCGTTGATTTTCGTCATGCCTTCGGCGACGGTGGTGACGGGAATGCCGCTCTTGATCAGCGCCTGGTCAGCCTCGGACAGCTGGGAGAGCTGCCGGCCAGTGGGTTTGGAGACGTGGAAGAGCTGGAACGGGCCCACCTCCCTCTGGATCCCTTGGAACACGACCACTTCGCCGCTTCTTTCGCCGACGAAGAAGTGGTCCTGAGTCCACTGGTATCCAAAGTAACCCCCGCCGACGACGATCGCGGCGAGCACGGTGACCAGAATGGGCCACACGCGACGACGCCTGCCCGGTCGCCGCGGCTCCTGCGCGACCGGCTCGTCGAAGTCCTCGTCGACGGCGAGCGTCGGCTGCGGTGCCGTCACCGCGCTGATCTGCCCCGGCGAGCCGTCGTGAGGGTTTCCGCGCAGCCGGTTCATGCCCGCCGCGCCGACGACGGCGATCTCGGCCGGGACCTGCTGCCCGTCGCTGATCTCCAGGACGTCGGCCAGCACGCAGGTGATGTTGTCCGGCCCGCCGCCCCTGTTGGCCAGGTCGATGAGCTGGCGCACGACCTCTTCCGGGTCGTCGATGTTGGTCAGCGTGGCGTGCAGCGTCTCCGCGCTCACCACACCTGACAGGCCGTCGGAGCACAGGAGGTAGCGATCGCCCACCTGCGCCTCGCGGAGCGTGAGATCGGGATCGACCTCACCGCTGCCGTCGAGCGCGCGTAGCAGGATCGAACGCTGTGGATGCGTGGCTGCCTCCTCCGGCGTGATGCGCCCGTCGTCGACGAGTTGCTGCACCAGCGTGTGGTCATGGGTGATCTGGTAGAGCTCCCCGCGCCTGAGCAGGTAGGCGCGCGAGTCGCCGACGTGCACCAGGGCGACCTGGGTGCCGTGCCAGAGCATGGCCGTGAGAGTCGTGCCCATGCCTTTGAGGCTGGGATCCCGCCCCACCATTTCGTGCAGCCTGCGGTTGGCGTCGCGTACCGCTGCCTCGATGGTGTTGAGCAGGTCACCCCCCTGTTGGGCCTCTTCCAGAGAGGCCATGGCGGCGATGGCGACTGAGCTCGCCACCTCGCCGTGTGCGTGCCCGCCCATGCCGTCTGCGACGGCGAGCAGGCGGCCGCTAGCGTACGCCGAGTCCTCGTTTCCTTCGCGGAGGAGGCCGACGTCCGAGCGGGCGGCGTAGCGGAGTGCGATGGTCATTTGCGCAATTCAATGACTGTCTTGCCGACGCGGATCGGAACACCGAGCGGCACCGGGGTCGGGCGGGTGACTTTCGAGCGGTCGAGATACGTGCCGTTCGTCGAACCGAGATCTTCCACGATCCACTGACCGTCCTGAGGGAAGAGCCGGGCATGCCGGCTGGAAGCGTAGTCGTCGCTGACTACCAGCGTGGCGTCATTCGCCCGGCCAATGGTGATGGGCGTCTCCGTGAGGTTAATGGTGGTGCCTTGCAGCGGGCCACCCGTAACGATGAGCTGGCGTGGCTCGCCCTTTTTGCTCTTGGGCTTGGCCACGGGTTTGGCGGGTTTCACGGCTTTGCGTGCACCCGTCGCAGCAGTGCGTGAGCCGAACAAGTCAGTCCGGATCACGCCGACTGCGGCAATGACGAAGAACCACAGCACCGCCAGGAAGGCGAGCCGGATCAGCAGCAGCGTGAGCTCGGACATGGACCGTCTGTCTACCTCTAATCGCGCCGGAACACCAGAGTCGTACGCCCCAACGTCACTCGCGTGCCGTTCTGGAGTTCGATCCTGCGTACCGGCTGGCCGTTGACGAATGTGCCGTTGGTCGATCCGAGGTCGACGAGGGCCACGATCTGTCCCTCGACGCGGAGCTCGGCGTGGTGGCGTGAGACACCTGGATCGACCAGACGAAGATCGCAGTCGGTGCCCCTGCCCAGCAAGGTCACCGGAGTGGTGAGCTCGTAGGAACGGTCGCCCTGCGGGTCGTCCTGAGTGGAGACGAGCAGCCTGGGCCGCCCGTTGAACGCGTTCGGCTTGGACGGGGGCAGGTCGCTCGCCGGCTGGCGAATCTCGTCCTGCTCGACCGTCGCGCCGCGAATGACGCCTGATCTGATGCGGAACAGCCCCACAGCCAGGTCACCGGCGGTCTCGAAGCGGACCCGTACCGGTCCCACGAAGGAGTAGCCCTGCTCCTTGGCGTACTCCCTGGCGAGGTTGGCCAGTTCGTGGCTGATGCTGTCCGCGTAGACCTCAAGCCGCTCGCTGTCGGTCGTGGACAGTTCAACCACGAAGTCGTTGGGCACGAGCGTGCGACCTTGAGCGACGATCGCCGCACGCTCATCCATCTCCCGCTGAACCGCGCTGGCGACCTCGACCGGCTGAAGGTCAGATTTGAACGCCCGCGCAAAGGCTCCCTCAACCAAGCCTTCGAGCCTTCGCTCGAAGCGCTGAAGGACTCCCACCGGGTACCTCCCTTCCTCCGTGCATATGATCGCGGCCCCCAGACGCTTCCGGCGCCCGGTTCCCGCTCGTTCCACGTCACGGCCTTCCAGGCGCTCGTCGGCGGTCGCGCCCAGCTCCTCCGGTGCCGTGTCTTATGCGATCGTATCCGGGTTCAGTACCAGTGGCTGTTCCGTGCTACTGTTTCTCCGCACCCAAAAAGGGCGGGTGGCGGAACGGCAGACGCGCACGGTTCAGGTCCGTGTGTCCGAAAGGACGTGAGGGTTCAAATCCCTCCTCGCCCACTCGGTGACTGGGGATCCTTGGTCGCCCTCCCTTCGGGAGAGGCTTCCTCGGGTCCCCTCGTCGTGTTTTCCGGGGGATAACCCCCGGACCCCCAACGGTAAAGCGTTCCGGGGGTGTTCCCCCGGACCCCCCAGTCCGGGGG
>NZ_JADOGI010000159.1 GCF_015645445.1 Nonomuraea cypriaca | reverse complement strand
ACCCACCCCCCGCCTGCGAGCGCAGCCCGGCGAAGACCTCCCGCCGGCCTGCGGGTAAGGCTCCGCGGTTGAGCGCCCGATGACAGGGCTACGGCCGTACGCGCAGGTTGGAGTCGAGTGTGCGACCGTGGGGCTACGGTTGCACGCGCAGGTCGGCGAAGAGTGCGCGGTGGTCGGATCCCGGCAGGTCGTACACGTGCACGGCCGCCGCCCGCGCTCGGGCATCGGTCAGCACGTGGTCGATGGCCACCAGCGGCGGCAGCCCGCGACCCTTCGGCCAGGTCGGCACGAGCCCCTGCCCGGTGGCCGCCGCCGCGTCCGTGTAGCCGGTGGACAGCAGCCCTCGGAAGACCGCGTGGTCGAGCGTCGCGTTGAAGTCGCCCGCCAGGATCCGGGGCGGCCCCGTGGCGGGCGCGGGCGGCAGCGTGGCGACCCCGGCCTCCCACTCCGGCACCGTCGAGGGCACGGGCGCGACCGGATGCACGACCACCACCTCCACGGCCGAACCCCCGGGCAACGCCACCTCGGCCACCGGCATGTGATGCCCGACCGGCTCGAACAGCCCGGTCCGCGCCCGCAGCGGATGGCGCGCGTAGACGCCGCTCCCCTCGGGTCCGCGAAACTCCGGCTCACTGATCTGGTACGGCATCAGCGCCCCCAGCCCGGCCGCCGTCAGCCGCTCCTGGGCCGACCACGTCACCTCCTGCAGGCTCAGCACATCGACATCCAGCCTGCGCACCAAGTCGACGATGACCGCCGCGTCCCCCCGCCCGCCGTTGAGGTTGGCCGTCAACACCCGCAAGACCCGCCCATCGGCGTCCGCCCCCGAAGCCCGCCCGGCGGCCGACGCCCCCGAAGCCTCTCCGTCGGCGGATGTCTCCGAAGCCTGTCCGTCGGCGGACGTTTCTCCGGGTTGTCCGGTGGCGGCGGACATTCCCCAGGGTTGCCCCGCGGTGGCGCTGCTCACCGCCCGGGGCGCCACGCACCAGGCGAGACAGGAGCACACCACCAGCATGATCGCTATCGCCACCCGGTTGCGCGCCACGGCCGCGATCGCCAGCACGACCACCGCGGCGACCGCGAAGCAGGGGGTGAAGGCGACCATCGGCACCAGGAACACGCCGCGCTCCAGCCCACCGACCCGCACCGCCGTCCCCACCGCGAACACCCCGGCCAGCCCGACGATGACCCGCGCGCCCCACACCCGCCGTCGGGACGGCACCCGCCGCACGGTCTCCACACTCTCTTGCACCAGCACGACCGCCAACCTAAACGGCCATCCTTAAACGCACATGAAGACAACGCCCGCCCCCAACACGCGTGCCCGAGGGCCGGGGAGACGGCCGGCCCTCGGGTGTTCCCATGGCGGACGGCGGGTTCTACGGGCTCACGGTGACGTCGATGGTCATCTCGTCGTCGCCCGGCGTGCCGGAGACGTCGATGGTCACGCCGGTCCATCCGCCTCCGGGCAGGTTCAGCGGGGGCGTGGTGTCCCTGCCGATGCGCGTGTTGCCCAGCGCCGGGTACAGGTCGTGGGCGTCGCCCCGGTTCCCCGTGCTGCCGACCTTGGCGAGCTGGCGCAGTCCGTCGGCCTGCATCAGCTCGATCGCCAGGCGGCGCTCGTCGTCGACGTTCGGCACGGCCTCGTCCACGACGTACGCCGCGATGCCCTCGCCCGGCAGGAACTCGTCCTGACCCCGCCGGCGGCGGTACTCGACGACGACGTACTGCGTGTCCTTCATCGTCCGGCCGTTGTGCACGAGTACGAAGTCGCCGCCCTCGGCCACCGGCCGCAGCCTGATGCCCGGGGTGGTCTCGGTGACCACACGCGGCCGGACCCAGTCGTGGAACATCCGCAACATGCTGGTCGGGAAGACGGGCGTGACGCCGCGGTTCCCCCACGAGCCCGCCGCCATCAGGCAGAAGTCGCCAAGCCCGTGCGACTTGGCGCCGGTCTGCGCCCGGTCGGTGTCGTAGTAGTCGGCCCAGCGCGCCGCCAGGTGCCCCCACTCGTGGGCGCAGACGCCGACGGTGCAGTCTTCAGGCACGGTCAGGAAGGTGCTCACCCGCAGCCCGGGTGCGACGGTGATCGGCTCCTCGCCGACGGTCCACTTCAGGCTCCAGATGAACCGCAGCCCGGACGCGTCGTCGATGGTCTCGGCGCCGGGCCCGGCGTGGACGACGAACAGCGCGGTGACCCGGTCCTCGTCGAGCACGTCGTACGAGGGGTCGAACACCACGCCCGCCTCCAGCGCGGCCAGCACGGCGTCGCGCGCCATGCCCTGGGCGTTGCGCGGGAAGCCCTCCTCGTCCAGGCCCGACTTGCCGGCGGCGTAGAAGGCCAGCGTCTGGGGAAGCCGGAACCAGCCGAAAACCTCGCCCTGCACGTCGATGCCGTGCCCGTCGCCGGTGAAGCCGCTGACCTTCCGGTAGAAGTCGCGCATGCTGCCCGGCTGGGTGCCGAACAGCAGCCGCGCGAAGTGCTCGGCGTCGAGCGCCGGGTCGTGCGGCCGGTCCTCGAAGTCGGCGAGCAGCACCAGGGTCTTGATGACGCCCTTGAGCTTCCTGGGCGGCCTGGCGATCAGGTTCACGCCGCCGGCGTGCGGGGTGAGGGCGCCGTCGTCCCGGCCCGCCGGGCCGGGACCGCGCCGCTCGGAGCGCCACACCGCGAAATAGTCCCCGAACGTCAGGTGCTCGGGAAGGAGCCCGGCCGCCTTCAGGTCGTGGAAGCGGGTTTCCAGCTTGGCCAGCGCGTCCGGCGCCAGCGGAACGAGGTGCATGGTGTCCCCCCATAGTCGGTGCCGTGACGGTAAACCGGGAGGGGAGTCCTTGACCTGAGTAGGGCCCTACTCAACCGCCAGGTCCGCACGCCGCCACGGCGCCTGGTAGGCCCACTGCCAGGCCATCTCGAGCGGCCCACGCGAGAACCGGCGCAACCACAGCGTGGCGAGCGTCATGAACAGCAGGCAGACGCCGGCCCAGGCCGCCGGCACCCACCAGGGGCGCAGCCCGTCGAGCCGGGCGGCCAGACCCAGGCCCCAGCCGTAGCAGAGCGCGCTGGCGACGAGGTTCTGCAGGACGTAGCTGGACAGCGCCGTGCGCCCGACGTTCGTGATGGTCGTACGCACCACGCCGGGCGCGCCGCGCAGGCCGAGCACGATGGAGGTGGCCAGCCCGAGCAGGCCCAGGGCGACCAGCGGCGGCAGCAGGTAGCGGTCGACGGCGAACCAGCCGGGGCCGGCGTAGGAGGTGGCCAGGTTGAGCGGGGCGGCGACGCCGAGCCCGACGACGGCGAGCTTCCCGCGCAGCCCGGCGCCGCGCTCCTCGAAGACGCCTGCGCGCAGCAGCCGGGCGCCGAGCAGGAACAGCACGATCCCCATGGGGATGATGAAGATCAGTTCCGAACGGTAGAGAGCGAGTTCCCTGACGCGGGCGGCGACCTGGTCGGTCCATGCGCCCTCGGTGTAGAGGCCGGTGACGGGGGCGGGGGCGTTCCCGAAGGTCATCAGGCTCACCGTGAAGAGGCCGACCAACATGACGTGCAGCGTGCCCCAGGCGATCATCCAGGCCGTGACCGTCCGGTCGCTCCTGCCGATCAGGTACGCGACGATCACGGAGGTGATCGCGTAACCCATCAGCACGTCGTACTCGAAGATCAGGACGTAGTGCAGCGCGCCCTCGGCGAACAGCAGCGCCGCGCGCCACACGTACCTGCCAGGCCAGGTCAGGCCCTTGCGTACGGCGCTGCGGTACTGCAGTTCGAGGCCGATGCCGAACAGCAGGGTCAGCAGCCCGAGGAACTTGCCGTTGGACAGGAAGCGCAGGAACGTCTCGATCACGCCGGCGTCGCCGCCGAACGCCATGGCCTGCGCCGGGCCGCCCGGGTCGGTGAAGATCCAGATGTTCGTGCCGAGCGTGCCCATGATCGCCAAGCCCCGTAGGACGTCCAGCGCGTCGATTCGTTTCGTCACTCTCCAAGCCTCAGCGCGGGAACGGCCGCCGGACTCGTCCCCCGAGACGAAACAGCCGTACACATCTCGATGTACGGCTTCGCATCTTTGGTAGGGGGTGGCCACCGCCCCGGCCCGGTGGGCGACACGGGGGCGGTGGCCCGGAGTGCTACGCCCGCACCCCCAGCAGGGCACGGTAGGCGGGCTTCGGCGTCAGGTTCTCGTCGAGCAGGCACGCGGAGCCCTCACCGGCGAACCAGCCGGGCACCCACGAGTGGCGGTCGGTGAAGCCCCAGACGGTCAGCTCCTGGCAGGCCTCGACGCTGAGGCAGTCGGTGAGCGCCCGGCGGTAGTAGTCGGCCTGGGTGGCCAGCTTCTCCTCGGTCACGGGCATCACCATGCGCACGTCGAGTTCGGTGATGGCGACCTCCAGGCCGAGGTCGGCGAAGCGGCGCATGACGTTCGCCCAGTCGCCGGGGTAGTCGTACTGGATTCCGAGGTGGCCCTGGAAGCCGATGCCGTCGATCGGCACCCCGCGCGCCTGGAGGTCCTTGACCAGGGAGAGGGTGGTCTCGATCTTGGGGGCGTTCCATTCGAGGTTGAAGTCGTTGACGTAGAGCTTGGCGTGCGGGTCGGCGCGGTGGGCCCAGCGGAAGGCGTCGGCGATGTAGCCGGGGCCGAGGTGGGTGAGCCAGATGCTCTGCCGCATCGAGCCGTCCTCCTCCACCACCTCGTTGACCACGTCCCACGCCCTGATCTTGCCCTTGTAGCGGCGGACCTGGGTGGTGATGTGGTCGCGCAGGATCTCCCTGAGCTCGTCCGCGCCGATCGTCCCGTCGGCGACGCCGCTGGTCAGCCAGGCGGGGAGCTGGTTGTGCCAGACGAGCGTGTGGCCGCGCACCCGCTGGCGGTTGCGCTGGGCGTTGTGCACGACGGCGTCGGCGTCGGCCCAGGTGTACACGCCGCGCTCCGGCTCCACGGACTCCCACTTCATCGCGTTCTCCGCGGTGACGTGGTTGAACTCGCGGTTCAGCCGATCCCGGTAGTCGGCCTCGCCGCGCAGGGCGGCGACGTCGACGGCGGTGCCGATTCTGATTCCCTGCTGGTGCGCCAGATCCCGCAGGTCTCGGGGTGTACGCGGGCCGGCGTACGCGGGAAGCGGGGCGGCGAGGATGAGCGCCAGGGCGATGATCAATGGCTTCACCGGTGACCTCCGATGCCGAGGGCTGCTGGGGGGTGACCCGCTATCCCATAACCGAAATTTTCGGATATAGGACGATAACTTTCGCTGGTCGCCGGAAACCTAAGCGGCACAGGGGTGCCCCGTCAACACCACGAAGCGCGGCGCGGTGAAATCGGACAGGGTGCGCGGCAAGAAACGGAGCTTTAACACCAAGGGACTTGTGGCTCTCTTGCCGTCGTGCGAGATTCTACCTCTGACGTTGAAGGTCTAACCTCTTGGGACGGAGCTCCCCCATGCAGCCTCCAAGCCCCCGCTACCAGGGCTACCGGTCATTCGGCTACCTGGAGCCGCACACCGACTTCAAGGTCTTCGAGCTCGCCCCCGAGCTCGGCCGGGTCGAGCCGTACGACCTGGCTCTGTCGTCAGAGCAGGCCGAGCGAGTCACCAGGATCCTGACCGAGCACATGGCGATCTCGCTGCACGAGCATCCCAAGATCCTCACCGCGGACGTCACCCAGCTCCGCGACTACAACAGGACCGGCCGCAACGCGATCGGCTTCGAGGGCCTCGCGCGCTCCGGCATGACCGCGTTGTTCGACAACTTCATGAACGGCACCAACTGCGTCACCAGCGAGCACGGCTGGAAGTGGGACGACGTCATCTTCGACCTCGGACTGCGCTTCGCCGACCTCGCCAAGCAGGACTTCGTCGTCCTGGCGCGCACGGTCGCCGAGATCGAGCAGGCCAAGGCGACGGGCCGGCTCGCGCTGGTGGCCGGCCTGGAGGCCGCCACGATGATCGAGAACGAGCTGGATCGGCTGGACATCCTGTACGGGTTCGGGGTGCGGCAGATCGGGATCGCGTATTCGCAGGCGAATCAGCTGGGTTCGGGGTTGGCGGAGCGGTCGGATGCGGGGTTGACGCATTTCGGGCGTCGTGCGGTGGAGCGGATGAACAGGTTGGGGATGGCGATCGATGTGTCGCATTCGGGGGATCGGACGTGTCTGGAGGTGATCGAGCATTCGCGGGTGCCGGTGTTCATCACGCATGCGGGGGCGCGGGCGGTGTGGCCGACGAATCGGATGAAGCCGGATGAGGTGATCCGGGCGTGTGCGGAGCGGGGTGGGGTGATCGGTTTGGAGGCGGCTCCGCACACGACGTTGTCGGAGGCGCACCGGGAGCATTCGCTGGAGTCGGTGATGGACCACTTCACCTACTGCGTCGACCTCGTCGGCATCGACCACGTCGCCTTCGGACCCGACACCAACTTCGGCGACCACGTCGGGCTGCACGACTCCTTCACCGGCCACCTCTCCATCGCCGGCGCGCACGGCCACGTCGAGCACCCGCGCGTGCCGTACGTCGCCGGCATGGAGAACCCGGCGGAGAACTTCACGAACATCGTCGGCTGGCTCGTCAAGCACGGCTACGGCGACGACGAGATCGCCAAAGTCATCGGCGGGAACGTCCTGCGCGTACTCAGGGAGGTCTGGTGAACAGGCGGAAGCGCTTTGCGGCGGTGGTCGCCCTGGTCGTGGCGGCGGCCATGCCGGCGGCCTGCGCCCTCAACGAGGGCAACGGCGAGCCGGGCGCGCCCAGCGGCGCCGCCGCCACGACGCTGCGCATCGGCACCACCACCGACGTCGCGAACTTCAACCCGTTGCAGTCACTGAGCAAGACCGACAACTGGATACTCAACGCGATGTATCCGCACCTGCTGCGCATCGACGGCAACGCCCAGAAGGTGCCCGAACTGGCCACGAAGTACGAGTACCGCGACGGCGGCAAGAAAGCCGTCTTCACCCTCCGCGACGACTTCGTGTGGAGCGACGGCAAGCCGGTGACCTCGGCCGACGTGAAGTACTCCGCCGAGATGATCATGAAGCACCAGCTCGGCAACGTGGCCGCCAAGCTCACCTGGGTGGACGGCATCGAGACGCCGGACGACACGACCGTGGAGTTCGACCTCAGCCGGGTGTACACGCCGTTCGCCGAAGGCGTCGGCTTCTGGATGCCGGTCGTGCCCAAGCACGTCTTCGAGCAGGCGGGCGACGTCTCCGAGTTCGCCAACGACTCGAACTGGGTCGGCGCGGGCGCGTACATACTGAAGACCGCCACGCCCGGCCAGCGCTACGTGATGAAGCGCAACGACAAGTACCCCTACGCTCCCCAGGGCGGCGCGAAGGTGGAGACGGTCGAGTACCGGGTCTATCCCGACGTCAACACCATGCAGCTGGCGCTGCGCAACGGCGACATCGACCTCATGGGCACGCCGGTGCCCGCCTCGGCCGTCGCGTCCTTCCAGAACGACGACAAGATCAAGCTGCAGGAGGTCGGCTCGCTGGGCTTCGCCCACATCACGTACAACGTCGGCAACGAGCACCTGGCCAAGCAGAAGGTGCGCCAGGCCCTGTCGATGGTCGTGGACACCCAGTCGATCATCAAGACGGTGCTGCAGGGCGAGGCACAGCCCATGACGGGCCCGATCTCGCCGACCTTCGCCGAGTACGACAACACCGGGCTGAAGCCGTACCCGTTCGACCCCACGGGCGCGCGCAAGCTGCTCGAAGAGGCCGGATACTCCGACGGGAACGGCGACGGCAAGCTCGACGACCTGAAGCTGGAGATGGTCTGCGACCAGAGCAACCCGAACCTGACCAGGGTGGCGCAGGTGGTCAGGGAGGACGCGGCCGAGGCCGGGATCGAGCTCACCGCCTCGTGCGTCGAACGCAACACGTTCCTCAGCCGGACCAAGAGCGGCGACTACGACATCGACGTCTCGCAGTGGGCGGTCTTCGACAACCCGATGGACCAGTTGCGCAGCACGTACCTGTCGAGCAACCCGGGCGGCATCAACTACAACCTCGTCAAGGACGACAAGCTCGACGAGCTGATCAACGACGCCGCCGGCACCGGGGACCGGGCCCAGCTCGTGACGAAGGTGAAGGAGATCGACGCCTACGTCCACGACCAGGCGCTGCTGACCCCGCTCTACGTCGAGAAGATCCGCTTCGCCTACGACGCGAGCAAGTTCACCGGCTTCCAGCCCTCGCCCAGCGACCTCCTCGGCATGGTGACCGGGTTCTCGCTGTCGCAGGTCAAGCCGGCCGACGGGTAGATCCCATGGTCGAGTTCACCGTCAGGAGGGCGCTGCGCGCGGTCCTCACGATCTGGATCGCCGTCACGGTGACGTTCTTCCTGCTGCGGCTGCTGCCGGGTGACCCCACCCTCCTGGTCGTCGAGGGGGACATGACCCCCGAGATGCAGCAGGCGCTGCGCGAGCAGTACGGGCTCGACAAGCCGATGCTCACGCAGTACTGGCTGTATCTGACCGAGCTGGTCCAGGGCAACCTCGGCACGTCGTTCCGGCAGCTCCAGCCGGTCGGCGACATCATCGTGGCGCGGCTGCCGTGGACGCTGACGCTGGCCGGGTCGGCGTTCGTGCTGACGGTCCTGCTCGGCATCCCGCTCGGCGTGTACGCCGCCGCGCACCACGGCAGGCGGGTGGACCGCGTCGTGCAGATGTTCGGCATCACCGGGCACGCGCTGTTCGTGCCGAGCATCGCGATCCTGCTGCTCGTGGTCGCCGGCTCGTGGCTCGGCTGGTTCCCGATCGGCGGCGCGATCGATCCCGACACGCGCGGCCTGGCCGCGTACCTGAGCCTGTTCCACCATCTCGCCCTGCCGCTGGTCAGCCTCGTGATCGTGCAGCTCGGGCCGTACGCGCTCACGCTGCGCACCAACATGCTCGAGGTGCTCGGCGAGGACTACATCAAGAGCGCCAGGGGCCGCGGCCTGTCGTCGCGGCGGACGTTGTGGAAGCACGCGCTGCGCAACGCCATCCTCCCGGCGCTGACGCTCATGGGCCTCCAGGTCGGCACCCTGGTCGGCGGCGCGGTGCTCACCGAGACCGTCTTCGCCTACCCGGGCGTCGGCCGACTGATCTTCGAGGCCGTCGGCCAGCTCGACTACCCGCTGCTACAGGGAGCGTTCATCATGCTCGCGATCACCGTGGTCGTCGCGAACCTGATCACCGACGTGGTCAGCATGCTGCTCAACCCGAGGATCCGCGCATGACCGCGCCGATCCCCGAGACGACCGCTCAGTCCGGGTCGCGGCCCGGCACGCCGCCGTCCGCGACGGGCGGTCTGCGCAGGTTCGTGTCCAGGCCCACCGGGGCGTTGTCGATAGCGGTGCTGCTGGTGTTCGTGGCGACGGGGCTGGTCGGGCCGCTGTTCGTGGACCGGCCTGGTGGGCTCGGCGCCGAGGTGCTCCAGGCGCCGTCGCCGGCGCACTGGTTCGGCACCGACGACCTCGGCCAGGACGTGTTCGCCCAGGTGGTGTGGGGCACCCGGGTCAGCCTGACGGTCGGCGCGGCGGCCTCGGGCATCGCGATCCTCATCGGCACGGCCCTCGGCCTGCTCGGCGCGTACGCCAGACGCGCCGACGCCTGGGTCACCACCGTGACCGACCTCATGCTGTCGCTTCCGCTGCTACCGCTCATGATCATGGTCACCGCGATGGCCGGCCCGAGCGTCCCGACGCTCACGCTGGTGATCGGGCTGTTCTCGTGGCCCGAGGTGGCCCGGCTCATCCGGTCCAACGGCATGGTCGTGGTGGCGATGCCGTACATCGACGGAGCCCGCGCGCTCGGCGCCGGCGGCTGGCGGATCGTCACCGGAGAGGTGCTGCCCGCCGTGGTGCCGCTGGTCGTCGTGAGCGTGCTGCTCACCGCGGCCAGGGCGGTGATCTCCGAGGCGGGGCTGAGCTTCCTCGGCCTCGGCGATCCCGACTCGTGGTCGTGGGGCCGGATCATGCTCAACGCCCAGCGCAGCGGCGTGCTCGCCACCGCCTGGTGGCAGACGCTGTTCCCCTCCCTGGCCATCCTGCTGCTCGTGCTCGCGGCGACCGTCGCCGGGGTGCGCTTCAACGACTCCCGCGACCCTCGGCTGAAGGACCGGTGACCGATGCGCCTCTCATCCGTCTACTACGCAGATGTCCACGCCGCGCTCAGGCAGGCGCTCGACGAGGAGGGCCTGGACGGCTTCCTGGCCACCGCGCCCAGCGACGTGGCCTACCTCGCCGGCTTCTACTACGCCGTCACCGAGCGGCCGGTCTACCTGTGGTTCCCCCGTGAGGGGCGGCCGCTGTGCCTGGTGCCGCAGCTCGACGACGAGTACGCCAGGCTGCAGCGCATCGAGGCGGACATCGCCACGTACGCCGAGTTTCCCGGTGTCGTACCGGCCGAGCGGGTGCTCGCGCGGGAGGTCGCGAGCAGGGGCCGGCCGCCCGCCAGGATCGGCGTGTCCGGCGGGCTCACGCTCGCCGCGCACGCGGCGCTGACCAGTGCGCTGTCCGGCGCGGAGCTCGTGACCAGCGGGGTGGTGGCGCGGCTGCGGCTCACCAAGCATCCCGAGGAGCTCGCCTGGCACCGCCAGGCGGCCGGGATCTGCGACGAGATGCTCGCGGCGGGCCGTTCCCTCATCGAGGACGCGCTGCGCTCCGGCGGCCCGCTGCCCAGTGAGGGCGACCTCGCCAGGCACGTCATCGGGTACGGCACCGACGCGATGTACCAGCGCTACGACCACGTCATCTACACCACCAAGCTGGCCGGCGCCCTGGTGTACGCGGGACCGAACTCCGCGCACCCGCACGGACTGCCCAGCCGTCGCCGGCTGCGGGACGGCGACACCGTCATCCTGTCCCTGGGCGCCGCGGTCGGCAGCCGGTTCGTCGAGAGCGAGCGCACGTTCGTGATCGGCGAGCCCAGCGCCGGCCAGCGCCGTTACTTCGCCGCCGCGGCCGAGGCCCAGGAGGTGGGCACGGCGGGCCTGCGCGCCGGCCGCACCTGCGCTGAGGTGAACCGCGAGTGTCTCGACGTGATCAGGGGGCACGGGCTCGGCGAGTACATCAGGCATCGCCAGGGGCACGGCATCGGCGTGCAGAACCACGAGCCCCCCTGGGTGGAGGACGGCGACGCCACCGTGCTGCGGGCCGGGATGGTGCTGTCCAGCGAGCCCGGCGTGTACGTGCCCGGCCACGGCGGCTACCGCGTTTCCGACACCGTGCTGGTCACCGAGTCCGGTCAGGAACGGCTGACCGGCTACCCACGTGGACTCGAGGAGAACGTGATCGCGCCGTGAAGACCACACTGGAGATCAACGGCACCCGCCTGGTCGTCGAGGTCATGGGCCCTGAGGGCGCGCCCGCGGTGATCGTGCACCACGGCGCGCCCGGACTGGGCGGCCGCGCGGAGCCGCGCCGGTCGTTCGGGCCCTTCGCCGACACGATGCGCGTCGTCGTCTTCGACGCGCGCGGGTCGGGCGAGTCAGGCGACGACGAGCCGTTCACCCACGCCCAGTGGGTCGCCGACGTCGAGGCCCTCCGCCGGCACTTCGACCTCGGCCGGATCGTCATGGCGGGCGGCTCGTACGGGGGCTTCATCGCGATGGAGTACACCCTCGCCCATCCGGAGAACGTCGCCGCGCTCGTGCTGCGCGACACGGCCGCCAACACCGACTACGACCACCTCGCAGTGGAGCGGGCCAGGACCACCGACCGGGTGACCATCCCCGAATGGGTCATCGAGCGCATCGGCACCGGGAACTTCACCGGCGACGAGCAGTTCAAGGAGTACTGGCGGGCCATCCTGCCGCTCTACGACCACGCCTACGACCCCGAGGCGGCCGAGCGGAAGGCCGCTGAGACGTCCTACCACTACCGGACCCACAACGCGGCGTTCGGCGTCAACATGCCGGCCTACGACCTCACGCCCCGGCTGCCCGAGATCTCCTGCCCCACCCTCGTCACCGTGGGCAGGCACGACTGGCGCACCCCGGTGCCGGCTTCGCGGGTGATCGCGGACCTGATCCCCGGCAGCGAGCTGGTGATCTTCGAGAAGTCGGGCCACTCGCCGCAGTTGGAGGAGCCCGAGAGGTTCCAGCGGGTGGTCAGGGACTTCCTCGCCAGGGCGGGTGTCTCATGACGGCACCGGTGCTGCGGGTCGAGGACCTGAGCGTGGAGTTCGCCACCAGGGAGGGTACCGTGCGCGCGGTGCGCGGGGTCGGCCTGGAGGTCCACGCCGGCCGTACACTCGCCGTCCTCGGCGAGTCCGGCTCCGGCAAGTCCGTCACCGCCCAGACGATCATGGGCCTGCTCGACATGCCGCCCGCCCGCATCACCTCGGGCAGCATCGTCTACGACGGCACCGACCTGGTGACCGCGGACGAGCGGACCCGCATGCGGGTCAACGGCGAGGGCGTCGCCATGGTGTTCCAGGACGCGCTGTCCGCGCTCAACCCCGTCTACACGGTCGGCCACCAGCTCGGCGAGCTGCTGCGGGTCCGGCGCAAGCTGTCCAGCTCCGCCGCCCGCGCCAAGGCCGTCGAACTGATGGAGCGGGTACGCATCCCCGCCGCCGCGAGCCGCGTGGACGACTACCCGCACCAGTTCTCCGGCGGCATGCGCCAGCGCATCATGATCGCGCTGGCGGTCGCGCTCGACCCCCGCGTGCTCATCGCCGACGAACCCACCACCGCCCTGGACGTCACCGTGCAGGCGCAGATCATGCAACTGCTGAAGGAGTTGCAGCACGAGAACGGGATGGGGCTCGTGCTCATCACCCACGATCTCGGCGTCGTCGCGGAGGTCGCCGACGACGTCGTGGTGATGTACGCGGGCCGGATCGTCGAGCGTGGCACCGCCGAGGAACTCTTCGAGCGGCCGGCCCACCCGTACACGCGCGGGCTGCTGCGCTCGATGCCGCGGCCGGACCGTGAGGACGACGAACTGTGGGCGATCCCCGGCGCGCCGCCCAGCCCCGTGCACGCGCCCGGCGGCTGCGCCTTCCACCCGCGCTGCGACACGGCGATCGAAAGGTGCCGGTCCGACCGGCCCGTGCTCGTACCGGTCGCCCCGGGCCGCGCCAGCGCGTGCCACCTGCGTCAGGAGGTGTTCGATGCCAGCGCCTGAGAGGTCGGAGCCTGAGCTCGCGGGGCCTGTGACGGCGGGCCCTGTGACGGCGGGCCCTGTGACGGCGGGCCCTGTGACGGCGGGCCCCGTGATGGGGCCCGTGATGGCAGGCCCTGCGACGCCGGAGGCTGAGGCGGCAGGGCGGGAGGTGGTGCTGGAGGTGGAGTCCCTGGTCAGACACTTCCCGGTCAAGGGCGGCCTGCTCAGGCGGCGGCGCGGCGCCGTACAGGCCGTGGACGGCGTGTCGTTCGCGCTGGGGCGCGGTGAGACGCTCGGCGTCGTCGGCGAGTCGGGCTGCGGCAAGTCGACGCTGGCCCGCACGATCGTCGGGCTCGACACGCCGACGTCGGGCAGCGTGCGCTACCGGGGCACCGACGTCCACGCGGCGTCCGGGCGCGAGCTGAGGGCGCTGCGGCGGCGGGTGCAGATCGTGCTGCAGGACCCGTACACGTCGCTGAACCCCAGGAAAACCGTGCGGGAGCTGCTCATGCAGCCGTTCGAGATCCACCGCGACGTGCTGCCGCGCGACCGGAGGCTCGGCCGGATCAAGGAGCTGGTCGAGCTCGTCGGGCTCGATCCCGATCACCTCGACCGGCACCCGTTCCAGTTCTCCGGCGGGCAGCGCCAGCGCATCGGGATCGCGCGGGCGCTCGCGCTCGAACCCGAGGTCGTCGTCTGCGACGAGCCTGTCTCCGCCCTGGACGTCTCCGTGCAGGCGCAGGTGGTCAACCTGCTGCGGCGGCTGCAGCGCGAGCTCGGCCTGTCGTACGTGTTCATCGCCCACGACCTGTCCGTGGTCAGGCACATCTCCGACCGGGTGGCGGTGATGTACCTCGGCAAGATCGTGGAGCTGGGCGCCAGGTCCGAGGTGTACGACCGGCCGCGGCACCCGTACACACGGGCCCTGCTCGAAGCGGTGCCGATCCCCGAGCCGCGGGGCCGGGACGAGCGCACCCGCACCCTGCTCGCCGGCGACCCGCCGAGCCCGGTGGACCCGCCGTCGGGGTGCCGCTTCCGCACCCGCTGCCCGAAGGCCCAGGACGTGTGCGCGGTGACCGAGCCCGCCCTGCGCGCCGAACCGCCACTCCAGACCGAGCCCGCCCTGCGCGCCGAACCGCCACTCCAGACCGGGCCCGCCCTGCGCGCCGAGCCGCCACCCGAGGGCGAGGCCGAGTCCGCGGTCACGTCACCGGCGGCGACCGAGGCCGCCTGTCATTTTCCCGATCACCGTCCGCTGGCGCGCCTCGGCGCCTAGCACCCAACCTTCGGAGGAATCACCCTTATGCAGCCAGAGTCCGCCTCCTACCGCGGTTACCAGGCCTACGGCTACCTTGAGCCTGGCGTCGACTACGCCGACTTCAAGCTGGCCGATCAGCTCAGCCGGGTGCCCGCCTACGACGGCGGCCTGTCCGCCGGGCAGCGGGAGCGGGCCGGCCGGATCCTGGCCGAGCACATCGCGATCTCGCTGCACGAGCACGCGGTGGTGCTGCCGGCGGACACCGGCGAGATCCGCGCGTACAACCGCACAGGCCGCCAGCGCACGGCCTACGCGGGCCTGGCCCGCTCGGGCCTGACGGCCGTGTTCGACAACTTCATGGCCGGGGCGTCGTGCGTCACCAGCGAGCACGGCTGGAAGTGGGACGACATGATCTACGCGCTCGGCTTCCGCCTCGCCGACCTCGCCAAGCAGGACTTCGTCGTCCACGCGACGACCGTGGCCGGCATCAGGGCCGCCAAGCGCGAGGGCCGCGTGGCGCTCGTGGCCGGCCTCGAATCCTCGACCATGATCGAGAACGAGCTGGATCGGCTGGACATCCTGTACGGGTTCGGGGTGCGGCAGATCGGGATCGCGTATTCGCAGGCGAATCAGCTGGGTTCGGGGTTGGCGGAGCGGTCGGATGCGGGGTTGACGCATTTCGGGCGTCGTGCGGTGGAGCGGATGAACAGGTTGGGGATGGCGATCGATGTGTCGCATTCGGGGGATCGGACGTGTCTGGAGGTGATCGAGCATTCGCGGGTGCCGGTGTTCATCACGCATGCGGGGGCGCGGGCGGTGTGGCCGACGAATCGGATGAAGCCGGATGAGGTGATCCGGGCGTGTGCGGAGCGGGGTGGGGTGATCGGTTTGGAGGCGGCTCCGCACACGACGTTGTCGGAGGCGCACCGGGAGCATTCGCTGGAGTCGGTGATGGACCACTTCACCTACTGCGTCGACCTCGTCGGCATCGACCACGTCACGTTCGGACCCGACACGATGTTCGGTGATCATGTGGGAGTGCACAAAACCTACGCGGGCAACTACGGTCACGACCGCGACCCCGCCCCCGAGCACCCCCGCGTGCCGTACGTCGACGGGCTGGAGAACCCGGCCGAGAACTTCACGAACATCGTCGGCTGGCTCGTCAAGCACGACTACAGCGACGACGAGATCGCCAAGGTCATCGGCGGTAACACCCTCCGCGTGCTCGAGAATGTCTGGTAGACCCGCCGTCCTCGGCGGCGACGCCACGAGAGGAGCCCGCCATGGCGCGGCGTGACACCGCGGTGCAGGCCGCGCTGCAGGGATTGCGGGCGTTGCTCGACGAGAAGTTCACGGCGGGCGACCGGCTGCCCGCCGAGCAGGACCTGGCGGAGCTCCTCGACGTGAGCAGGGGGACGGTCAGGGAGGCGCTCGGCGCCCTGGCCATCGAGGGTGCGATCATCCGCCGCTGGGGTGTCGGCACCTTCGTGGCCGACAAGCCGGACATGGCCCAGCTGAGCATGTCGAAGATCGTCGCCTACCGCGACCGCATCCAGATGGCGGGCCACACGGTCGACATGCTCTCCTCCTCCTGCGAGAGCGTGCCGTCCCCGCCGCCGGTCGCCGCCGCGCTCGGCCTGCCGCCGCGCGAGCCGGTGTGGCTGGTGACCCGGATCTTCAGCGTCGACGGCGTCGCCGCCGCCTATCTCAAGGACTACCTGCCGCTGAAGATCGGCGACGACGCGATCGATCCGCACCCCATGCTGGACATCGAGACGGACCTGTTCACGTTCCTGGGCCGGATCGCCCGCCACCCGGCGGTCCACGCGGTCACCGACCTCGAGGCCGTGCTCGCCGCGGACCACGGGGCGGACGCGCTGCGCGTCCCGGCAGGCTACCCGCTGGTGCGGTCGCTGCAGACCGTCTACGGGCGGGGCGAGGAGCCGATCTCGTACGGCGTGACGCTGCACCGCACCGACATCGTCCGCATCCGCATCATCCGCTGACCCATTACCCGGCCGTCACCCTGCAGGAAGGCCGGCCGGGTGAGGGCCGGAGGACGGCCGGGTGGCGGCCGGGTCAGCCGGGGATGTGCCGGGGGACGCCTTCCGCGACCCACCGGCGGATCTGCTCGGCCGCCTGGTCGGCGATGGGATGCGCGCCGGTACGCGTGACCAGGTCGCTGAGGGCGAACATGTCCAGGACGCGCCCCAGGTAGGCCCAGTCCTCGGCGAGCGGCAGGCCGGTCGGCTGGTGCTCGGCGAACGCCGTAAGGAAACCGGCCAGGAAACCGGCGGGGTAGTCGGCGCCGAAGCGGGCCATGTTGGCGGCGTCGCCGTACGGGCAGCCGGCGTAACCGAACTCCCAGTCCAGCAGGGCGTCGACGCGCCAGCCCCGGCCCGTGCGGGTGACCAGGATGTTCTTGGGGTTGGTGTCGGCGTGCACGAGGCGGCTGTGCCCGTCGACGACGGCGAGCGCCGGCGCGTGGGCGGCGCACAGGTCCGCCCACGCCGCGCGCGTGGCCGGGTCCAGCCGCTCCTGGGCGGAGGCGGCGGCCATGCAGCTCACGGCGAACTCGGCGAGCTGCTTCGACCAGGGAGCCTGCGGGTGGACGGCGAGGTGCTCGTCGGCGAAGAAGCCCGGCCGCCCGAACGTCGCCGTGCCGACGGCCGCGACCACCCGCCCCACCTCCGCGCCCAGGTCACGCAGGTCGGCCGCGCCGAACCTGCCCCGGCTCAGAACGTCGCTCAGCGGCGTCCCCTGCACGTGTTCCAGCACCATGGCCGGCCGCGTCACACCGTCCGCCGAGCCGGCCGGCAGGACGTGCAGCACCCTGGGAACCGGGACGTGACGGCGGGCCGCGGCCATGACGGCGGCCTCGATGCGCGGATCAGGCCCGCCCAGCCGGGCGACGACCTGGCCGTCGGTGAGGGTGAGCAGGCACGTCTCGTGCGAGAAACCGCCGGCCAGGGTGCGTGTCGCCGTCACCCGGCCGCCCAGCACGGTGGCCAGTCCCTGTACTTCCTCCAGCCGCATCCGGCCCACCCTAATACGACCGTACGGGCCCGGTGCTGTCGCGGACGAGCAGCCGGGGGCGGAAGCGGGCGTTGTAGCCGCCGCTCTCGCCGTTCATCAGCGCCCACAGCCGCTCCCACGCCTGCGCGCCCAGCTCACTCTTCGGAATCGACACCGTGGTCAGCGGCGGCGTGGTGTAGCGGGCGAAGGGGATGTCGTCGAACCCGGTGACGGACACGTCGCCGGGCACCTGGACGCCCCGCTCGTGCAGCCCGGTCAGCGCGCCGGAGGCGACCATGTCGTTGAACCCCACGACCGCGCTCGCGCCGCACTCCACCACCGCGCGGGCCGCGGCGTGACCCTCGTCGAACATCGAGCCGCACGGCAGCTCCGTGAGCCTGATCCCGGTGGCGGCGCGCAGCGCGGCGAGCCGCTCGCAGTTGGCCGCGCTGCCCGGCGGACCGGCAAGATAGGCCAGGTGGCGGTGGCCGAGACCGGTCAGGTGGGCCACGACGTCGTCGATGCCGGCGGCGTTGTCGACCGACAACGACGGCGCGCCGAAGCCCGGGATCTCCCGGTAGACCAGCACGAACGGCGCCAGCCTGGCGGCCAGCTCGCACAGCCGCGCGTCCGGCGCGCGCGGCGAGGCCAGGACGAGCCCGTCGGAGTTGCGCCGCGCCTCCAGGGCGAGCACCGTCTCCTCCTCCGGGTCCTCGTTGGACTCGGCGACCAGCAACCGGCGCCCCGCCTTGCCCGCGGCCTGGCTGAGCCCGCGCAGCACCCCCTGGAACAGCGGATTGGCCAGATCGGGGACGACGAGCGAGACGGTGCCCGTACGGCCGAGCGCGAGGCTGCGGGCGGCCACGCTGGGCTCGTAGTCGAGCGCCTCGGCCGCGGCCCGTACGCGGGCGGCCAGCTCGGGGTTGACGGTGGGGGAGCCGTTCATCACCCGTGACACGGTCGCCCGGGAGACGCCGGCCGCCTCGGCGACCCGGCTGATGGTCGCGGAACCCGCAGGCCGCGGCCCCCGTCTGCCCGCCTGGCGGGCTGGGGACGCCTGCGCTTCCTGGTCCTGATCATCCTCTCCGGTGCTCACCCGATCTTCCTCGCCGAGCTGGTACGCCGTGCGACCGGCGACCGCCGGACCCTGGAGCGGTACGCGGACGTCGTCATGGACACGGCCGCGTTCATGGCCGCCTTCGCGGTCAAGGGGCCGGGCGGTTACGGTCTGGGGCCGCCGCTGGTGCCGGCGCAGGAGTCGTACGCGGGGGTGCGGGCGAGCGCCGCGAACCCGGCGTTCGAGCTGGCGTACTGGTCGTGGGCGCTGGAGGTGGCGCAGAACTGGCGGCGCCTGCTCGGCCTGCGCCCCGAGCCGGTCACCCACCGCGCCGGCGCGTCGGAGCGGATCTCACCGGCCCGCCGCAGCGGTACGGCCTCCGCCCACCCGCCCAGCGCGTACGCCCTCTCCTGCAGCCCCCGCGGCAACCTGTTCGCGGCGCCGAGCACGCTCGCCACGACGCCCTCGAGCGCCGCGGGACCCTGACCGATGAGGGGCACGTCCCGGTCGTGCAGGAAACGGGAGAGCGCCCGCAGCATGCCGCTCGCCGAGTCGAACGACGCCACCGCCTTGCCCGGCCTCACGGCGCCGCCTCCCTCAGGAACGCGGTGACCTCCCTGGCCAGGCCCCGGGGATCGCGGTAGGGCACCATGTGCGGCAGCCCGTCCATGACCGTCAGCCGGCCGCGCGGCAGCAGTCTCGTGACCTGTTCGGCCCAGGCCTGGCCGACCATCCCGTCCTTGCCGCCGCGGACCACCAGCGCGGGCACGTCGACGTACGGGAGCTTGTCCTCCACCCGGTCGCGCATCGAGGTGCCGAAGCTCGACAGCACCCGGCGCAGGCGGCTCCCCTACCCGGACGATGATCGGCCGAACCCCGGGGGTTATCCCGCGGGGCGGCGGTGCTCGCTGACCAGGAGCCCGTTCTGCCGGACTTGTACGGCGTCGTACGGGTTCGTCGCGCGGCTCACGTACGTCTCTGCGATGCTGTCGGCGTCCATCCGGTCCACCCCCCAGCCGATCGTGTGCCAGTGGCCAGGCCCGCTCTCGCTCGCCGGGTCCAGGACGGTGATCTCGTAGAGCTGAACCGCCGGAAGGGGAGTGCAGGAGAGATGACGTGGGCCGCCGCGGTCGTCTCGGCCTGGCTGTTCCATATGGTCTCCCTTCAGGTGTTCATGATCTGGTGTGCCCGCCCCTGCGCGTTATGCCCACGGATCTTCGTCGCCGAACCAGTGACGTGCCCGGCGCGCGGCGGGCGAAACCGATCACCATCCGGTCGCAAGGAAATCGGCTGGTCACGGTAACCCGGCGATTCCGGCCAGGGGCCCCGGGTAGGAGCGCGGAGGCCGGTTGCCCCAGGTCGCTGATGGTGCGTCGCATCGTCAGGGCGGAGTCGGTGAGCCCCGGCAAGGACGACGGAGAGCGATGTGACCACTTTCAAGCCCGGCGACGAGCCGGTGGCCTCGCCGCTGGCACCCGCACAGGCCCGTGGCACGGGTGCGGTCATCGCGGCCTGGCTGTCGTCCACCGATCACAAGGTGATCGGCTACATGTACCTGATCGCGTCGTTCGCGTTCTTCAGCCTCGCCGGGATCATGGCCCTGATCATCCGGGCTGAGCTGGTCGAGCCCGGCATGCAACTGGTGAGCCGGCAGCAGTACAACCAGCTCTTCACCATTCACGGCGCGATGATGTTGCTGCTGTTCGCGACCCCGTTGTTCGCGGGGTTCGCCAACGTGATCATGCCGCTCCAGATCGGCGCGCCCGACGTGGCCTTTCCCCGGCTGAACGCGGTCAGCTTCTGGTTGTTCCTGTTCGGCGGCCTGATGGTGGTCTCCGGGTTCTTCACCAGCGGCGGTGCGGCCGACTTCGGCTGGTTCGCCTACACACCGCTGTCCGACGCGACCTTCTCACCGCAGACCGGCGGGGATCTGTGGATCATGGGTCTGGTGTTGTCCGGGCTCGGCACGATCCTCGGCTCGGTGAACTTCTTCGCCACGATCATCTGCATGCGAGCCCCCGGTATGACCATGTTCCGGATGCCGATCTTCACCTGGAACGTCCTGCTGACCACCATGCTCGTACTGATGGCGTTTCCGGTGCTGGCGGCCGCGCTGCTCGTGCTGGAGTCCGACCGCAAGCTGGGCACCCAGGTCTACGACCCCGGCAACGGCGGGCCGCTGTTGTGGCAGCACCTGTTCTGGTTCTTCGGCCACCCCGAGGTCTACATCATCGCGCTGCCGTTCTTCGGGATCATCACCGAGGTGATCCCGGTCTTCAGCCGCAAGCCGATCTTCGGCTACATCGGACTCGTCGGGGCCACCATCTCCATCGCCGGGTTGTCCATGACGGTGTGGGCGCACCACATGTTCGCGACCGGGCTGGTGCTGTTGCCGTTCTTCTCGTTCATGACGTTCCTCATCGCGGTGCCGACCGGCGTGAAGTTCTTCAACTGGGTCGGCACCATGTGGCGTGGCCACCTGGTCTTTCCTTCGCCGATGCTGTTCGCGGTCGGCTTCCTCATCACGTTCCTCCTGGGTGGGCTGACGGGCGTCATATTGGGCTCGCCGCCGCTGGACTTCCACATCAGCGACACGTACTTCGTCGTGGCCCACTTCCACTACGTCGTGTTCGGCACGGTGGTGTTCGCGATGTTCGCCGGGTTCTACTTCTGGTGGCCGAAGATGACCGGCAGGATGCTCGACGACCGGCTCGGCAAGTGGCATTTCTGGACGCTGTTCATCGGCTTCCACACCACGTTCCTCGTGCACCACTGGCTCGGCCAGCTCGGCATGCCGAGGCGCTACGCCGACTACAGCGCCATGGACGGCTTCACCGACCTGCACCAGATCTCCTCGGTCGGCGCGCTGCTGCTCGGGTTGTCCACGCTGCCGTTCCTCTACAACATCTGGCGCACCGCCCGCCACGCCCCGCGCGTCACCGTGGACGACCCGTGGGGCTTCTCCAACTCGCTGGAGTGGGCGACCTCCTGCCCGCCGCCCCGGCACAACTTCACCTCCATGCCGCCGATCCGTTCCGAACGCCCGGCCTTCGACCTGCACTACCCCCACGCCGCGTACGGCTGGCGGGAGCTCGGCGAAGCCCAGAAGGACGGGAGAGAGGCATGACAGCCGCGCGCGGCCGCCGCCCGCTCGCGTCCGCCGGGACACCGATCCGGTCGTGAGCCATGAGCCTGTCCGACCGGGAGCGCCGGATGCTGGCCGAGATCGAGCAGGATCTCCGGCGGAGAGACCGCGCCTTCGCCGCCCGCATGGACGCGCTCAGCGCCGCGCGACCACGGATGGGGCCGCAGCGCTTCGCCTGCGAGGTGTCCAGGCGCGAGATCGTGTGGATCACCGTCGTGGTGGTCGTGCTGACGGCGCTGTCCGTCCTCATCGTCCTCGTTGCCGGTCCTGAACGCACACCGCCCGTCACGCCGGTGCACCCGCCCGGCACGGTGCTGCACCACACCCCGGCGGGCCCGCTGTCCATCCCGGGCAGAGCGCGGCGCGGCCGTCCGTGCGCCGCATTGACAGCCGCTCGTTCGCTTTCCGGAACACCGCGGGTCTGGAAGGATTCGTAGTCAATCGGAAGGGAGCCTTGACGTGGCATTGGCTGACGCCGGCATACGGCGATTAATGGCGGACTCGGGGGAGCCACGAAGGTGGGTCTCACTGCGTACCGACCTCATCACGGCGCTACTGGGAGTCTGGTTCGGCATCGGGCTGATGATCGATGCCTGGGCGCACACCAACCAGTCAGAGCTGGAGACGTTCTTCACCCCCTGGCACGCCGCGTTCTACTCGGGATTCGCCGCGGTCTCCGGCTGGATCATCTTCCAGGTGTGGCGAAATGTCAGGACCGGTCGGCAGGGGCTGGCGGCGGTGCCCTCGGGCTATCTGGCCGGGCTCATCGCGGTGCCCGCGTTCGCCGCGTTCGGACTCGTCGACATGATCTGGCACACCGTGCTCGGCATCGAGACGAGCATCGACATCCTGTTCAGCCCATCGCACCTCGGGCTGATCGTGACCATGCTGCTCATCATCACCACACCGCTGCGCTCCGCATGGAACGCCCCCGACGTGGGTGCGCGACCGTCGCTCGGCCGCCTGTTCCCCGCGCTGGCCGGGCTCGCGTTCGCGGCCACGCTGGTGTCGCTCTTCCTGTCGTACGGCGACGCCATGCAGTACGGCGCCCAGCGCGTCGTCGACGCGTTCTCTCTCCAGAACGAGGGCCCGGGCGCCGACCGGCTGGCCACCGCCATGGTCATCTCCAACGTCGTGCTGCTCGCCCCCGTGCTCCTGCTGGCCCGCCGCTGGCGCCTGCCGTTCGGCGCCGTGACCGTCATGTACGCGATCATGATCCTTATGCCCGGCGCGCAGACGGCGTTCGGGAACCTGTCGATCCTGCTGACGTTCGTGGTCGCGGGGCTCGCGAGCGACCTGCTGATCCTGTGGCTGCGCCCGTCCGGCGCGCGGCGGGGCGCGTACTGGGCGTTCGCCGGGCTGTCGGCCTTCGTCACCTGGTCGCTGTACATGGGGGTCGCCTCGGCGACGGGCGGCGGCCTGCCCACCGTGCCCGAACTGTGGACCGGCGCGCCGATCGTGGCCGGGCTGGTCGGCCTGGCCCTGGGGGTGCTGTTCCTGCCCAACGCCGTCGACGTCGAACGGGCATGATCCGGGTTCTCTGCCTGGTCGCCGCGCTGGTCCTGCTGTGCGCCACCCCCGCGGCGGCGCACAACGTCACGGCCGGTGCGGATCTGCGGTTCGCCCAGACGATCGCGGGCGCCGAGATCACGGTGGTGATCAAGGGGACGACGCGGGTGCCTGGGCCGTTGCGCGTCGGCGTCATCGCCTTCCAGCCGGTCACCGAACTGCCGATCGGCGTGCAGGTCCGCTCGGTCGCGGACGGCCGTACCGTTTCCGGCTCCGTACGCGCGGCGCGGGATCCGCGGTACACGCAGTTCCAGGTCCAGCGGACCGGCCCGCACGAGCTCACGCTGCGAGCGGGGAACGAGGTCGCCGTGGTGCCGTTCCGCGTCCTCGTGGACCGTGGCTCGGCGGGTGACTTCCTGATCTACGGCGGCCTGTTCGTGGCCGGGCTGCTGATGGTCGGCGGCCTGCTCACCGGGGCGCTGTCCCGGCGGGGCACGGCGATGCTGCTGGCCGGCGGCACCGCGGCCGGTCTGACGGTCGCCGCCATGGTCGTCGTCTTCGAGCCGGCGATGCCCCCGGGACCGCCCGACGGCGCCGCGCCCGTCGCGGCGACGCCGGCGGGCGGGCGCCCGTTCGCGCAGGGACGGATGGAGACTGTTCCGGCGCGTCCGGCGGCGGGGGAGGAGTTCACTTTGCGCGTCGATCTCGTCGACGGGTCCACCGGGCGGCCCGTGGACGACCTCATCATGCATCACGAGGCGCTCGCCCATCTGGTCGTCACCAGCGAGGACGGGCGATATTTCCGGCACGTCCATCCGATCCGCACCGGTCCTGGGCGGCTGGAGGTACGGATGCGCGCCGACCAGCCGGGCCGGTACCTGGCGCACACCGAGCTGGAACGGGAGGACTCCGGCGGCCAGCTCCTCACGGGCGGCTTCGACGTCGGCGGCGACCCGGCGACCCCCTCACCGTCCGGTGAGCCGGGGCCGTCCGCGGAAGCGTCCGGTGAGCCGGGCCCGTCGGCTGAAGCGTCCGGTGAGCCGGGGCCGTCGGCTGAGGCGTCCGGTGAGCCGGGCACGGCTACGGAAGCGTCCGGGCCCGCCCGTGAGCCCGGCACGCCCGTGCTGCGGCCCGCTGTTCCTGTCGCGGGTCGTCCGGCGACGATCGAGCTCGGCCCCGCGGGCGCCGTACGTCCCTGGCTGGGTATGGCCGGTCACCTGATCGTGCGCAGCCAGGACGGCGATTTCCTCGGCCACGTGCACGAGATGGGATCGGCCGGGCCGCGACTGCGCTTCACCTTCAGCTTCCCCGAGGCGGGGCGGTATCTCGCCTGGGCACAGTACGCGCTGAACGACCGCATCGTGACCGTGCCCTTCACCGTCGACGTCACCGCGCCGGAGAGTCTCCGATGAGGCGCTCCGTGATCGCCGTCGCCATCGTGGCGGTGGCGGTGGTGCTCTTCGTCGTGGGCCGGAGCATGGCGGCCCAGCCCGTCGAGGTGAGCAGCGTCGGCACCCGGTACGCCGTCACCGTCCTGATCGACGAGCCGACCACGGAAGGCGGCGCGGTGGAGGTCCGGCTGGACTCCGGCGACGCGGACGCGGTGGCGGTGTCGGCGGTGATGCCCGAGATGGGGCATGCCACGCCCGAGATCGCCGCCCGCGAGCCGGCGCCCGGCCGGTTCCTGGCCGAGGGCGAGCTGTTCCCCATGGCCGGGGCCTGGGAGGTCTCGATCCGCCTGGACGGGCCCGCCGGCGAGGAGGTCCTCGTCGTCAAGGCCCTGATCACGGCGTGAGCAGTGCCGGTGGTCAGGCGCTGATGGTGCTTGTGGGCAGGGGCTGATCGGCGCGTGGAGAGGTTCTGGGGAGTGGGTGGTCGGGTTCGTCGTCAAGAGGGGCCGGGTCTCGTACCATGAGGGCGTGCGCGGCCCTCTTCGCTCCGTGTGGAACGAGCCC
>NZ_JADOGI010000158.1 GCF_015645445.1 Nonomuraea cypriaca | reverse complement strand
GGGTGGGGGGCCGACCGGTGCCACGCGTGCTCGCCGTGGTCCCCGCGGCGGCGGTCGGGCTGCTGGTGGGCCAGTACGGCGCGATGATGACGACATGCCTGGCCTTCGGGTTCACTCCCATATGCGCGCCCGACGGCGGGACCGAGGCCCTCGACGGCAGTTGGGGCTTCGCCGGAACGTACCCTGTTTTCCTGCTCTGGGGCTGCTCCCTACTTGCCGCCACCGTCGGCCATCTGCACACCCGCGGCCCTCACGGCCACAACGTTACTGGCCAACGGGGATCAGAAGACCGGTAGCGTTATCGGAACTCGGGGCGCGATGGCCAGGAAGCGGCAGGGTTGAGATGTGCGGCAGCGCCTTTGCTGACCATGCCCGCCGCTCTTCAGGTTGAAGGGTGTCAGAGGGTGGGTCAGGACTGGCGGGAGGTGCTCACCTACATCAGCGCCTCGCCCGTTTCGCGGGCCGGCGCACGTATGGCTGTGGGTCGTCGATGGCGCCCTCGCCCGCTCGCCTTTCTCCTGCGCGTTGCCCGCTGACGTGCGGATTCAAACCCGGGGTTCCTGGGTGCCGCACGGTCACCCTGGACTCTAGGATCCGACATACGGTGACGAAATGGACAGCAGTAAGCTTCTTGGTGACTTCCTCCGCACCCGTCGTGAGGCCCTGGCGTCCGTCTGCTTCTCTCGCGGACCGGGTAGGGCGGAGGTGGCCATGCTCGCGGGGATCAGCACCGCCGCCTACACGCGCCTGGAGGACGGGACGGAACGCCGTCCCTCCGAACGGGCCCTCGGACGCCTGGCCCGGGTGCTGCAGCTGAAGCCCCCCGCGAGAGAGCAAATGTGGGCACTGGCCCGTCCGCTGCTGTGCCCCGGACCGGAGGGGGCCGCGGGCAAACCGGTCAGCCCCCACCTGCGGCGGCTGATCGACGGTTGGACGGACACGCCCGCCCTGCTCTGCGACCGCCTCATGAACGTACGGGCCGCCAACTGCCTGGGCACGGCGCTGCTGGACGGGCTGGAGCACGCCGACAACCTCTTCAGGCTGGTGTTCCTGGACCCGGCCGCGCCGGACTTCTTCCAGGAGTGGTACCACATCGCCGGCGCCGCGACGGACTCCCTGCACGCGGTACGGACCGGGGCCGACGATCCCGAGCTGGCCGCGCTGGTCGGCGAGCTGTCCGAGCAGAGCCGTGACTTCCGCCGGTTGTGGGCCGGGCACGACCTGGTCACCGACGCGCACCGGTTCAAGCGCATGCGCCATCGCGAGATCGGCGACGTCACGTTGCTCTGCGACGTGTTCGACGTGCAGCGCCTGCCCGGCCATCAGCTCATCGTCTTTCAGACCGAACGCGACAGCCCGTCCGAGCACGCGCTCGCGCTTCTGGGCAGCCTCGCCGTCACAACGATCTGAGCCGAGTCATCACTATCAGGGATGCCGTCGCCCAGCGGGCGTTGATTCCGAAAGGAGAACCGTGACCGTGATCCACTGCCCTCGATCCGTCCGCGGGCGTTGCACGGTGATCGTTTCACTGCTGGCACTGGTCGTCCTCGCCCCGCTCGGAGCCACCGCCGGCCTGGCCGTCCGCCACATCGCAGCTGAACACCTCTACGCGCAGGCCGAGGACGTGGCCGGCCAGTGGATCGCCGCCGCGCGCACCGCCCCGTCTGCCGCCTTTCCCGACCCGCTGCCCGCCTCCGGCGACGTGAGCCTCATCCAGATCATCGACGACCACGGCACCGTCCTGGCCACCAGCGCCGCCGCCCGTGGCCGGGCCCCGCTCACGAGCCTCCGCCCCACCCCCGACGACCCGGTGAAACACGTGTCCGACGGCCGGTACATGGTGGTGGCCGTCCTCTCGGGCTCGACCCCGGTGGTGCTGGCCGCCCGCGACATTCCCGGCGTGCTCCGCGGCCATCGCCTCGAATACCTCCTGGCCGGCCTGGTGCTCGCGCTGGCCGCCGGTGCCGGCACCGGCACCTGGGCCGTCGTGGGCCGGGCGCTGCGCCCCGTCGAGGCCATGCGCGCCCAGCTGGCGCAGATCACCCTGGACAACCTGAGCCGCCGCCTCCCGGTCCCGTCCGGGCACGGCGAGCTCGCCGAGCTGGCCCATACCGCCAACGGAGCCCTCGCCCGCCTCGACGAGGAGGTCTTGCGGCAGCGGCGCCGCCTCGCCGCGCTGGAGGCACGCGTCCCGCAGCCCGCCGCAGGAGGGGAGCCGCGCCACTCGCACCGCGAGCCCGCGGCCGGGCAGTGCCGTGAACCCGCGCGACCCGCCGCAGAAGCCGCCGAGCTCGCGCGGAACAGCAAGCACAAAGCCTCGAAAGCGCGCACGGCGACCGCCGCCGTGCCGTAAGGACTGGACCGGCCGTTCCTGGGGGAACGGATATTTATCTATAAATGGAGTTGAAATGGACAGCGGCAAGCTACTCGGCGAGTTCCGGTAAGACTGCTGTCACCCGCTACACGGGATTGCGTTAGTGGACTGCGCCTGCCGAAAACTCCATCCGTGCAGGTCAAGCGGCATGTGAGTACTCGTGGAGGATGCCGCCGAGTCTCGTCGGCGTATGTTGAGGTCGATGATTCGTTCGGGGCCCGTGATCGGGTCCATGACGGTACGCAGCGGGGCGGCTTGGTTCAGGGCTTGATGGGCTCGGTGCCGGTTATAAAACAGTTCGTACTCGCGTAGGGCGTGCCGCAGGTGGCGTCCGTTCCAGATCAGGCAGCGGTCCAGGAGTTCGTGGCGGCAGGACTGCACCCATCGCTCCATGATCGAGTTCATTCGTGGCATCCGGATACCGGTAAGTACGGTCTGGATACCTGCGTCGGCGAGGATCTCGTCCATGAGGGCGGGGAACTGCCCATCCCGGTCTCGGGTCAGAAAGCGCGCCCGGCGGCCCGCATCTTCCAAGTCCATCACGAGATTCCTGACCGCCTGGACGACCCGGCCGGCGGTCGGGTGAGCGGTGGTGCCCAGCACGCGAATGCGCCTGGTGGCGTGCTCGATGACGGCCAGGATGTACGGGCGCTGCCCGTTCAGGGTGACGGTCTCGATGAAATCGCCGGCCAGCAGAGCGTGGGCTTGCGAGCGCAGGAAGTCGGCCCTCGTGGTGGATGCCCGCTGGGGTGCCGGGTCAAGGCCTTCTTGCTTGAGGATCTCCCAGACCGTGGACGGCGCGACCTTGACGCCGAGTGTGGCGAGCTCACCATGCACCCGCCGATATCCCCAGCCGGGGTTCTCCCGGACCAGGCGCAGGACGAGAGCGCGGATGGAGCGGACCGTGGGCGGGCGCCCCGGCCGCTTCGGCCGGCAGGCACGGGCGTGACGCCGTTTCATCAGATGGCGGTGCCAGCGCAGGACGGTGTCCGGCCGGACGAGGAGCCGCAGTCGGCGCAGGACCTCGCGGGGCAGCGAGGTCAGGAGCGCAGCGAGAAAGGCTCGGTCCTCAGGCGCGAATCTCACTCTGGTGTCGGCGCCGAGTTGGCGTTCAAGGACGGTGATCTGGTGGCGCAGGGCGAGAATCTCGACGTCCTTGTCCCGATCGCCCATGGGCAGCAACCGCAGTGCGGCGAAGGCGTTCGTGACGGTGAGGTAGGCCAGGCGAAGGAGCACGACTGATCATCCTGCCGCACGCGTTTCCGTCTCCTGGGTGGCCGAAGTTCGCGCCGCCACGCGAAGTCCTCACATGGTCATGACCTGGGCAGATGTAATTTTCGGCAGGCGCAGTGCCCCCGCTGGTCTCGGCGATCTGCCGGGCGATGGCAAGGCCCAGGCCGGTGCCGCCGGTGTCCTTGTTGCGGGCGGCGTCTAACCGGGCGAACCGCTGGAAGACCAACTACGCTTGGAGTCGACCACGACCACGCCGCCCCGGCCGATCACCAGGTGGTCCAACTGCGCGGTATTGCATCTGATGCACGATCCGAAGGGCCGCAAGCCGCCGATCTCGGACAATGCCCCGCCTGCTCGCCACCGTACACCAAGCCTGTGACATGCAAGTTTGCTAGGAACTTCCCGTCTGATGCAAGATTCGTGCACTCAGCGGGAAGGATGTGTGGGGTGTCGAACGGTGCAAGACCGCCTATAGCGGGTGCGGCCCGGCTGGAGCTGGTGGACGGGGTTGCCCTGCTGCATCCCGAGGACGCGGTCTTCGAGGCGATGCTCAGCGGGTTCGCTAAGCAGCAGCGGGGTGGCCGGCGGCTCGACAAGAAGACGGTCAAGGGTCGCGACGGGCAGCTGCGCCGGTTCGCCACGTTCACGAACGAGTACCCGTGGAACTGGACGGCCGCGCACATGGACGAGTGGATGGTGTCCCTGATCAGCGAGAAGGGGCTGTCCCACTCGACGCTGCGGTCCTACCAGCTGACGGTGCGGCTGTTCTGCGACTTCCTGATCAGCCCGGCCTACGAGTGGGCGGCCGAGTGCGAGAAGCGGTTCGGTACGCACCCGGTGCAGATCTGCCACGAGTGGAACACCGTCCAGCACCTGACCGACTACGAAGGCCAGGGCGAGAGGCGGCCGTTCACCCGGGAGGAACTGCAGAAGTTCTTCGACTACTGCGACGACCGGATCGACGTCGCCGCCCGCAGCCGCCGCAAAGGCGCCCTGGCCGCCTACCGCGACGCGACGTTGTTCAAGGTGCTCTACGGCTGGGGCTTGCGCCGCAACGAGGGCTGCAAGCTCGGCCTGGTGGACTTCCACCGCAACGCGGCGGCGCCTGAGCTGGGCCGGTACGGGATGCTGCAGGTCCGCTGGGGCAAGGCGACGAAGGGCTCTCCGCCGCGGCGGCGGAACGTCGCCAGCGTGATGCCGTGGGCGGTGGAGGCCGTCGAGGACTACGTGGTCAACATTCGTCCGCGGTTCGGCGTCCCGGACCACCCGGCTCTGTGGTTGACCGAACGCGGGGGCCGTCTGCAGCCGCGCGAGGTCAACGACCGCTTCACTTCCTACCGCGACGCGATCGGCCTGCCGCCCGAGCTGACTCCGCACTCGCTCCGCCACAGTCACGTCACGCACCAGATCGAGGACGGCGCCGACCCGAAATTCGTGCAGGACCAGGTCGGGCACCGTTACGCCAGCACGACGGCCATCTACACGGCGGTCAGCGGTGACTTCATGAACACAATGATGCGCAAGGCCCTGGACCGGGCCTTCGAACGGGACGCGGACTGGGGAGGCACCGGATGACGGCCAAGCTGGACTACACCTGGCGGCTGCGCGAGATCATGGCCGAGCAGGGCATGTTCACCACGGCGGCCCTGCAGCCGCTGCTGGCCGAGCGCGGGGTGACGCTGTCCACGAGCCAGGTCTATCGGCTGGTGACGGAGAAGCCGGAACGGCTGAGCCTGAAGGTCCTGATGGCCCTGATCGACATCTTCGGCTGTCCCATGGACGACCTGATCAGGCCGACCGTCGCCGCCAAGGCCACCCGCTCCAAGCGCACGGCTGACGGCACCGAGGCGGGCATCGGCACCTTCCGCCCGAAGCGGGCACGCATCACCGGCCCGGAGAAATGACCACTGCACCTGCTGTTCCGCTGCCCGAACCGGACGACATCGTCGTCTCCGTCATGGCCGGCATCGAGCCGGACCTGGCCGAGGAAGTCGTACGCCAGGCGGTCGCCGATGCCGCCGCGTCCCGTGCCAAGCGCCGCCGCCTGGCCCGCGCCCTCACCGACGACCCGGACCTGCTGATGTCCGGCCATCCCGAAGGCCCGGCCGTGATCGGCGACTTCGTCCGGGCCCTGCTCGCGCACGGCTCGCGCCGGGCCGTCCTGCCGAAGTGCCCCGAATGCGGCAGCACGAAGAAGCTGACCAGCTTGCGGGCCGACGGCAAGCGCATCTGCCAGCCCTGCGACCACAGGATCCGCGCCTCGTCACTGAGTTGTGTCGAGTGCTCCCGGCCGGCCCGGATCTATCGCCGCACCCGCACCGGCGAGGCGATCTGCCGCGACTGCTTCACACTGCCCGACGGCGACCCGGTCGACCTGATCACCGCGGCCGTCAACGCCGTCGCCCAGGACGCCGATCCCGCGGCCGTCCGCCGGGCCGTCGAGTCCGTCGCGCCGGTCGGCAACGTCTATCTGATGTTCCGGCTGCTCTGGAAGATCGAGGACACGCCGGGCCTGCTGACCGGCGAGGGAGCCAAGGGGTCCGCGCGGGCCGCCCGGCTCATCACCGCGCTCACCGACGCCGGCGTCTCGGTCACCGCCCCGGCCTGCCCCTGCTGCGGCGAGGTCCGACCGCTCTCCCATGTGCTGAACGGCAGTCGCTGCTGCCTGACGTGCTATCGCAAGTCCAACTCCGCGCCCTGCGGACACTGCGGCAAGGAGAGGGCGGTCGCGACCCGCCGCGAAGACGGAACCCCGCTGTGTTCGGTCTGCATGCGTCACGAGGCCGACCGGGTGATCACCTGCGTTCTCTGCGACCGGGTCCGTCCCATCGGGCGACGGACCAAGGACGGTCCCCTCTGTCGCGCTTGCTTCCGGCCGACCCTGCGGATCTGCTCGTTCTGCGGCAAAGGGCCGCGACGCTGCTACCGGGCCGCGACCGGGATGCCCCGCTGCGACACCTGCTCACGCGCCCGCCGGACCTGCCTGGGCTGCGGCAAGAACAAGCACGCCGCGGCCCGGACCGAGGACGGTCACCTCTGCGAGACCTGCTGGCAGAAGAACCCGATCTCCTTCAACCCCTGCCGGCTCTGCGGGACGGTCGAGTATCTGCACAGCTACGGCCGCTGCCACTCTTGCGTCCATGACCAGCAGGTCCGCCAAGCGCTCTCCCGCGACGGTGCCATGCGCCCCGGCCTCCAGCCGGTCCACGACGTCCTCGTCGCCGGCGGGGCAAAGGCCGGACTGAGCTGGCTGGAACGGCCCAGTGCCCGCACGATCCTCGACGCGCTCGCGGACGGCACCTGCCCGCCCACCCACGAGGGCCTGGACGCGCTCCTGCCGAACAAGTCCGTGGCCTTCCTGCGGGCCGCCCTGGTCACCGCCGGTGTCCTGCCCGCACGCGACGAACGGTTCGCGGCCCTGGAACAGTGGATCGCCTCGGCGACCGAGGCCGTCCCGGACGACGGCGAACGCAAGCTCGTCCGGCGCTTCGCGACCTGGCACCACCTGCGGCGCCTTCGGCGCCAGGCCGCGAAGAAGCCGGTCACCTCAACCCAGGCGACAGCGGTCCGGGCCAGCATCCGCGCCGCTGTCGCCCTGCTCATCTGGCTGGGCGAACATGGCACCGACCTCCAGCACTGCACCAAGGTTCACCTGGACGAGTGGATCGACGGCGGAACCACGACCCGCTACGACGCCCGCGGTTTCCTCGAGTGCATAGGACTCTCTACACAACTGCCCGCTGCGGTTCTCACGGAGCTCTTGGGAATCAGCCCCGAGACCGCCACCGCCTGGACCCAGGAAGGCGGCCACTGGGCCCGATACGCCGCAACCGTCCCCGCCAAGTCGACGTCTCGATAGCCTCTTCCTCGAAGATCATGTCCTCATCGTCCACCGCACAGAACCCGCCTACATGGCCATCGCCGAGCGTGACGGCAGATCAGTCCGTCTCTTCTCGGACGTCCTTGCCTTGCTCGGCGAAACGCTTGAAGTCCTGCATGTGCTGTTCCGACTGCTTGCGGAAGGCGCCGGGCATCAGAAGCCCCACCAGCCGCATCAGCAACCCCTCGAACCGGAACTCGCTCTCGCTCTCCCACAGCGTCGCGTCCGGACCGGTTTCGATCAGCCGGTCGCGCTGGGCCTGCCACATGCCCTCGGCGGCAATCTCGCGTTCGTAGTGCACGACGACCGAGCTGGGTACTGCATGCAGGTCCGCTGGCTCCAGGCGCGTGATGGTCTCGGTGGCCTCCATCCTTTGCTTGCCCATCTGGAACACGACGCGCGAGGTGGTGCCGACCTGGCCATGCACCCCCTTCACCGTCTCGTGCAGCACCAAGCCACGCAGCCACTTCGGCGTCTGCGCGGGGTCGGCGATCAGCTGGAGCACCTCGTCGCGAGGCAGCGCGATCTCAAGCGAGGTGGCGTACTTCATCGCGCGTCCCCGGTGGGCAGATAGAACGCGGTGGTGGCCTCGACCGCGGCCGCGACGTGGCCCGGTTCGCCGCCGCCGGCCAGGTGAGCCTCGCCCCAGGCGGCGGCGCTGCGCCGGCTGAACTCGCGTCCGGCGGGCGATGCCCTGAACTCCTCGTGGTCAAGAACCTCGCCGTCGCCCAGGAAGCTGGCGAGGGTGAGGAGATGCAGGTCCCAGCCGACGCCGCCGGCACCGGGACCGTAGGTCGGGAACATGGGCTCTCCGACGGCCGCAGCGTGGACCAGTTCGAACTCGGTGTCCCCGGCCGAGCCAGGAGACAGGCGCACCTCGACCTCGCTCGTGCCTGGCCACTCGTCCGCGCCGGGCCCGAACATCCAGGACACCCGCAGCAAGCGCGGCGGCTCGCACCGGAGGATCTCGCCATGCTCGCCGCCGTCCAGCTCGAATGCCCCGCCGAGGCGCAGGTCGCCGGTGACCGGCTTCATCCAGCGACTCAGTCGCTCGGGGTTGGTGATGGCGTCCCACACGTCATCGAGGTACGCGTCGTAGCGACGCCTCAGCTCCATCGTGTAGGCCTCACCGGCGGGCAGGGTCGCCGTGCCCATCTTCCGGCGGGCCGCGGACAGTTCGTCGAGTACATCCTTCATCGTCATGCTCCGTTCGGTAGGGAACCCCTCGTGCCTACGCTTCTTCGTTGGGCCTGCCGGGCTCGTCGTTGGCGGGTTTCCGGGTAATACGCCTGCCGCGGGCGAGCTCGGTCTCCAGTGCGTCGAGTCGCTGGTCCCAGAACCTGCGGAACCGGTCCAACCACGCGTCAACCTCGCTCAACGGCCCGGCCTCCACGGCGTAGAACCGACGAGCCCCCTCAGCCCGGACCGACGCGAACCCGTTCTCACGCAGCACGCGCAGATGCTGGGAGACAGCCGGCTGGGAGATGGCGAACTCCGCCCGGATGATCTCCGTGATTGCCCCGGAGGTCTGCTCACCGTCGGCGAGCAGCTCCAGAATGCGTCGGCGCACGGGGTCACCGAGTATGTCGAAGGCGTGCACGACAGCGACTATACCGGACTTTGCTTATATAACACATCGCTGATTCTTAGCGTCGCACTGGCGTTCACACAAGCCGACGCGCATCACGTCCTGCTGCTACAGGCTGCCCCCATGTCGGCGCCAGGCGCCAGATGCTGGTCCCGTTCACTCCGATAAGAACAACCTGACTCATTCCGCAGGTTCTGTTAGCCGCAGTTACCAATATTCGCCTTCGACCGCGGCAGCTGCCGGTCATGCAGCACCGCGTACCCGGCCAGCTCCAGCGCACGCAGCCGGCGCGCCGTGGCCCGCGCGCCCTTGCGCCAGGCCGCCGCCGGCGGATGCACCCGCCAGCGCTGGAACGTGTCGGCCGCCGCCGCCACCGCGGCGGCCGCCAACCCCACCCACCAGCTCCACGCCCAGGCCGCCACCGCGAAGGAGGCCACCGACAGTGCCAGCCGTACCAGCAGCCGGCGCGGCCGCCCTGCCCGCCACTGCGTGCGGTACTGCGCCGGCGCCCGATGCTCCCGGACGTGCCACCAGGACCTCCCAGGCCGGATTACCATGGCAAACGCCCTCACGGTACGCAGGCGTCACCGCCGGGGTCTGGAGAAACACCGGACCCGGCATGACAACCCAGCCCTATGCCAGCCGTACACGTGTTCGATACAGTGGGCCCACCCCTGCAACATCCGTCGCTCGTCCGCGCTCAACACGAGCGCACGTCGTGGTTTGCGCGCCATCCCTTCTTTAGACGACGAAACTCAAAACCTGGACACTAGCCCGTTTTCCGCACGTGGAGGTGTTTGAAGATCGCCGAGCTGTGGTGTTGATCTCGGTGGTCGGCACGCTATGACCTTGGGCTCGTGAGACGCGTCCCATTTCCCATGATGATTTTCAGCACGGCTGCAAGTTCTGCCAGCGGGAACTCCGGTGGCCCAAGGCCGGGCGTCATCTCAGTACGGTGTCACTGCCGGGTCTCGATCGCGATCCCCGAGAAGAGGCCGATGCCGGGGATGTCCACGCTTGCCTCCTCGGCCGCCGGAGCCACGTCGGTGAAGACGTTGTAGAAGGACGCGGTCTCGCCGCTCGTCCACGCCCGGCCGCGCAGGTCCGAGCAGAGGCAGCCCGTGTCATTGCTCGCGGTGGCATGCCTGCCGCCGGTGGCCGGATCGATGAGAACGACGGCATCGGTGCTGTAGGTGGGGACCATCTCGTTTTTCCCGAAAGCGGAGCCCGGCTCCCACCTGCCGCCCGCGGCGTTCGCGGAAACGAACTTCACCGACCATTCCAGTGTCACGGTCTTGCTGTCGCGGCTCAGCGAGTCGATCCGCACCTGCAGGTTGTAGCCGTTCCTCGGCACGTCCCGCTGAGCCAGCGCGCTGCCCTGCGACGAGCGACCGCCCAGCCCTCCCGGCCACAACACGACGAGCAATATCGCCGCCGTCACCACGACGGCGCCCAGAACCGCGGCCGCGGGGATCCATCGCCGCCGCCGCCGACGCAAGGCCTCAGCGGCGATGATCGCCCCGGCCCCGTCGACAGGAGTCCAAATGTCCTCGACGACTTCAGTGGCGCTCTGGACCGTCACCTGTTGCCGGCCGAGCAGCCGGTCCAGCAACTGCTGTGCGGAAGGACGGCGGCTGGGATCCTTCTCCAGCGCCTGCTCCACGAGAGGACGCAGCCGGTTGTCCAGGCCGTCCAGCCCTGGCGCATCGTGCACGATCCGGTACATCAGCTCAGCGGCGCCGCCCACGCCGAAGGGCGGCCTGCCGGTCCCCGCATAGGTGATCACGCCGCCCCAGGCGAACACGTCGCTCGCGGTGCTCACCCGCTCTCCTCTGGGTTGCTCCGGTGACATGTAGGCGGGTGTGCCGATCAACGACTGGGTGCCCAGGGTGTCGGCGAGTTGAGCGATGCCGAAGTCGATGACGCGGGGTCCGCCGAGGGGGCTGAGCAGGATGTTGGAGGGCTTGAGATCGCGGTGGATCACTTCGGCCTGGTGAATGGCGGCGAGGGCGGTGGCCACACCGACCGCGAGCGCCTCCAGGTTGGCGCCCGCGAGCGGCCCCTGCGCCTCGACCACGGCAGCCAGGTCGGGACCTTTAACGTATTCGGTCACGAGGTACGCTAGCCCGTTGTCCACCCCGGAATCCAGCACGGGCGCGGTGCAGAACCGTGCCACCCGCCGGGCCGCCTCGACCTCCTGTTCGAAACGCCGCCGGAACTCCTGCTGGAGTGCCTTGTCCGGCTTCATCACCTTCAGCGCGACACGCCGCCCCGAGGGATCACTCGCTAGATACACCACGCCCATACCGCCTTCGCCGAGCCGCCGGACGAGGGTGTAGGGGCCGACGGCCCTCATAGACGTGGTCCTGCCGTCAGCATCCATGCGGTCAGCCTTCCCGATCTTCGGGCCGCCCGCAATCACAGAAACAGTGCTGATATCTGGTGATCGGTGCTTGCCGCGGGCTCGACCGCGACGCCGTGAACGCCGCCCTCACCCTTCCGCACCACAACGGCCGGACCGAAGGCGTGAACACCCGCACGAAGAGGATCATGCGGCAGATGCACGGCCGTGCCGGGTTCGACCTTCTGCGCCACCGCATCCTGCTGCAATGAAGATGACTCAACGCCACCACCGATTACGGGACAGAGCCGAAAACCGTACAGTCCCCGCTCAACGAACTAGGCTTCGGAAACTGTGACGGAGTTCGTTGTAGGTAGCCGTAGCCGCGCCGAAAAGGGGTTAGAGGTAGTCATCGATCGCCCAGACGGTGGGAAAGCTCTGACGTCAGGTGGGCCGTCCCTCGTCGAAGTTCTGGATCTCGTTTCGGCGTTGAGCACCCTTCTTGACGTTGTCAACGTCGGGTGGAAGATCTACGAGACGATCGTGGAGGCTCGGTCGTCACCAGGACAGCGGACTATCCCTCATAGGGCTGCTGAGGATCTGTATATTCTCATAGCAGACAAGGAGGATCTGAGGCAGTCTGTGGAGGGTGTGGTCCAGCGTAGGGACCTCGACCTGGCGTCGATACGGCTTCGGCATGTATCGATGAACTCTCCACTCACGATGGAGCTGGTTACGTCTGGCGTAAGTGGCGCAGACGTCATCTCCACGGTGGTGTACCTCTTCAAGCATCCCGACAGGATCAGCGCGTGGCTCCCTAAGTTACAAACCTCCTGGTACGACGGACGGGCCGAAGCCGAGAAGGCTAAGAAGGCGTACGAGAAGCTGCGCAAGGCTCGAACCGAGATGCGTGAGCTTGACCGCTGATCACGCGCTGCCCAGCTCACGGTACAGATCCACATCGACGACTCCATCGGGGAGTTGCTCTGCCTCTTCGGCCTCGACCTTGGTGCGGTCGAGCTTCATGCGTAGTCAGTTTGTGTCCTGTCTCAGGTCTGGGTGCCGTCGACGCGGGTTTGTCTCAGTTAATCTTGCCCGGTGTTGTCCTGCCCGCGGAGGCTGGTGACGTAGGCGCGGAGGGTCGGGTAGGCGACGGCGCTGCCGTATTCGTCGGCGAGGCGTGTCCATATCGCTGCGACTGTGATCCGAGGGTTCGTCTCGATCATCGTGTCTATGTGGTCGTGGAGTCCGGTCAGGCCAGCGGGCTCGCGGTGGATCTTCTTTCGCTTGGGCGGGTCGGCGCAGGCGAGCGCCTTGATGATGGTGCGGTGTCCGACGTGGTGCTCGCGCAGATCCCGTACGACTGCCAGCGCCTACCCGCACCTCCCGACTTCACCCCAGCCGCTATTCCGTCACTCCAGTGACTGTTGTTTCGCGGAGAGTGAAGCTACTTCAGGTGGTCGTGATCCATCCGGCGAACGTGAGAAGACCCAGCTCGCAGGCCAGGTGGGGGGAAGTTAGGGGAGCTCTAGCGAACTCAACTCAAGAACTGTTGCTCACCCAACACCCGCGTGGCTCTGGCCCCGACCTAAGCGTTCTCCGACCTAAGCGTTCTCCGCACGCCATCGGTACCCCACTCAACACCGACGATCAGCATCCGCTCCAGATCCGCCCGCCCAGGCAGGTGGTGGGTTGAGGCGCGTGATGGAGTAGAGCCGCCAGGCGTCGTAGAAAACGGATCACGCGCCCGAGGCGGGCGGCCGGCCCGGCCTAGGCCGTTCGTCCCCGTACAGCCCCAGCAGCTTCTGCCACGGCTAATCCGATTATCGGAACTCCAAGGATGATTCCGAAGATCGGGCCAGGAAACGAGGCGGCCGCCAAGAAGTCTGTTCTGATCAAGGCATAGACGACGCCGACGATGCCACTCGCCGCGAGCAGTGCTGCGACGATCAAGGATCTGCGCTCCCGAGGCACCGCGAACGCAGCGATTGCCAGGACGGCGACAGCGATGCCCGGCCATGGCGCGAGCCCAGCCTGCAACGCCCCGCCCATGGCCATAACGACCACGAACACGACGAGCGTTGCGGCAGCCAATCCAATTGCCCGCATGGTCTTGAACCTCGCCATGGGCTTACCTCTCCCGGTTTGTTTCCGACGGCTGGGTACTGTCGGCGGTCTGCTCCTGGTCCGGGTCGAACCAGGCACACAGAATCGTCGTGTCAACGAGCGCTACCGACCCCTCAGGCACACCCAGAATCCGCTCGATGGCCCAGGTAAAAGCGGCGAAGATGCGCTCAACGGCGGGGACTTCATTGACGTAGACCTGGTCGGCGAGCTCGTCGTTGAGGTCTTGAAGCAGAGTCGCCACGACACGGCTGGTCATCTCGAGATCGGAGATCACGAATACGCCTTCGCGCACACCCTGCGCGACGATGACCTGCAGCAAACGCGTGAGGTGATCGATGATCCCCACTCGGGCCTTCTGGCGGACCCGGACATTGCCGTCGGAGTACCAGACCCGCAGAGTGCTCACGAGCGCCTCGTGCTCCTGGCCCTTGCGCACGGTCAACGCGGCGAAGACCTTGCGTAGCCGCTCGGTGGCCGACAGCTCGGGGTCGACGGCAATCGGCGTGAGGAAGGCCGCCAGTGCCTGGCCGAAGCGTTCCACCACGGCCAGCAGCAGCTCATGCTTCGATCCGAAGTAGTGATAGAACGCCCCCCGGGAAGTGCCCACGTCCTCCAGCACATCCTGGATGCTCATCTGGTCGTAGCCGTTAGACTCGATCAGCCGTTGAGCAGCGTCGAGGAACTCATCGCGGCGGCGCGCATGAGCCTCCACGTTCACCGTCCGAGCCATATGCCCTTCAAGGGGTGTAGGGATGTGAGATGAGGCCGTCAGCGTCGACGCGTGAGCGCAGGTACTCATCGAAGGTCACGGTGCCGCGGTCGTCGTCGGTCAGCAAGTGGTCACCGATGCCGAAACCCGCGCCGAGTCTGCCCGGCACGGGAATCGTGACGACCCGGCGTCGCTGGCGCGCCGCGGCGAGGTAGGCGCGCATCAGGTCCTCCATGCTCTCCACCCGCGGCCCACCGAGCTCGCGCACCCGACCACCCGGCGGCCCCAGGACCAACGTCGCCATCCGCGCGGCGACCTCGCCCACATCGACCGGCTGGAGCAACGACCCGCGCAGCACAACGGCGACCAGGCCCTTCGCCAGCCGCATCAAATACATCAGAAGCAGATCGTGGAACTCGGTGGCCCGCAGCACGGTCCACGGCAACCCCGACTCCTCGACCACGCGCTCGGCCTCCAGCTTCGCACGGAGAAACCCGAAAGAGGCCTGATCAACACCCACGATCGAGACGTACACCAGATGCGGACGCGCGTCCCCTAACGCCCCCACCAGCCGGCGAGTCTGGGCGACATCGCGCCTGGGCCGCCAGTAATCAGCCGCACTCGCGCAATGGGCGATCACATCCACACCATCGACCGCGTCGGCGAGCCCCTCGCCTGTCTCCAGGTCGCCCCGCACAAACCCCGCCCCCTGCGGCGCTCGCCGACTCAGCACCCGGACCTCGGACAGGCCATCCAGCTGCTGCACCAGCACGCGACCCAGCACACCCGTACCGCCCGTAACCAGCACTCTCATCGCACAGCCGTCCCTCGTCGTAACATCTGCAGTCAATGATAGACCGTCAATCGGTTTATTAATACTGCCCGCCCTCGTGTGCGGTCTCCGGGGGCTCGTCCTCAGAGGGCCGGGAACGAGCTGGGCCCGACCGTCAAAGACTCTGACGATTACGTTGAGTGTGCGGAGCGATACGCATCATGAGTGACGAGGCAGTTCCCCAGCAGTTCAGTTACGACCGGCAGGATCCCGGGTTCTGGGCGTATGAGTTCGATCGGTATGTGAGCGCGGAGATGACTGCCACCCGGGTCGGACGGCACGAGGAGGCGCTGGACGCCGCTGATGAGGTGCGCCGCGCGGCGGCCCGGGTGCAGACCACGATCGTGGGCAACGCCCGCCGGGCAGGGACGAGCCGGTTGGCGATCGGCCGGCCGGCCGCCCTCACCAAACAGGCCGCATGGACCCGGTGGAAGGGCGTGGAGTCCGCGGGTCCGACACTGGCCGGCCTGGGGGCTCACCTGGTCGTGGTGGTCACCATCGGCATGCGCCACGTCGATGACGACAACCCTGAGCACGGTCTGGACCTGGCGGCCTACCTGCCCTACAGCTGGGCATGGGTCGACGCCGTCGCCCGGGACTCCCGCATCGAGCCTCTCCTGGAAGAATGGTAGGACCTGCATTGGAACGAAGCCCTCGTTTAGCCCTTCCGTGCGAGGTCGGCGGGGGTGTTCTGGGGGCCGTTGACGAGGTTTCTGGTGCGGATGCAGGTGGGCTGGATTCGGGGTCTGGTAGCCGGGGTGCTGCTGGCGGGTGCGTTGCGTGATGGTGATCTTTGTGTCCGGAAGTCCTCAGTAACGGACAAGATCAAAAATTGGCTTCGAGGGTGGTCGTCGACCTCTCGGAAGCGTCCGAAACCCCGACCGGAATCAATGTCGTAAAAACAGCCGTCACAGAGCCGGGTTTCGGTACAGGATCGAGGCTATGAGCCTCCCCGTGCATCCTCTCGCCGGCGCCCGGCCAGTTCTTTGACCACCGCGCCCAGTTGCCCGGTGAGCCTGCTCCTCCGAAGCTGGTACCGCTCGAGCAGCCCGGGGACCTGCTCACGGCGCGTCTGCCGACGCGGAGATGCTGGCCGAGGCACTGGCCGTGCTGGCGCCGGATCAGGCTCGCGCCGTGACTGAGGCGTGCCTGCCCCGAGGCGCGCGGCCACGCTTCGCGATCGACGCGACCCCGTACCCCCGGCCGGACGCCGAGTGCTCGCCGGGCCGCTGGCATGTGCACCACGACGCCTGCCGCTGTGACGGCACCTGCAAGACGATCCCGGGCTGGGAGTACCAATTCGTCGCCGCCCTTGGGCAACTGCGCTCGGCGTGGACGGCGCTGGTGGACGTGGCCCGCACCACCCACGGCACCCGTCTGGCCGTCACCGCCGAGCAGATCCGTGCGCTGATCGGCCGCCTGCAAACGGCCGGGCAGGCCGCAGGCGCGCTGCCCGCCCCAGTCGCGGTCCTGGATGCGGGCTACCCGGCCACTGCGCTGACCACCGCGCTGACCGGTATGAACGTGCACCTGGTGGTCCGGCTGCCGGCCAAGAACGTCTACTACCGCGACCCGCTCACCTGGCCCGGCAAGGTGGGGCGGCCCGGCAAGTTCGGGCAGCGGATCAAGTGCGTCGACGATCCCCAGCCCGAACCCGACGAGGAACTTCTCCTGCCCGACACCAGCCGCTACGGCACCGTGCGCCTGGCCTGCTGGCGGCACGTCCACCCGAAAGTCCACGGCGACCGCACCTACTTCGCCGGCTGGGACGGCGACCTGCCCATCATCAAGGGCAACCTGGTCCGCGTCCAGGTCGAGCACCTGCCCGACGGCCGCACCCCACCCACCAGCATGTGGCTGTGGCATGCCGGACCCACCATCCTGGCCCTGGATGAGGTCTGGCGGGCCTACCTGGCCCGCTTCGACGAAGAGCACACCTTCAAATTCGGCAAAGGCACCCTCGGCCTCATCGCCGCCAAGCTGCGCACCCCCGAGTAGACCGACCGGTGGGTCTGCTTGGTAATGGCCGCGTTCACCCAGCTCGCCCTCGCCCGTGACCTGGCCGAAGACCTGCGCCGCCCCTGGGAGAAAGCCCCAGCCCCAGAGCGGCCGCTCACTCCCGGACGGGTGCGCCGAGGCTTTCGCAACATCCAGCGCCTGCTCGGCACCCCCGCCACTGTTCCCAAACCCACCAAGGCCGGACCCGGAACGCCCCAAAGGATCATGTTCCGGCCCAGCCCCACGCCACCCCCGGTGATGACCTGATCCACCAGCACCAGGTCAGAGGTTAAAAGACAAGCTAGGACCGGTACCGCTCAACGTAAGGGGTCGCCGTCCTTTTACGTGTTCACCACGGTCGGAGATGTCCACGAAATGTCCCCGACCAACCCGAATGGTCCAATATCGACCGTCGACTCGTCGACCGAGACACTAACGATCTAGCGTTGTTCACCCTGTGGCGTCCGCGGTCGAAGAGCACGGCATCGGGAGCACCGTTGCGTGCGGGCCGTGGCGATCGAGCGGGCGGGGGCCCAAGCGGTCACCCATGCCTGCCACTTCAAGCGCCGCGCAGCCAACCACGTGATCACGAAGTGGTCGCTGGAGCGGTCAGGCCGACCAGATCGGCGCTTACCTGCCAGAGCCGGGCCGCAGCGGCCTCGTCGTAGCTGCACTTAGAGGATCTTTTGGGTTTGCCGTTGGCGAAGTAGCCGCCGGTCACCTGCTCAAGACCGGGAGCGGACGCCAGGTGAACGGACGTGGCGGCGCCCTGGGCCGGGGCCTTCATGAAAGGCCGCATGAAGGGGGCGAACAGTCGCTGGACGCGGCCGGGGTCCTCGGCTCCGAAAGATGTCGACACCACGCCGGGATGCAGCGCATTGGAGGTGACGGAGGTGGCCTGCAGCCTCCTGGCCAGCTCGTAGGTGAACAGGACGTTGGCGAGCTTGGACTGGTTGTAGGCCCGTGCGCCGGAGTAGGACCGTTCACCCTGGAGGTCGTCGAAGTCGATGTGCCCCATGGCCTGCGCGTTGGAAGAGACCGTGACGACGCGGGCCGGGGCGCTCTGCGTCAGCCGGTCGAGGAGCAGGCTGGTGAGCAGGAACGGCGCAAGATGGTTGAGGGCGAAGGTGCGCTCGAGCCCGTCAGCGGTGACGTGCCGGGTGTTCCAGTACCCCCCGACGTTGTTGACCAGCACATCGATCCGGGAAAGGCTCTGGAGCACCTCGCCGGCCAGCCGCCGTACCTGCGACTGGGAGGACAGGTCCGCGACGAACACGTCCACCTGCCCGCCGCCGGCTGCGCGGATCTCGCGAGCCGCGCCCTCGGTGCGCCCTCGGTCCCGGCCGATGATCGCGAGGCGCGCACCCATCGTGGCCAGGCCGAGGGCGGTCGCCCTGCCGATGCCTGCGGTGCCACCGGTGACCAGCACTGTCCTGCCGGCCATCGGCCCGTTGTGGATCTGTTCCATGTTCGTGCTCCTTCGGTGTATGTGGCACCGGCTGGATCACCGAGAGGGTCGTCACCGCGCAGCGCCGGGCTGCGAACCTGAGTGCTCGGATGCGATTGGTGACCTTCGTCAGCTTGGCCATCAGAAGCGGCGGTAGACGACGATCTTCAGCGTGGACGTCAATACGGACAGCGGGAAGGCCAGGTAGATCTCCTGGGCGATCCAGAAGTGATCAGAGTCTGCCAGGGTCGGAGCGAACGGCCGGCTCTCCGCTCGGGGCGGCGGGGCCGCCGGGGTCGTCACCGCCGAGATCGAGCCGGAAGGGCGGGTATCGGTCGGTCATCAGAGCAGCGTAGCCAGCGACCCGCAGCGCCCAGCGGTTCATCCCGAGGATGACGTCGAACAGTGGCCGGGGGTACTGGCCGGCGGCTGCGAGCAGGATCCCCGCGACCAGGACGAGCACTCCGACCACACCGCCGCCGCCCCAGACCCATGCCTGGCCGCCGGCCCACCAACTGAGCCCGCCGCCGAACAGGATCCCGAGGATCGGGATGTGCGGGACAGCCAGTACCCACTTCACCAGGACGAGACCGCGGTGCAGCCGCGCCGGGTACTCGACGTCCAGCCGGGCCGGGTAGCCGGGAACCTCCGCCAGCGTGAACGGCGGGTAGCGGTCGGTGCCCAGCGCACAGTAGGCGTAGTAGCCCACCCGCCAGCTCCACCGCAGCACGCCGACATTGAACTCGAAGATCGACCGCGGGTACCGGCCGGTGACCACGATCGCGACCAGCGCGACGAGGCTGAGCAGCCAGAAGCCGATCCATAACGGGACCAGCATCAGCGCGTGCGGCACGATCAGCAGCCATTTCACCAACCACAGCCAGCGGGACAGGGGGCCGTCCGGCCGGGCATGCACCCGGATCGGGTACGGCCGGTCCTCGGGCGTGGGGGCTCGCGTGGTCAACGGGATCGTCGAACTCATGGTCGCTTCCTCTCTTGTCGGCGTCTCTTGTCAGCGTCGGCGGGGCAGAGATCGCACGACCTCCGCTATGGTGTGCGCCTCACATGTTGATGAGGCTTTCCGCACCGCGATGTAGGCGGGGAACGTCGGCGTTCGCTCAGACTGTGATGGCGACCTTCCCTCGTGCCATCCCGGCTGCGAGGTGGCGCATGGCCTCCGGTACCTGGTCCAGCGGGTAGGTTCTGTCGATACTCGGCGTCACCTTGCCCGCCTCGATGAGATCGGTGAGCCGTTCGAGGTCGATCGAGCTCTCCTTGGGGATGAAACCAGTCAGCCGCTGGCCCACGAACCGTGACAGGGCCAGGGCTCGCAGCTGCCGGCCCATGCCTCCTGTCAAGTTTTCGCCTTCCTCGCCGCCGACGAGGACAGCCGTCCCGGTGGGCGTGAGCGCACGGCGCAGCCGTGACAGGCCGGGGTTTCCCGCGATGTCGACGATCAGGTCGTAGTGGTGCACGCCGTCGGCGAAGTCGTCGCGGGTGTAGTCGATGACATGGTCGGCACCCAGGGATCGCACCAGGTCGAGTTTCGTGGTGCCGCACACGCCGGTGACCTGCGCGCCGAAGGCCTTGGCCAGTTGCACGGCGTAGCTGCCGACGCCGCCCGACGCACCGGTGATCAATACCTTCTGCCCCTGCTGGACATTGCCGACGTCGCATACAGCCCGCAGGGCGGTGATCGCCGAGACCGGAACCACCGCGGCCTGCTCGAGGGTGGCGTTCACCGGCTTGCGGGCCAGCTTGTCCTCCCGGGCGGCGGTGTATTCGGCGAAAGCTCCTTTCCCGAAACCGAACACCTCGTCTCCGGCGGAGAACCTGGTCACCGCCGAACCGACCGCGACGACCGTGCCGGCGACATCTCCCATGGCCACCGGGTTCTTCGGCCGGCGGATTCCGAAGCCGAGGCGGAGCAGATACGGCCGGCCTGTCATCAGATGCCAGCTGCCGCGGGACAGACCTGCCGCGTGTACTCGCAGGAGCACCTCGTTGTCGGCGACCTTCGGTCGGATGATCCGCGCGAGGCGCAAAACCTCGGCCGAGCCGTAGGTGTCCTGCACGATCGCCCGCATCGTGCTTCCCGCCGTCGCCGTACTGTTGCCGTCGCCGCCCATCGCAGCGTGCTGCCGTTGAGATCTCATGACCGCTTCCCTTCGTATGATGGTTTTCTTCAAGCGCGCCGTCCGGGCCACCTGCGCCGCCGAGTCCGGCCTCGACCGCCGCCGGCCCACCAGAACCGAGTCGATCGACCCGACAGTCGACGAGATCCGCCGACTCATCAACACCTCGATCACCTCACGCGCATGGTGTTCGACTTCCCGGCACCGTTCGGGCCGACGAACCCCGTTGATGCGACCGGCCGCCACGTCGAAGGTCATGTCTTCGACGGCGATTCGCTTGCCGTACTGCTTGGTGATAACTGAAACCGTGATCACGGGCGGACTCCGAGCGTGTTGTGTGGGTGAGGTGGCCGCCTGGACGAGTCGGTTCGAGGTTCGCTCTACGGGGCGGTGTCGAGGGGCGCGATGGAGATCACTTCGATGTTGACCGACGTCAGATGGGCCAAGACTCCGTGCAGGTGAGCGGCGTCACCCATGTTGCCGACCAGCCGGGTGACGCCGTCGCTTGCATGGTCGATGGTGAAGTCGTCGAGGAGCGGCCGCAGGAGCCGAGCGCTGACTCGGCCTCGGATCACGATCTCGTAGGTGGTTGGCTGGGACATGCCTCGATCATCACGATGAGGGGCATGACGCGGCCTCACACGGCTCGCCATCTCACCCGGGTGAGATCCAGGCTGTAGGTTCTTGAAAGTGACCGCGATGTGGGGGATGAGCCTGGCGGCTACCAAGCTGCGCCCACCCCTGCCGCCCGGTCAGCTTGTTCGCCGGTCCCGACTCGACGACATCCTCGACTCCGGCATCGACGGCCAAGCCCGCTTGGTCTTGGTGAGCGCTCCGGCCGGCTCAGGCAAGTCAACCCTGCTGGCGTCGTGGTTGGCCGGCCGGCCCGAAGCTGTTGCGTGGCTGCAGGCAGAGGAGAGCGATTCGGATCCGGCCCGGTTCTGGTCCTACCTGGTCGAAGCCATCGGGCAAGCTCACCCGATCGCCGCAAGCGACTTGAAGCCGGTCGTGGTCGGTTCGAATGGCGACGACCTCGTCGTTGTAACCGCTCTTGTGAACGCGCTCGCCGAAGTCGCCAGCCCGCTCGTTATCGTCATCGACGACTACCACCTGATGGACAACGGCAGCGTGCAGCGAGGCATGGAACGCCTCATCGATCTCTGCCCGCACCAGGTCACCATCGTGCTGTCCACCCGGATCGATCCGCCCTTCCGGCTCGGTCGGCTACGGGTACGCGATCAGATCGCGGAGATTCGAGGCGCCGATTTACGTTTCGACACCGACGAGGCATCCGGTCTGCTCGGTTCTGCGGTGCAATCGCTCGACCGAGCTCTTCTCGATCAGCTCTGTGGCCGCACCGAAGGCTGGGCTGCCGGACTCGTGCTCGCGGGTCTGTCTCTTGAACGGGCTACCGACCCCAGCGAGTTCATCGAAGCGTTCCGGGGCGACGATCAACTCGTTGTCGAGTATCTCCGCGACGAGTTCTTCGTCGCGGTTGATGTGGACGATCGCCAACGCCTCCTGGAGACATCGATCCTCGAACACCTCAGTGGCGCCCTTGTCGATTCCGTCACCGGCACAGCCGGCGGTGCGAAGTGGTTGAGCGACACCGCAAGCGTGAACCAACTCCTGATCGGTCTCGACCGCACCCGCATGTGGTTTCGCTACCACCACCTCCTTCGCGATCTGCTTCGGCTCGAAGCACAGCAAGCGTTCCCGGAGCGGATACCCGGCCTCCACGCACGCGCCGCGGCGTGGTTTGAATCCCACGGCGACCATGGCCAAGCAATCGTCCATCGGCTTGCCGGCGGTGACGTCCATGAAGCGGCCCAACTCCTGCTCGTCCACGGACCGCGGCTTCTTGCCAGTGGCCAGATCGAAACCCTCCGGGGTTTCCTCGAACAACTTGGCGACGTGGCGAAAACCATGACGTGGTGCGCTCTGCTTTATGGCTGGTGCGAATACATCGGCGGTAGCTATTCGCGTTCGGAGTATTGGCTCGGCATCATGCTCGACGTGGCGCCGGAGGGCTTCGACCAGACCCCGGCGATCTCCCTGCGGATGAACATCTCGCTCGCCCGAGGTGATGTCGCTACTGCGCTCGACACCGCTCGACAGGTGACCGCGACCGATCGACTGATGTCATACTCGTGCGATCTCGCGACCGCTACTGGCGCGGCCTACGCCTGGGCGGGGCAGGCCGACGAAGCCAGACGGGCCCTGCGGTTCGCGGCAGAGAAAGCCGCGGCCGAACGGTTCCGAACAGCACACGTCTTAGCCCTCGTGTACCAGGCCATTGTGGAGTTCGAAGACGACTCCGCAGCGAGCGCTCAGACTGCGGCGTCCACAGCAGTCGACACTGCACAAAAGTTCGGGCTGGCCGCCTACCACGGTGTTGCACCTGCGTATGCGATTCGAGCGCGAACCGGCGGTGACCCCGCTCGCGCTCACGCGGACGCGTTGCACGCTCTGAACTTGGCCAGACGGGCGTCCACCGATCTTGCGCTTGGTTTCGTCCTAACGGCATGCGGTGACACGCTCATCGGCTTGGGTGATTCCGCCGGACAACCGCTCCTTGCAGAAGCCCGGTCCGTCTTCGCTCGGTGCCCCGACCCTGGCATTGCCGGTCGATACTTGACTCGCACCGAATCTCGCCACGGCATCGCTGAGGTGAGCGGCAGCAGAGTCGCCGTGCTCGTCGAGCAACTGACGGAGCGGGAGATGGCCGTCTTGCGGTACTTGCCCGCGAATATGTCGCAACGCGACATCGCGTCGGAGCTGTACGTGACGCTCAACACCGTGAAGACACACTGCCGCGCGATCTACCGCAAACTCGGTGTCGGCGACCGCAAAGCCGCAATCCAGGCCGCACGCGACCTGCACCTCCTCTAGTACGGCAGCCGGCGCGCCCACAGATCGAGGAGGTGATCGTTCAGCGACCATGACCTGATCAGAAGCTCGTCGTCGCCTGCCTGGTGTGAGTCCGGTCCGGGTAGTCGCCAGGGAGCCCGGTAGGGCCACCCTCTCAAGGCGCCGCGGTCGAGATGCAGCGAGGATTGACGGCTTCCCGCGGGCTACTTTGCCGGATCGCTGCTCTCAGCCCATTCCAGTGAAAGTAGCGATCTGCCGGATCCGCGTGAAGGGTGTCAGAACTCGGCCCAAGGCGCTGACCTGCGCATTCATGATGGCACCACGTTCGTCAGCCAGCTCGCTGGTACTCGTTGATCAGCCGGCCGAGGACTTGGCGGCGCTCGATCCGGCCCGTCGGCAGCGGGATCACGTCGGAGTCGCGATCAGTGGGAGCTCGGAGGCCGAGGGAGCGGTGCGGTCGGTGGCGATTGTAGTGATCGGCGTATTCGTCCAGCACGGTACGAAGGTGCCGCTCGCCGAAGATCAGCAGTCGGTCGGTGCACTCCGTGCGGGCGGTCCGTACCCATCGCTCGGCGAATGCGTTCGGGCGAGGCGCCCGCGGTGGGATCTTCAGCACGTGGATGTCGTCGCCTGTGAACACCTCATCGAAGCTGCTGGTGAACTTCGTGTCCCGATCCCGTATCAGGAACCGGAACCCGCCGGGCCGGTCTTGCAGATCGGTGAGGAGGTTACGGGCTTGCTGGGCAGCCCATGCGCCATCAGGGTGGGCGGTGACGCCGAGCACGTGCACGAACCGGGTGCCGACCTCCACCCCGAACAAGACGTACAACCGGCGCAGCGTGACGGTGTCCACCGTGAAGAAGTCACAAGCCAGCGTGCTTGCAGCATGGGTGCGGAGGAAATCTCGCCAGCGGTCGTCGGCCCGTCGCGGTGCCGGACCATGCCGCGCTCGTTTCAAGATTCGGCGGATCGTCGCGCTGCTCACTCGATGGCCCAGATGGCGCAGTTCGCCACGGATGCGCTCGTAGCCCCAGCGCGGATTCTCCCGTGCCAGCTTCTGGATCAATGCCACGACCGCCGGATCGGTCGCAGGTCGTCCCATTCTTCGGTTCGGGTGGGTCCAGTGGCGTGCGACCAGACGCCGGTGCCAGCGCAGCAGGGTACCCGGCGTCACCAACCGGTGGGCGCGCAGCACCGCCGGCAGTCCGCGGGCCAGCGCTGACAATACCGCTCGATCTGCCCACGACAGTCTCGGACGACCCACCTGACGGCGCAGGATTGCTACCTCATGGCGCAGTAGGAGGATCTCCATGTTCTTGGAGGCGTCGCTACGGGCCAGCAGCATCAGCCAGCCCGCAAGGCGACAGAAGATCATATAGAAGAGACGGAGCGTCACGAGCCTCGAGCATGCCCGACCCCGACCACTGCTCCGACCAGGAAGCCAAGACAAACCCGCAGCTCACAACCGTGTACGGAGTATTGACATCCTTCACGCCCGGCGAGCCGCTCGGGCAGACCCCGCCGGGACCAGCGCAGGAGGAACGCGTACACCGCCTCATGCGGCGGGAAGTCGATCGGCAGGGCCCGCCACTCGATCCCGTACCGTAAGCATTCACGCCATGCGCACCGGGTGACGATACGGCTGGATGCGTGACTGTCCGTCACTTTGATCGATTGTCTGGATGATGATGTGATCTTCCGGTGTCCGGCTTGGAGGAGATGTCCCGCGA
>NZ_JADOGI010000157.1 GCF_015645445.1 Nonomuraea cypriaca | reverse complement strand
GGGCGTGGGCGCGAGGTTTGCGGAGAGTTTGATGTCGCGAGTCCCTGTCATTCATGTCGGTGCGGTCGACTAGCGTGGCACCTAGAGGGAGGCCCCACGATGTCCCACAAGACTCTCCTCCGCACGGGCCCGCTCTTGCGGGGCGACGTCAGCCCGTACGGTCCGCTCGGTCTGCCGGGCGCCGATGGCCTCGCGTTGCCCGCCGGGTTCACCGGCAGGGTGGTGGCCCGTTCCGGTCACAAGGTGGCGGGGCTGACCTGGCACGCGGCCCCCGACGGCGGCGCCTGTTTCCCCGACGGGACCGGCTGGATCTACGTGTCCAACTCCGAGCTGCCCCTGCTCGGCGGCGCCGCGGCTCTGCGGTTCAACGCCGACGGCGGCATCGCCGACGCCTACCGCATCCTGTCGGGCACCGACCTCAACTGCGCGGGCGGCGCCACGCCGTGGAACACCTGGCTGTCGTGCGAGCTCGGTCACCGCGGTCGCGTCTTCGAATGCGACCCCTACGGCGCCCGCGCCGCCCGGCCCCGCCTGTCCATGGGCCGCTTCAAGCACGAGGCCGCCGCCTGCGACCCCGAGCGCCACGTCGTCTACATGACCGAGGACGAGCCTGACGGGTGCTTCTACCGGTTCAGGCCCGGCGACTGGGGCGACCTGACCGAGGGCACGCTGGAGGTGCTGTGCTCCTCCGGGCACTGGCAGCCCGTGCCCGCGCCGGCGGCGCTCTTCAAGGCGGCCCGCCACCAGGTCGAGGACGCCCGGCACTTCGACGGTGGCGACGGCTGCCACTACGCGGGCGGGGTGTGCTACTTCACGACGAAGAGCGACGCAGGCCTGTGGGCGTACGACGCGCAGACCTCCACGCTGGACCGGCTGTGCGGCGGCGTGCGCGCCATCACCGCCGCGCCCTCCGGCGATCTCTACGTCGCCAGGGAGACGACGCAGATCGACGTCATCGCGCCCGACCGGGCGGTCACCCCGTTCCTCAGGCTGGAGGGGTTCGACGGGGCGGAGCTGACGGGGATGGCGTTCTCGCCCGGCGGCGAGCGGCTCTACTTCTCGGCCCGCCGTGGCCGCACCGAAGGTCACACGTTCGAGGTCGCCGGCCCCTTCCGCGCCTGACCGCCCACCCGAACGCGCCTGACCGCCCACCCGAACGCGCTCGACAGCGCGTCCGAACGTGCCCGACCGCGTGCCCGACCGCGCGCCCGAACGCGCGCCCGGGACAAGCCCGAACGTGCCCGACCGACCGCTCGGACAAGCCGAACGCGCCCGATCGGGCGCCCGGGTGGCGGGTCAGGTCAGGTAGCGGATCAGCATGGACTTGAGCTCGGCGACCAACTCGGCGCCGCGCTCGGGCGAGGCCGTCGTGACCATCGGCATCACCGCCTTCACCAGGGCCAGCATCATCGTCCCCGTCAGCAGCGCCCGCTCCTCGGGCAGCCCGGGGGACCGGCGCAGGAGCATGGCCGCGAGATGCCGGACGATGTCCTCGTGCAGCCGCTGTGACGCGGTGGCCAGCCGATCGCCGGTGGTCGTCCCGTGCAGCAGCGACCAGTACGCAGGCGACTCGGTCTTGAACTTCACGCTCTCGTCCACGAGCTGCCCCACCAGCGTCTCCACCGGTATGTCCGGGGTGACCACGGCCAGCCGGGCGGCCCAGAACTCCTGCCGATCGTCGGTGTAGCGGGAGACCAGCCCGTCCAGGATCTCCTCCTTGTTGCGGAAGAACTGGTACAGCGACCCCGGCGACATCCCCGCCCGCGCGGCGACCTGGTTCGTGGTCATGTCCGGGTAACCCACCTCGGCGATCACCGACTCGGCGGCGTCGAGGATCTCGGCCATGCGTTTGAGACCGCGCGCCTGCCGGCGGACCGTGCGTTCAGCCATGGGTCTCCTCATTGACAAATACGAGCTTTTACTTGTATTTCTGGAAAGCCAAACACGAGTAGTTTACCGATTTTTGATCGGGGAGATCTCATGAGGACCGTGCTCATCACGGGGTGCGGCAGCGGGTTCGGCCTGCTGACGGCGCTCACGCCGGCGAGGAGGGGCGACCGGGTGATCGCCACCGTCCGGGCGGGAGCGGAACGACTGCGCCAGGCCGCCGCCGGTGACAGCCGGCCGCTGGAGGGGCACGGCGACCCCCAGGAGGTCGCCGGCGCCGTCACCGCGGCCATCGACACCCTGGGGCTCGGCCGATGAGCGCCGGGACGACCGCGCAGGCGACCGGCCGGCCGCCGCACGCGGCGACGCACGGGCCGCCGCTGCGCAGGCTCGGTCTCCTCCTGGTACGCCGCCGCCGGCTCGTGCTGTCCCTGTCCCTGGTCGTGCTGATCGTCGCCGGGGTGCTTGCGGCGGGGGCGGCGTCACGGTTGTCCCTGTCCAGGTTCGAGGCGCCGGGCTCGGAGTCCGACCGGGCGCAGGCCGAGCTGATCGAGCGGTTCGGCACGGGCAGCGCCGACATGATCTTCCTGGTGACCGCCAGGAGCGGCACCGTGGACGACCCGGACGTGGAGGCGGCGGGCAGGGAGCTGACCGAGCGGATCGGCCGCGCGGACGGCGTCGCCGAGGCGGACTCGTACTGGACCCGAGGCAAGCCGGCCACCCTGCGCAGCGGGGACGGCAGGCACGCCCTGGTCGTCGTCCGCATCCCCGGTGACGCCGACCACGTGCGGGCGGAGGTGCTGCCCAGGCTCGTGCCCGAGATCACCGCGGGCGGGGACCTGCTCCAGGTGCGGTCCGGGGGAGGGGAGGAGGTCTTCAGGGAGACCGTGCCGCTGGCCAGGCAGGACTTCGTACGGGCCGAACTGGTCATCTTCCCGCTGGCCTTCGTGCTGCTCTGGCTCTACCAGCGGCGCGCGATGGCGGCGCTGGTGCCGATCCTGGCCGGGGTGTTCGCGATGCCGATCGGCCTGGCCCTCCTGAGCGGCGTCCTGATATTTGCCGAAATTTCGACGTTCGCCCTGAACCTGACGCTGGCCATGGGACTGGGGCTCGGCATCGACTACTGCCTGTTCGTGATCCAGCGGTTCCGCGAGGAGACGCGCTCGGGCCGGGACCGGGCGGGCGCGGTGGCCGCCGCCGTCGAGCACGCGGGCAGGACCGTGCTGTTCAGCGGCCTGACCGTGGCCGCATCGCTGGCCGTGCTGTTCGCGCTGCCGTTCGACTTCCTGCGCTCCTTCGCGTACGCGGGCATCGCCGTGGTGGCGGGCGGCCTGTTCGCGGCGCTGATCGTGTTGCCCGCCGTGCTCGCCTCGATCGGCGGCACGATGCTGCCCAAGCGGCACCGCCCCGAGCGGCAGGACGGCTTCTGGCACGGTCTCGCGACCCGGGTCATGTGCCGGCCGCTGGTGTCGGGGGGACTGGCCACGGTGCTGCTGCTGGTGCTCGCCTCGCCGTTCCTCGGCCTGCGCTTCGGCGTCGCCGACGACCGCATCCTGCCCGCGGAGGCCGCCTCGCGGCAGACCCAGGAGGTCATCCGCCAGTCCTTCCCCGCGGAGGAGACCGACGCCATCCAACTCGTCTCGGCGGACGCGGTGACGGCCGGCGTCCCGTCGTACGCCGCCGGCCTGTCACGCCTGTCCGGCGTCGCCCAGGTCGACTCCGCCGCAGGCTCGTTCGCGGACGGCAGGCGGGTGGGCGACGGCGACCCGGCCAGGTTCGAGGGCGTGGGCACGTGGCTGTCCGTGGTGCCGTCGGCGGCGGCCCTGGCCGACGACCCGGTACGCCTGGTCGAGGCGGTCCGCTCGGTGGAGCCCCCGTTCGAGGTCCTGGTCGGCGGCTACCCGGCGGAGCTGTCCGACTATCGCGCCTCGGTCGTCGACCGGCTGCCGCTGGTGCTCGCGCTCATGCTGGGCGTGACGTTCGCGGTGCTGTTCCTCATGACGAGGAGCGTGATCATCCCGATCAAGGCGACCCTGCTGAACGTCCTCAGCCTCGGCGTCATGTTCGGCGCCATCGTGTGGATCTTCCAGGAAGGCAACCTCTCCGGCCTGCTGGGCTTCACCGCGACGGGCACGCTCGACCCGAGCATCCCGATCCTCATGCTCTGCGTGGCCTACGGCCTGTCGATGGACTACGAGGTGTTCCTGCTCTCCCGCATCAAGGAGGAGTACGACAGGACGGGCGACACCGAGCAGGCCGTGGCCACCGGCCTGCAGCGGGGCGCGCCGCTGATCACGGCGGCCGGCGGCATCCTGGCCCTCAGCTTCGCCGCGTACGCGACCGCGCAGGTGGTGTTCGTGCAGATGCTGGGCGTGGGCATGGCGGTGGCAGTGCTGGTGGACGCGACCGTGATCAGGGCGGTGCTGGTGCCCAGCCTGATGCGGCTGGCGGGCCCCCTCAACTGGTGGCCGAGCGGCCGCGGGCCGCGCGAGCGCACAGGTCGCGTGACCGCACCCGGCCGGTGACCGATCCAGTGATCGGCGAGTCGGGCATCCCCGCCTGGAGTGCGGCGATCGCCTTCGGATAGAACCTGTTGGAGGTCCTGACCTCAGGAACCCGAATTCATCGTCGTAGTCGACCACGAGAGGATCGCCGCTGTGAAGCACTTGCGCATAGGCGGATACGGACCCGGCATCGTCACGATCGGCGGCGGGCTCACCAGAGTGGCGGCGCCGTCGTTCCTGGCCGCGCACCCCTCGCTGCCGGTGCTGTACGCGGTGAGCGAGCTCGAACCCGGCCGGGTGTCCGCCTTCCAGGCGGGAGAGGACCTGGCGCCCCTGGACGAGCGGCCGAGCGAGGGCGACAGCCCCTGCCACGTCGCCGTGGACCCCACGGGCGCCCTGCTGGCGGTGGCCAACTACGGCGACGGCACGGCCGCCCTGTTCCGGCTCGACGCCCGCGGCGCCTTCGAGGGCGAGCCGATCGTGCTGCGCCACGCGGGCTCGGGGCCGCACCCCGAGCGCCAGGAGGGGCCGCACGCCCACCAGTCGGTCTTCCACGACGACGTGCTGCACGTCTCCGACCTCGGCACGGACGAGATCCGCCGTTACGACCACGACGGCACGCCGCTGGAGCCGATCAGGATGGCCCCGGGCACGGGTCCGCGCCACTTCGCCTTCTCCGGATCCCGCCTGTACGTCGCCGGCGAACTCGACGGCACCGTCACCCTCATCGACGGCGAGCGGCGCACGGTGGCCCCCGCCACCCGCGGCGAGACCCCGACGAGCCCCTCTCACCTGGAGCTCGCCGGTGACCTGGTCTACGTGGCCAACCGCGGCCCCAACACGATCATGGTGCTGAGCGCCGCGGACCTGTCGCCGGTGGCCGAGGTCCCGACCGGCGGCGACTGGCCCAGGCACTTCGCCGTCGACGGCGACCGCATGTACGTCGCCAACCAGGAGTCCGGCTCCGTGACCGTCTTCATCCTGAAGGACGGCGTCCCGGAACCGCCCGGTGAGACGTACGAGGTCGAAAGCCCGGCCTGCGTGCTGATCATGTGAGGCCGCCGGTATCGCCGGAGGACCGGCCTGGGTGCGTCAGGACCGCTCTTCGGCGAGTTGGCGCAGGATCTCGGGCTCGGCGGCCTGCTTGGTCACGCCGAGCCCCGCCAGGGCCCGCGCCACCGGGTCCTCCTCCAGCGACAGGACGCCGAGCAGGAGGTGCTCGGTGCCCACGTGCTCGTGCCCCAGCCGCAGCGACTCGCGCAGCGTCAGCTCCAGCGCCTTCTTGCTCTGCGCGGCGAACGGGATGGCCTCCAGCGCCACCCCGCCGCCGGGCCCGAGCACGGCCGTGACGGCGTCCCTGACCCGGTCGGGCGCGGCCCCGAGCGCCACCATCGTCCTGGCCGCCGGCGCGTCGTGCACGCCCAGCAGGGCGAGCACCAGGTGGCCGACCTCGATGCCCCCGTGGCCGGCCGCGCGCGCCGCGGCCTGCGCCCCCACGACGGCGCGGCGGGCGGCGTCGTCGTAGCGGGCGTAGACGCGCAGGTCGTCGGCGGTGCCTTCCTTGGGCACGAAGCGCTTCTGCGCGGCCTGCTTGGTGACGCCCATGCTGCGCCCGATCTCGGTCCACGACGCGCCCGAGCGCCTGGCCTGGTCGACGAAGTGGCCGATCAGGTGGTCGGCCACCTCGCCCATGTGCTCGCCCAGCGCGACGGCGTCGGAGAGCCGGCCGAGAGGATCGCCGTCGGGGTGGCGGCTTGTGATCACGTTGATGAGGTCGTCGAGACGAACGTTTCCTTCCATGCGTCAACCATAAGTTGACGACAGTCGATCGTCAACCCAAGGTTGACGACTTCCTATCAGGCATGATTTGCCCGTTTTGGGTCACTACGAGAGCAGCAACCCTTGTTGTTCGGATCCACTCAGGAAATCTCCGCGTAATCGGTGTTTAGTCGGCAGACACCCGGTGTTTGGTCTAGACCACTGCCCACGGGGGCGGGCACAATGCGAGTCTGAATAACGAGGTCCGGTTCGTGAACCCCATCGGGAGGAACCCGCCATGCGTATTGGAGTGCTCACCGGAGGCGGCGACTGCCCCGGTCTCAACGCCGTGATCAGGGCAGTCGTGCGTAAGGGGGTGAGCGTTTACGGCCACGAGTTCGTCGGCTTCCGCGACGGCTGGCGCGGTCCCCTCGAAGGCGACACGATGCCGCTCGACATCCAGTCCGTACGCGGCATCCTGCCACGCGGCGGCACCCTTCTGGGCTCCTCCCGTACCAACCCGATCAAGATCGAGGGTGGGGTCGACCGGATCAAGGAGCATCTGGCGGCCACCGGAGTTGACGCGCTGATCGCCATCGGCGGCGAGGACACCCTCGGCGTCGCCAAGCAGCTCTACGACCGCGACGTCAACGTCGTGGGCGTGCCCAAGACCATCGACAACGACCTGTCGGGCACTGACTACACCTTCGGCTTCGACACGGCCGTCAACATCGCCATGGAGGCCATCGACCGCCTCCACACCACCGCCGAGTCCCACCACCGGGCGCTCATCTGTGAGGTCATGGGCCGCCACGCCGGCTGGATCGCGCTGCACGCGGGCCTGGCGGGCGGCGCCAACGTGATCCTCATCCCGGAGAAGCCGTTCGACATCGACCGGGTCTGTGAATACGTCGAGTCGCGCTTCCGCACCCGTTACTCGCCGATCATCGTGGTCGCCGAGGGCGCCCACCCGATCGAGGGTCAGATGGAGCTGCAGGTGGGTGAGCTCGACGCGTTCGGTCACGTGCGGCTCGGCGGCATCGGCGAGGTGCTGGCCAAGGAGATCGAGAAGCGCACCGGCAAGGAGGCCCGCACCACGGTGCTCGGCCACATCCAGCGCGGCGGCACCCCGACCGCCTACGACCGGGTGCTGGCCACCAGGTTCGGGCTGCAGGCGATCGACGCGGCCCACGAGGGCGACTACGGCAAGATGGTCGCGCTGCGCGGCACCGACATCATCCGCGTCGGGCTCGACGAGGCCACGGCCGAGCTGAAGACCGTACCGGTGTCGCGTTACTCCGAGGCCGAGGTGTTCTTCGGCTGACTGAAAGCGGCTTGCAAGCGGGCGGGCGTAGCTTCTGACCCAGCGGGGTTTACCGCTACAACCCCCTCCAGGGTACGGCTTGCGTCGCAAGCGAGTCGGCGGCCCACCACGCGCCGCAAGCCGTACCTACGACATAGTTCGATCGCGGGGCGTGCCGAAGAGGTCCATCTCCTCCGGCACGCCCTCGTCGCGCCCGTGCAGCCGCTCCCTGAACTCCGCCTCACGGCGCAGCTCCTTCTCCGACGGCGACAGGATGAGGGCGAGCAGCAGCCCGACGGTGACGACGCTGATGCCGACGATGAGCGGCAGTAGGAAGTCGATGCCCTTGGCGCCGGGCAGGGCCGCCATCGCGGAGTGCGCCTGCGCCGAGATCGCGTACATCCCCGTGTAGTGCATGCCCGAGACCGCCACGCCCATGACCAGCGCCGCACCGCCGATCTTGAGCGCGCCGCTGACCCGCAGCGTGAACCAGAGCGACACCGTCGCCGCCGCCACCGCGATCAGGACGGAGATCGTGACGATCACGGGGTCGTAGGAGAGGTGACCGGAGATGTTCATGGCCGCCATGCCGAGGTAGTGCATGATCGCCACGCCGCACCCGGTCAGCACGCCACCGCCGAGCAGGTACGCCGGCCGCTTCGTGGCCCGGTCCGCGAGGAACAGACCCATCCCCACGACGACGATCGCGATGAGCGCGGAGGCCACGGTGAGCGGCACGTCGTAGCGGATCATCGAGCCGGGCACCGAGAAGCCCAGCATGGCGATGAAGTGCATCGTCCAGATGCCTGTCCCGCCGATCGCGATCGCGGCGCCGACCAGCCACCACCTGCTCTCCCGCCCGGCCGACAGCCGGGCCCGCGAGGCCAGCATGAGACCGAGCATGGAACCCACGCTGGACATGACATAGGCGATGATCGGGGTCAGGAGCCCGAAGGAGAAGTGGTCGATCGGCGACATGCCTCATCCATCCCTTACTCAGTGATAAGGGAGTATGAGCAGGGCGTGGCCGCCCGCGCAACTACCTTCTGCGCGCCCGTGTCGGTTGCCTGCGCGGCATCGGCCCAGAAGGAGTGGGCGCAGAAGGAGCGGGTGCGGGAGGGATGGGCGCGGCCAGTGGCGCCGGCGCGGCCAGCGGCGCCGACGGTTGCGGCATCTGTGCGGGATAGGCGACCTGCTGCTGGGCGGTACGCCGGCGCAGTTCGAGCTTGGCCACCAGTTCCGCGTCCTCATGCAGTTCCTCCTCCGACGGTGAAAGGATCACCATGAGGAGCATGGTCAGGGTGATCAGGCTGATCACGGTCATGAGGGGCACGAGGAAGTCGAGCGCGTCGGCACCTTCGACCATGCCGGGCTCGGGGTCGACCGAGACGTGCATCGCGTACATGCCGGTGTAGTGCATGCCGGCCACGGCCAGGCCCATGACGAGGGCGGCGGCGGTGATCCAGATGGGCTTCCTGACCCGCAGCGTGAACCACAGCGCGACCGTCGCCGCCACCACGGCGATGGCCACGGAGATCGCCACGATGACGCGGTCGTAGGAGACGTGGGCCGACATCTTCATGGCGTACATGCCCAGGTAGTGCATGGAGGCGACGCCGAGTCCCGTCAGCAGGCCGCCGCCGATGAGTGCCAGGACCCGGCCGCCGCCGTAGGAGACGAGGAAGAGGCCGGTGCCCACGACCACGATGGCCACCACGGCCGAGACGGCGGTGAGCGGCACGTCGTACTTGATCTGGGTGCCCTCCACGTCGAAGCCCATCATGGCGATGAAGTGCATGACCCAGATGCCCGTACCACCGATGGAGACGGCCCCGCCGAGCAGCCAGCGCGCCCGGGAGGCGCCGCGGGAGGCGTGGGCCTGGGCGGTGAGCCGCAGCCCGAGCATCGACCCCATGCACGACATCACGTAGGCCAGCACCGGAGTGAGCAGCCCGTGGGTGAAGTGATTAACAGCGGTGGACATATGTCGAGATCCTCGCATTCAGGGTTCTCCGGATTGTGCCATCGCTGCTGTCCCTTACGCATGAATATCCGAACTTTCTGTAAACTTGTCAGTCGGAAACATGAGAGATCCTCATGGACATCGGGGGCCACCGCGGTGTCTCCGGCAGGCGAGTGAGCAAGGACTCCACGCTCACCACACGCGGACTAAACTCGATGCGTCGCGGCGTTGATTACAACGCGCGCAGTCCCCGTCTTCCCCGGAGGTTCCACCATGACGATGTCCGCCCTGGGCGAGCCGTGCGTTCTGCTCAAGCTGGGCGAGATCGTCCTCAAGGGCAAGAACCGCGAGCTGTTCGAACGCCGCCTGATCGGCAACATCCGTGACGCGCTCCGGAGCGTCGGCACCAAGGTCGACGTGCGCAGGCGGCACGGAGTCATCGCGATCTTCCTGCCCCAGGGCGCCACCGCCGAGCAGGCCGACGCCGTGGCCGAGCGGGTCGCCGACGTGCCGGGACTGGTCTGGATCCACCGGGCCTGGCGGGTCGCCAAGGACCCGGACGCCGTGCTCAAGGCCGGCCTGGAGCTGGTCGGCGAGACCGAGGAGGCCAAGCGCGGCGCCCGCTTCGCGGTCCGCTCGCGCCGCCGCGACAAGCGCTTCCCGCTGCGCTCCAACGAGCTCGACCGGCTCGTCGGCGGCGCGATCAACGACGAGTACAACCTGCCCGTCGATCTGAAGAACCCCGAGCTGACCGTGTTCATCGAGGTCGACAGGGACGAGGCGTTCATCTTCACCGGGGGCATCCCCGGCCAGGGCGGCCTGCCTGTCGGCAGCAGCGGCCGGGCACTGGTGCTCATGTCGGGCGGCATCGACTCCCCGGTGGCGGCGTACCGCATGATGCGGCGTGGGCTGCACGTCGACTTCCTGCACTTCTCCGGCATCCCGTACACCACGTCGGAGTCGATCTACAAGGCGTACGCGCTGGTCAGGAGGCTCGACAGGTTCCAGGGCGGCTCGCGCCTCTGGGTGGTGCCGTTCGGCAAGGCGCAGCAGTCGATCCGCAACGCCGGCCAGGACCGGCTCGCGGTGATCGCCCAGCGGCGGCTCATGCTCAAGACGGCCGAGGAGGTCGCCCACCGCATCCGCGCCGCCGCGCTGATCACCGGCGACGCGCTCGGGCAGGTCTCCTCGCAGACCCTCACCAACATCACCGCCCAGGACAATGCGGTGGAGCTGCCGATTCTGCGGCCGCTGGTGGGCTGGGACAAGACCGAGATCATGGCCGAGGCGCGGCGCCTCGGTACGCTGGAGATCTCGGAGCTGCCCGACGAGGACTGCTGCTCGCTGCTGGCGCCCAAGCGGGCCGAGACCCGGGCCAAGATCGAGGACCTGAAGCAGATCGAGAAGCGGCTGGACGCCGAGGAGCTGTGCGTCCAGCTCGCCGACTCGATCCAGGAGTACACGCTCTAGCGGCACGGCCGCCTGGAAAGGCGCGGCCGCGCGTGGTCAGGTGGTCGCGGCGGACTTGCCGAGCAGCGCAGGGAAGTCCGTCATGACCTGGGCCAGCTCGCCCAGGTCGGCGTCGATCAGGGCCTGCGGCCCGTCGCAGAGCGCCTGCTCCGGCTGCGGGTGCACGTCGATGATCACGCCGTCCGCGCCTGCCCCGATGGCCGCGCGGGTCAGCGGCAGCACCAGGTCCCGATGGCCGCCCGAGTGCGACGGGTCGATGATCACCGGCAGGTGCGACAGGCGCTGGGCCACCGGCACGGCGGAGACGTCGAGCGTGTTGCGGGTGGCCGTCTCGAACGTCCTGATGTCCCGCTCGCACAGCACGATGTCGAGGTTGCCGCGCTGGGCGATGTACTCGGCGGCCATGAGCCACTCCTCGATCGTGGCGTTCATGCCGCGCTTGAGCATCACCGGCCGCCCCGCCGCGCCGACGGCCTGCAGCAGCGCGAAGTTCTGCATGTTGCGGGTGCCGACCTGCAGCATGTCGGCGTACGAGGCCACCAGCTCCACGTCCTGGGCGTCCACGACCTCCGTCGCGATCGGCAGGCCGGTCTCCTCGCGCACGTCGGCCAGGATGCGCAGGCCCTTCTCGCCGAGCCCCTGGAAGGCGTACGGCGAGGTGCGCGGCTTGAACGCGCCGCCCCGCAGCAGCGCCGCCCCCGCCGCCTGCGCCATCCTGGCCGCCTCCAGCGTCTGCTCGGGCGTCTCCACCGCGCACGGCCCCGCGATCAGCGTCACGGTGCGGGGGCCGATCGGCACACCTCCCACGTGGATTGTGGAACGTTCCGGATGGTTCTCCCTGCTGACCAGCTTGTACGGAGTGGACACCCGCATGACGTCGCGCACACCCGCCATCCCGCGCAGGACGGCCGCGTCGAGCTGCGTCACGTCGCCGACCAGGCCGACGATCGTGCGCCGGACGCCCTTGCTGACGAAAGCCTCGACCCCGGCCGCCTGGACGGCCGCGACGATCGAGTCGAGATCGCCGGACGTCGCCTCTGGGCCCATCACGATCACCATCTGCCGCTCTCCTTCTTGTCGTGGAAGCTTTCTTGTCGTGGAAGCTTCTTGCGTGGAAACCCCGGAAAACACAGAAGGCCCCGGGTCCTGGTGGACCCGGGGCCTTCGTTCGCCTGTCTGCTAGCGCAGCGTCAGATGGCGAACGGACTCGGGTCCGTCGCCATACGAAAACAGGAACGCGGTGCGCATAGACCGCCATGGTAGCGCACGACACCCGCGCGCGAGCCGGGCGGCAGCCGATGGCAGGATGGCCCAAGACGCGAGACCGGTGAGGGGAGTGATCGTGGAGGAGTCGCGCCTGCCTCCAGGCCAGTACGTCCCGCGCGGCCGACCCGTGATCCACTACGGCCGAGTGCCCCGGTTCAAGCCGGACAGCTGGGACTTCCGGGTGTTCGGCGCCACCGCTTCCGGCGAGGAGCACCGTTTCACCTGGAGCGACTTCGAAAAGCTGCCCCGCACCTCGCGCCTCGCCGACTTCCACTGCGTCACCAAGTTCTCGATCATGGGCAACGAGTGGGGCGGCGTGGCCCCGGCCACGATCATGGCGGCCGCCCCGTCCGACCCCGGCGTGCGCCACGTGATGATCTGGGCCGAGTACGGCTACAGCGCCAACCTCAGGATGTCCGACTTCGCGGCGCCCGGCACCCTGTTCGCCACGGAGCTCGACGAGAAGCCGCTCAGCCCCGAGCGCGGCTTCCCGCTGCGGATCGTGGTGCCCCACCTGTACGCGTGGAAGAGCGTCAAATGGGTGCGCGGCATCGAATACCTCCTGGAGGACCGCCGGGGGTTCTGGGAGGAGCGCGGCTACCACAACGTCGCCGACCCCTGGCGCGAGCAGCGCTACTCCTACCAGGAAGAACCCGGCGAGGGCCCCCCTTAGACCGCCCCTCGGAGCGTCACTCGAAGCGCACTGTGCGTTTTCCCCCGGACACGCCGCGTTGTTGGCTACGGTTGCCCGCATGCTGACCACCGCATGCGTGGCGCTCTCCTCCCTGACCTTCGTCGCCGGCTACGCCCTTGCCCGGACGCCTGACCGGACTCTGGGGTGCCGCGGTGAGGCGCCGGAGTGCCGCAGGAAGGACGAGGCGACGTACACCGCGCTGCACCTCGCCGCGCTGGCGGCGCCGGCGCTGCGCATGGGGCTGCACCGCGACTCCGCCCGCAAGGCCGTACGCCATCTACGGACCCTGCTCGGCACCCACGCCGTCGCGATCACCTCCACGGACGCCGCGCTCGCCTGGGACGGGCCGTGCACCGACGACGTGCTCACCTACGCCCGCACCGCGCTGGCCGCCGGGCGGGCGCAGGTGTTCCCCGGCGATCCGCACGGGGCGGTCGTGGTGCCGCTCATCGTGGACGGCACGGTCGTCGGGACGCTCGCGGCCTTCGACGACGAGGTCAGCGCCGCGCTCGTGCGCACCGTCACCGAGGTCGCCCGGTGGGTGTCCGGACAACTGGAGCTGGCCGACCTGGACGCCTCGCGGCGGCGCGCGCTGGAGGCCGAGTTGCGGGCGCTGCGGGCCCAGATCTCGCCGCACTTCGTCTACAACGCGCTGACGACCATCGCCTCGTTCGTCCGTACGAACCCCAAGCGCGCCCGCGAGCTCCTCCTCGACTTCGCCGACTTCTCCAGGTACGCGCTGCGCCGGGCCCACGACTTCACCACCCTGGCCGACGAGCTCACCTGCGTGGACCGCTACCTGCTGCTCGAACGCGCGCGCTTCGGCGACAAGCTGCGCTTCAGCATGCAGGTCGCGCCCGAGGTGCTGCCCGTGCCGGTGCCGTTCCTGTGCCTGCAGCCGCTGGTCGAGAACGCCATCAAGCACGGCATGCGCGGTCGCGGCGGCACCGGCGAGGTACGGGTCGTGGTGCGTGACGCGGGACCCGAGGCGCACATCTCGGTCGAGGACGACGGTGCCGGGATGGACCCCGAGTGCGCCAGGCGCATGCTCGACGACGACCCCGCCCGTGAGGGCAGCGGCATCGGCCTGGCGAACGTGGACCTGCGCCTGCGCCAGATCTACGGCGACGGCTACGGCCTCGTGGTCGAGACGGCACTCGGCGCGGGCACGAAGGTGCGGCTGCGGGTGCCCAAAACTCAATTTACCTCATTGTAGTCATTTCATTACTCTATGCTGGCGTGTCGCTTGTGACCTTTGCCGTCATGCGGCAGCGTGGGCAGCATGCTGAGAGTTCTGGCCGTCGACGATGAGGTGCCTGCTCTGGAGGAGCTCGCCTATCTGCTGCGCCAGGACGACCGCATCGAACACGTCGCGACCGCGGCCGACGGCGTCACGGCGCTGCAGGACATGGTGCAGATGATCGGCGGGGGCGAGCGGCTCGACGGGGTGTTCCTTGACATCCGCATGCCCGGCCTCGACGGGCTCGACCTCGCCCGGCTCGTCGGCGGCTTCCCCAGCCCGCCGCGGCTGGTGTTCGTCACGGCACACGAGGAGTGCGCGGTGCAGGCGTTCGACCTGGAGGCCGTCGACTACCTGCTCAAGCCGGTCAGGGCCGAGCGGCTGTCGGAGGCCGTGCGCAGGCTGGAGGCCGCCGCCTCGCCGGCCGCCGAGCCGGGGCACGACGACGTGATCCCGGTCGAGCTGGGCGGGCGCACCCGGTTCGTGCCGCAGCAGGCCGTCTGGTTCGCCGAGGCCAAGGGCGACTACGTGCGCCTGCACACCGTGGACGGCAGCTACCTCGTGCGCATGTCGCTGGCCGCGCTGGAGCGGCGCTGGTCGGAGGCCGGGTTCATTCGCATCCACCGCAGCACGCTGGTCTCGGCCCGGCACGTCAGCGAGCTCAGGTTCGAGGGCGGGCGGGTGACGCTCACGGTCGGCACCGAGACGCTCCAGGTCAGCCGGCGGCACAGCAGGCAGGTGCGCGAGCAGCTCGTCCGCCAGCACAGGGGAGTGATCTCGTGACGGAGCCGCCGGCGTTCGCCTGCCGGAGCGGGGAAGGCGGGCGGCCGCGGGTGGTCGCGCGCGGCCGCCGCGATCCGGGGGACGGCGTTCCCCCGGAGGTGGCGGCGTTCGTGGCGTTGATCGTCGCGCGGCAGTTACGGCAGGCGCTGGTGACCGTGGGCGCGGTCGCGGGGCTGCTGGTGGGTCTCCCGGTGATCGCCCAGTGGGTGCCGGAGCCCGGCGTCTGGGTGGCGTTGCCGCTGGGCGCGCAGGGAGCCTGGGTGGCGCTGGCCGTGCTGCAGCTGAGGCGGGCGGAGCGGCTGGAGAGATGACCGTCGCGGTGCTGACCGGGATCGCCTTCGCGCTCGTTCTCTGTGTCATCGTGGCCGCCGCGCGCCCGCGCGGGGCCGGCGGCCTGTCCGGCCGCTCCGTGGCGGACCGGGCGGTCCCGCCGTGGTGGAACGGCGCCGCGATCACGTCGGAGTTCACCTCGGCCGCGGCCTGCCTGGGCACGGCCGGGTTCATCGCCACCCGTGGCGGGCCGATGCTGTGGTATCCGGCGGGCGCCGCGGCCGGATTCGTCGTCGTGCTCGCGCTCGTCGTCGCGCCGTTGCGCCGCTCCGGCGCGTACACGTTGCCGGACTTCGCCGAGTGGCGGCTGCGATCGGCCAGGCTGGGCCGCTTCACCGTGTTCTTCGTGCTCGTCATCGGGCTGGCGCTGCTCGTCGCGCAGTTGCACGCGGCCGGGGTCGTGGTGCGGCTGCTGACCGGGCTGCCGCCGTGGCTGGGCTGGGCGGCCGTCGCGGCGGCGGCGCTGGTCGTGGCGTTCGCGGGCAGGCTGGGCAGCGTGACGAGCGCGCAGGCCGCGCAGTTCTGGCTGAAGCTCGCCGTCTTCCTCGGGGCCGGGCTGGTCTGCTGGTGGGTGTCGGGGGCGCGGCCGATCGCCGTGCTCGAGGCGGCGTACCGGACCGGGGACGCCGGGCTGGCGGGCGCGGGCGACTCGTCGCTGCCCGGGGTGGTGACCGTGCTGGTGGCGTGCGCGCTGGGCACCATGGGGCTGCCGCACGTGATCGTCCGCGTCTACACCCACGGGGACGGGCGGGGGGCCAGGCGGTCCATGGTGGCGACGCAGGCCATGCTCGCCGTGTTCTGCGTCGTGCCGCCGCTGTACGGGCTCCTGGGGCGCGTACACGTTCCCGGCGCCGCCGTGGACGAGATCGTGTTGCTGCTGCCCGCCAGGCTGCTTCCCGGGACCGCGGGGGAGGTGCTCACCGGCGTGCTGGCGGCGGGGGCGTTCGCCGCCTGCCTGGCCACGACGGGCGGGGTGCTGGCGGCGGTCGGGGGAGCGGTGTCGGGGTGCGTGTCGCGGGCCGCGGTGAGCTCGTTCCGCACGGCCGTGGGAGCGGTCCTGCTGGCCGCGATCGGCCTGACCGCGCTCACCGGGCCCGGGACGTCCGTGGCGCTCGTGCTGCTCGGCTTCAGCCTCTCGGCGGCCACGTTCTGCCCGCTGCTGGTGCTCGGGATCTGGTGGTGGCGGCTGACGGACGTGGCGGTGGCGGCCGGGTTCGCGCTGGGAGGGGGCGTGACGGCCGTGCTCGTGGCCTGCGAGCAGGCGGGCGTGAAGCTGGGGGTGCTCTTCTCCCACCCCGCGCCGGTCGCGGTGCCGGCTGCCTTCGCCGCGATGATAGTGATATCCCTGGTCACGCCGGGTCGGGTGCCGCGCGGGGTGGGGCGCATGATGGCCAGGATGCACGTGCCCGAGCATCTCGCGGGCCCCCGAACCTACCGTTCATCGCTTCCCAGCGACCACTCGTCGTAATGCCACTCTCCGTATGGCGATGACTACAGACCGTTCGACGAGCTGTCCTTTAACGGGGTTTCGCCCACAAGATCGCAACCGTAGTGTTTCGGCATCGGAAAGCCACCCGGCGCATCGGGAGGACGAGCCGGGGGGCTCATGACACGCCTGATGCGCCGGCTTCACCGGTGACCATGCAGGTCACCACGGCTGTCGGGCCCGGACCGGGGGTGGGGCCCGCCAAGCCGAGTTCGTGATGGGGCGCCTGCCGAGGCCGAGCAGCCTGGCCGGCGATCCGGCCACCGGGGGCGGTCGGATCGGGCGAGCAGGCGCCCCTATCACGGTTCCTGGCTTGATCGGCGCTTTGTTCGGGTTCGCCGGCGGGACCGGCGCGACGGCTACGACACCGTACGGACGAACTCCTCGAACGAGTAGCGGCCGTCCTGGTCGGAGTCGGCCTCCTGGCTCAGCGCCCCGAGCGCCTCGGCGGGCAGGCCGGGGAAGTGCCTCTTCAGCTCGGTCTCGCTGATGTAGCCGTCGCCGTCGGTGTCGATCGACGCGAAGGTGCTCTTGAGCTGCGCCAGCCGCTCGCCTGAGAGTTCCGCCACGGGGTCGCCTTTCGGTACGTATTACCTGATATTTCACACACCCTAGTCCCGGCCGTCCCATTGCCATCATGGACCCATGACGATGGAGCGGCCGGTTTACCGGCGGGTGGCGAGCGGCCAGGAGGACGAGGTCCTGGCCGTGCTGGACGAGAGCGCCGCGTGGCTCGCCGCCAGGAGCGTACGCCAGTGGCCGCCGCGGTTCGAGGCGGACTGGATCGCGCCGGCGATCGCCAGAGGCGAGACGTGGCTGGTCGAGGTCGGGGGCGAGGCCGCCGCCACCGTCACGCTCGACTGGTCGGACCCGCTCTGGGACGAGGACGGGACGGCCGGCTACGTGCACAGGATGGCCGTCCGCCGGTGGGCGGCCGGGCTGGGCGCTCACGTGCTGGCCTGGGCGGCCGATGTCACGCGCGGCGCGGGCCGCTCGTCGCTCAGGCTGGACTGCGTGGCCTCGAACCGGCGGCTCCGCGACCACTACGAGTCCGCCGGATTCGCCCACCGGGGGGACGCGACGGCCGGTGGCCCGCCCGGCGGGCGTGAGTCCGGTGGGCCGCGCACGCTCGTGAGCCGCTACGAGCTGGCGCTCACCCCTGGCCGACCTCCTTCGGGGCGGTGAAACCCTTCTCCCGCGCCAGCCGGGCCAACCGGCGGGCGGCCTCGGCCCCCGCGCGGCCGGCGGCGTCATGGGAGACGGTCTTCAGCTCGCCGTCCTCGACCACGCTCCGGCCGCCGACCAGCACCCTGGCCAGCGGCGGCGGAGGCCCGAATACCAGGGCGCAGACCGGGTCGGCGATCGCGGAGGCGAACGGCCCGCCGACCCTCCAGAGGGCGATGTCGGCGAGCTTGCCGGGTTCGAGGGAGCCGAGCTCGTTCTCGCGGCCGAGGTTGCGGGCCCCGCCGAGGGTGGCGAGCTCCAGGGCCTGCCGGGCGGTGAGAGCGCCAGGGCCGTACCTGGCGCGCTGGAACAGCAGGGTCTGCCGCATCTCCCCGGCGAGCGGGGTCAGCTCGGAGGAGGCGCTGCCGTCCACGCCGAGCCCCACGTTCGCGCCCTGGCGCAGCATCTCGGACACGCGGGCGATGCCGGCGCCGAGCCGCCCGTTGGAGGAGGGGCAGTGCGCGGTGCCGGTGCCGGAGGCGGCGAGCTTGCCGATGTCGGAGTCGCTCAGGTGCACGGCGTGCGCGAACCACACGTCAGGACCCAGCCAGCCCAGCTTCTCCATGTAGTCCACCGGCCGCAGCCCGAACTGCGCCACGCAGTGCTCGTCCTCGTCCAGGGTCTCGGCGATGTGCGTGTGCAGTCGTACGCCCTTGGCCCTGGCCAGGGCGGCGGACTCGGTCATCAGCTCGGCGCTGGCCGAGAACGGCGAGCACGGCGCGACGACCACCCGCGACATCGAGGAGAACGACGGGTCGTGGTAGGCGTCCACCGCCTCCTCGGTGGCGGCCAGGATGTCGTCGAGCTCCTCCACCACGGCGTCCGGCGGCAGCCCGCCATGGGAGCGCCCCCGGTCCATGGAGCCGCGCGCCGGATGGAACCGTACGCCCACCTCACGCGCGGCCTCGATCCCGGCCGCGAACAGATCGCCCCTGCCCTTGGGGAAGATGTAGTGATGGTCGCTGGAGGTGGTGCAGCCCGACAGCGCCAGCCAGCCCAGCCCCGCCGTGGCGGCGCCCTTGACCACCTCGGCGTCCATGGCGGCCCAGACGTCATAGAGCGCGACCAGCCACTCGAACAGCGTCGCGTCCTGCGCGAGCCCCTGGGAGGCCCACTGGTAGAGGTGGTGGTGGGTGTTGACCAGGCCGGGGGTGGCCAGGCAGCCCTCGCCGTCGATCCGTACGGCGCCCGGCACGTCAGGCGCGGGCCCGGCGCCGAGCGCCACGATACGATCCCCCGCGATCCTGATATATCCGGACTCGATCTCCGGGCCGGCGACGGGCGCGACGAAGACGTTCTCGATCAGCACATCCTGCGCGGGGCCGCTCACTCGGCACCCGCCCGGCGAGCCGCCGCCAGCCGCACCGCGTCGAGGATCTTCTCGTACCCCGTGCACCGGCACAGGTTCCCCGCCAGCGCCTCCCGGATCTCGGCGTCCGACGGCCGCGGCACGCGCGCGATCAGGTCGTGCGCCTGCACCACGAGCCCCGGCGTGCAGAACCCGCACTGCACGGCCCCGCACTCCACGAACGCCTCCTGTACCGGATCGAGCCGGTCACCGTCGGCCAGCCCTTCGACGGTACGCACCTCCCGCCCCTCCGCCTGCCCCGCCGCGACCAGGCACGAGCAGACCGGGACGCCGTCCAGGTAGACCGTGCACGAGCCGCACTCGCCCTGCTCGCAGGCGTTCTTGGAGCCGGGCAGGCCGATCCGCTCGCGCAGGACGTACAGGAGGCTTTCGCCCTCCCAGACGTTCGCGGCGCTCTCCTCGCGGCCGTTGACGGTGAACGTGACGCGCATCAGGCGGCCCTCCTTCCCAGGTGGTCGTTCCAGGCCCAGCCGAGCGTGCGGCGGGCCAGCACGCCGATGGCGTGCACGCGGTAGCCGGCGGTGCCGCGCACGTCGTCGATGGGCGCGGCGGCGGCCGCGCAGAGCTCGCCGAAGCGGGCGAGCAGTCCGGGGTCGAGCGGCGCGTCCCAGTCGAGCTCGGCGGCGAGCAGCTTCTCCGCGTCCAGGGCCCGGCGCGGGGTGGGCGCGGCCGACCCGATGCCCGTCCCGACCCGGCGTTCGTCAGGGTGCAGCGCGATGGCGAACGAGCACACCGCGATCACCATGGCGTTGCGCGTGCCCACCTTGGAGAAGTACTGAGGCCCGGTCGCGGGCTTCACCCGCACGGCCCTGATCAGCTCGTCCGGCTCCAGCGCGCTGCGCTTGACGCCCACGTAGAACTCGTCGGCCGGGATCAGCCGCACGCCGCGGTCGCGCGACTCCACCTCGACCAACGCCCCTGCCGCCAGCAGCGGCGGATGGCTGTCGCCCGCGGGCGAGGCCGCGCCCAGGTTCCCGCCGACGGAGCCGCGGTTGCGGATCTGCGGCGAGCCGACCGTACGCGACGCCTGCGCGAGCCCCGGCAGCGGCCCGCCCAGCTCCTCGACGACCGTCGTGTACGGCACCCCCGCCCCGACCCGGCAGTAACCGTCGGCCGGTCCCCATTCCCGCAGCTCGGCCACCCGGTTGAGGTCGAGCAGCGCCACCGGCCTGCGCACGTCGAAGTTGATCTCCACCATCACGTCGGTCCCGCCCTGGATGGGCACCGCCTCCGGCTGGTCCGCCTTGACGGCCAGCGCCTCCGCCCACGTCGTGGGCCGCAAGAAGTCCATCTCAGCTACTCCCAGGCGAATCCGGCGTCAGGCGCATCCTCGCGCAGCACGCTGCCCTCGATCAGGCCGTACGGCCGGTCGGCCGCGTGGTAGACCTCGTTGTCGTTGTCCAGGCCGAACGGTGAGAGGTCGACGAGGAAGTGGTGCTTGTTCGGCATGGACAGCCTGACCTCGCAGATCTCGGGACAGGTGGTCAGCGCGTGCTCGCCCATGGCGTACAGGGTCTGCTGGAGCGAGCGGCTGTGGGTGCCGGCGAACGCCTCCAGCAGGCATCGCCTGACCTCCTCGTACGACTTGCCGTACGACTCGGACTCGCCGGTGTGCCGCCATCGGGCGGTGACGGCGGTGGCGAGGACCCGGTCGGTCGTGGGCGGGAGGGTGGTGTACTCGTCCACGACATAGCCGTGGAACTCCGAGCCCGTCGTGTTCAGGACGACCAGGTCCGTCAGCCCGGACAGCACCGTGGTCCGGCCGTCCCTGTCGTGGTGGACGACGCACGTGCGCACCTCGCCGCCGTCGCGGACGAACGAGTGCGGGCCGCCGCGGCTCCACGCGTACTCGCCGATCTCCACCCTGGCGTGGTGGATCGACGGCTGGGTCGTGACGAAGTGCCTGGCCAGCAGGAGCGCGAACTCCTCGATCTGGCCGACGCCGTGGCGCTTCGCGAACGCGTACGCGGTGTTCTTCTGGGTGTCGGTCGGCAGGACGCCGGCGTTGTCGCCGGTCAGGTGCGCCGCCTCCATGTCGCCGGAGAGCGAGGTGCTGACGTTGAGGTCCTTGATGTGGTGGACGGGACCGTCCCTGACGACGCGGACGAGCCTGGTCTCCGACTTGCCGTAGCGGTTGGGCCCGAGCTTGACGGACATCTAGCTCCCTCTGTAGGTGGAGTAGGCGTACGGGCTGAGCAGCAGCGGCACGTGATAGTGCCGCTCGGGGTCGGTCACGGTGAAGGTGACCACGACCTCGGGATAGAACGTCTCCCGCAGGTACGCCCCGGTGTCGAAGACGACGCGGTGGACCCCGGCGCCGGGGTTCCAGCCCTTGATGCGGCCGTCGCCGTCGGTGCGCCCCTCGGCGACGACCCGGCCCTCGTGTTCGAGCCGGACGTGGACGCCGGAGGCGGGTGAACCGGTGACCGCGTCCAGCACGTGCGTCGAGAAGCTCATGACCGCCCCAGGAGTTTCCCGAGCCTGATCCGCGTGATGGCGGCCAGCTCCCCGCGTACGACGTCGCGCTCGCTCTCCTCGTCGTTGCCCAGCCGCTCGCGCAGCCTGGCGAGCAGTTCGGCGCCGGTCAGGCCGGTGGCGCAGACCAGGTAGACGTGCCCGAACCTGGCCTCGTACGCCCGGTTCCCTTCGGCCAGCGCCGCGCGCGTCCTGTCCTCGTCCCCGTCCTGGACCCCCGCCTGCTCCTGGCGTGACCACGACGCCTCACGGCCGCTCCCGCCGGCCCGTTCGCCGATCCTGGGGTGCGCGCGCAGCGCCTCCAGCACGTCGGGCCAGTCCAGCTCCCGTACGGCCGCCGCGGCGGCGCCGGCCAGCCGGTCGAAGTCGTGGTACGGCCGCAGGGCCGCCACCTTCGCGGCGAAGGCGCGGGAGGCGCAGCAGGCGAGCAACTCCTCCTCGGCGGCGGCCGGGGGCCTGGCGTTGAAGGCGGCCAGCGCGGTGAGCGTGTCGGGCATGTCAGAAGTACACACATGCCGTTCGTGCCCGGTCCATCCGCGAGAACTCCGAACTACCGGGCCGGATGGACCCGATTTTTCGTGTCATGCTCCAAGCCGCCCGGCCACCGGTCCCCGAACCTTCCGTCCGCTCCCGCCGGACGTCACATCGTGAGCACGGTCTTGCCGTGGGCGCTCCCGGTGGCCAGCTCGCGGAGCCTGGCCGGGGCCTCCTCCAGCGGCACCTGCGCCTCGATCCGCACGCGCAGCTCGCCGCTGTCGATCAGGTCCGCCAGGTGGGCGAGGACCTGGCCGGTGACCTGGTTGACGACGTTCACGCCGCGGAGCTCGCGCGCGGCCAGGGCGCCGGGGTCGACGGCGTGGATGGTGCTGCAGATCACGCCGCCCGGCCGCAGCAGGGCGGCCATCTGGTCGATGGCGGCGGCGGGCGTGACCAGGTCGAAGATGGCGTCGATCCCCTCCGGGCAGGCGGCCCGCACCTGGTCGGCGATCGAGCCCTTGGTGTGGTCGACGGTCTCGGCCGCGCCCAGGTCGCGCATGAGGTCCGCGGCGCCGGGCGCGGCGGTGGCGATGACGCGGGCGCCGCGCAGGGCCGCGAGCTGGGTCGCCGACTGCCCCACGCCGCCCGTCGCCCCGGCGATCAGCACGGTCTGCCCCTCGTCCAGCCGGGCGGCCTCGACCAGGTCGTACGCGGTCACGGTGGCCGTGGGGACGGCGGCGGCCTGCTCCGGGATCATGCCCTTGGGCATCGGCGCCACCGGGCCGTCCTGGGCCACGACGCCGTACTCGGCGTAGCTGCCCAGCCCGCGGGCGGGGTCGGTGAAGCGCCCGTACACCTCGTCGCCCGGCCGGAATCCGGTCACCTCGGAGCCCACGGCCGCCACGACCCCGGCCCCGTCCTGCCCCATGACGAAGGGGAACCTGGGCGACATCCGGTTCCTCATCGCGCCGCTCGCGATCTTCGTGTCGACCGGGTTGTAGGCCGCCGCGCGCAGCCGTACCAGCAGCTCCCCTGGGTGCGGCTCGGGGTCGGGCATCTCGATGAGCTGAGGTTCGGCTCCGAAGCCGGAGATGGCGATGGCACGCATGGACTTGTCCCCCGTCTGATCCGCCTGTGACGAGGTGGTCGTTCCCCGTGCGGGCCCAGGTCAGCGGCCACTTGGAGGAAGCTTTGTGCAGGGGGACGGTGACCGCCGCCGTTGTGTCGGTCGCCGCGCCTAAACTTGTGGCCATCATGACCCCAACATCCCTGATCGGCGGACACGTGTCCGTGACGGGCGGCCTGGCGACGGGCGGCCTGAAGTACATGTCCGAGATCGGCGCCGAGATGATCCAGGTGTTCGTCACCAACCCACGCGGCTGGGCGCTCACCGAAGGCAGGCCCGACCAGGACGCCCTGCTGGCCGAGTCGGGCGTCGACACGTTCATCCACGTCCCCTACCTCGTCAACTTCGGCTCGCCCAGCCCCGAGACCCTGGCCAACTCCATCGCGATCGTCCGCCACACGCTGCGGCGCGGTGTGGCGACGGGCGCCAAGGGCGTCGTGGTGCACACCGGCTCCGCCGTGACGCAGCCCCGCGAGGACGCGCTGCGCCAGCTCCGCGACAACCTGCTGCCGCTGCTGGACGAGATCCCCGACGGCGGGCCCGACCTGCTGCTTGAGCCCATGGCGGGCCAGGGGGCCATGTTGTGCGCCACCGTCCAGGACCTGGAGCCCTATCTGGCGGCGCTGGACTGGCATCCACGGGCCGGCGTCTGCCTCGACACCTGCCACGCCTTCGCCGCCGGCCACGACCTCGCCGCCGCCGGCGGGGTGGCGCGGACGTTCGACGCGCTGCACGAGATCGCTCCCGGGCGGCTCAAGCTGATCCACGCCAACGACTCGAAGGACGTGTGCGGCGCCAAGAAGGACAGACACGAGAACATCGGGGCGGGTCACATCGGCGCGCAGCCGTTCGCCGAGCTCATGCGGCACCCGGCGGTGGCGGGCGTCCCCATCTGCATCGAGACGCCGGGCAAGGCGCCCAAGCACGCCGAGGACATCACCCTGTTGAAGAAGCTCCGCGACGGCTGACACCGCTCCCGCCGGGGTTCCGGTCGCACCGCGATGTCAGGATGATGAGTCACGCCTTCCCGCCCGCTCGCACCGGGCAGGAAGGCGTGTCCGGCCATTGTTCACCATCGTGTGGGAGTTCGTAGTGGTTCATCATGTTCTGGTAGCTCCTGACAAGTTCAAGGGGTCGCTGACGGCGGCCGAGGTGGCGGCCCGGGTGTCGGCGGGGCTCGGCGTGCCGACCGTGGAGCTGCCCGTCGCCGACGGGGGTGACGGCACCGTCGACGCCGCCGTGGCCGGTGGTTTCAGCCGGACCACGATCGATGTCACCGGGCCCACCGGGGAGCGGATCCCGGCCTCGTACGCGTGGCATGCCGATGAGACGGCCGTCGTGGAGCTCTCGGAGGCGTCCGGGCTGCGCCGGCTGCCCGGCGGGCTCGAGCCGCTGACCGCTACCAGCTACGGCACGGGCGAGCTGATCGCCGACGCCGTGCGCAGGGGAGCCAAGCGGGTGGTGCTCGGCCTGGGCGGGAGCGCCTGCACGGACGGGGGGGCGGGGATGGTCCAGGCTCTCGGGGCGCGGTTGCTGGACGCCGACGGGAATGACCTGCCCCGGGGTGGCGCCGCGCTGAGCGGGCTGGCCCGCATTGACATGTCGGGTTTTGTTGATATTTCCGGCGTTGAGTTCGTGGTGGCGAGTGACGTGGACAATCCGCTCCTCGGGCCCCACGGCGCCGCCGCCGTCTACGGGCCGCAGAAGGGCGCCACTCCGGAGGATGTCAAGGCCCTGGAAGCGGCCTTGGCTCGGCTGGCGGCCGTGGCGACGGCCACCCATGGGCTGGTGGGGGCGGCCGAGCGCAGGAGCTCGCGACGAGAGAGCGAGGAACGAGCCAACGAGGAGCGAAGCGGGCGCGACCATGAACACGAGCGCAGGAGCTCGCGACGAGAGAGCGAGGAACGAGCCAACGAGGAGCGAAGCGGGCGCGACCATGAACACGAGCATGATGACACC
>NZ_JADOGI010000156.1 GCF_015645445.1 Nonomuraea cypriaca | reverse complement strand
GTGGGGAGGGTTGGGAGTTCGGCGGTCGCGGTGGGCGGGAGTTCGGTGCGGTGGTCGCGGACGGTGCGGGCGGCGGCGCGTAGGACGTCGGCCGTCCCCCGGGGCGGTTCGACGGCCTCGAGTTGGGCGGTGAAGCGCGCGGCCTCCTCCTCCAGCAGCCCCCGCACCCGCTCCCGCAGGTCCTCCCGCGCCCGCAACGTCAGCGACCGCACCACCTGATCACCGAACACCGCCTCCAGCAGCTTCTGCGACAACACGCTCGTCCCGCCCGCGATCCCCACCTCGATCCCGGTCAGCCCACCCGTCGAGGCGAACACGGCCAGCATGAGCAGCAGCCCGGCCCCGTTCACCCCGAACGACGCCACGCGGGCGGTCGTCCGCTTCTCGGCCCCCTCCTGGCGTACGAGCTCCAGGACGTACTCCTGCCAGCCCCGCACCGCGACCTCGGCCCGCTTGCCGAGGTCGGACGAGGCGCGGCCGAGGCGGGCGGACTCGACGACGCCGAGGCGTTCGAGCAGCCCGGGCCCGCCGGGCGCGGCCGACCAGCCGTCAAGCGCCCGCTCGGCGGAGCCGTCGGCGGCGCCCCTGATCAGGGCCTCGACACCGGTCTCCAGGGCCTGCTTGAGCCGGGTCTCTGGGACCCGGCCCGTGAAGAAGCCGACCACCCGGTCACGCACCCAGCCCACCCGGCTCTCCAGGGAACGCATGAGGTCACCGGTGCCGATGAAGTCCTGCCAGCGCGCCAGCACCTCGCCCCGCAGCAGCGACCCGTCCCGCATGCCCTCGTCGAAGTCGGCCATCCCGCCCGCGTACGCGCCCGTCACGATGGAACGCAGGCCGTCGAAGGCGGACTGCTGGCGTTCGACGGCCGTGGCCAGCGACGGGACCCGGGTGGCCAGGCTGTCGAGTGCTCCCGACAGCGTCTGGCGTACGACCCTGGACCGCTCGGCGGCGTCGGCGGCCAGCCCGGCGAGCCAGGAGGCGATGGGCTGGACCGCCTCCACCGGCAGCCTGGCCTTCTCGGAGGGGAGCGCGGTCTCGGGGACGGTGAACAGGCGGGTGCCTTCGAGGCCGTTCTCGACGAGGAGGCGGGACAGGTCGCGTGAGACCGGCTCGACGGCCTCCTGCGGCACCCGATCGAGTACGACGGCCAGGGCGGTGCTGCGTTCGCGGGCCGAGCGCAGGAAGCTCCATGGCACCTCGTCGGCGTACCTGGCGGCGGTCGTGACGAACAGCCACAGGTCGGCGGCGGCCAGCAGCTGGGCGGCGAGCTCGCGGTTCGCGGTCACCACCGAGTCGATGTCGGGCGCGTCGAGCAGCGCCAGCCCGGCCCCGAGCGCGTCGGAGGTCACCACGCGCAGCGCGCCTGGACCGGCGCCGGTGGCGCGGGAGAGGCCGGGCAGGACGTTCTGTCCCATGAACCAGCCGCGGTCGTCCTGGCTGACCACGAGCGTCGGCACCAGCGTGGTGGGCCGCAGCACGCCCGGCTCGGCCACGTCGGCGCCGACCAGCGAGTTGACCAGCGTGGACTTGCCCGCCCCCGTGGACCCGCCGACGACGGCGAGCAGCGGCGCGTCGAGCGCGCGCAGCCTGGGCAGCAGGTAGTCGTCGAGCTGCCCGGTCAGCTCCCGCAGCGCGCGCCGGTCGGCCGCGGCCTCGCCGATCGCCAGCGGGAACAGCTCGCGATCGAGCGGCCGGCGCAGCGCCTCCAGCGCCCCGAGCAGGTCCATACGACCACGCTACGGTGTCCAGCGGTCGAACGCAGACAACGCCTAGCCGGTGGGCGGCTCCCGCAGCACGTAACCGACGCTGCGCAGCGTGTGGATGAGCCGCGGCTCGACGTCGTCGACCTTGCGCCTGAGGTAGGACACGTACGACTCGACGACACCCGCGTCACCGCCGAAGTCGTAGTTCCACACGTGGTCGAGGATCTGCGCCTTCGACAGCACGCGCCCGGCGTTGACCATGAAATAGTGCAGCAGCTTGAACTCCGTCGGCGACAACCGTACCTGCCGCCCGCCCCGCCACACCTCGCGGGCGTCCTCGTCCAGCTCCAGGTCGGCCACCTTGAGCTTGCTGGCGGGCGCGCTCTCCGCCCGGGTGCGCCGCAGCACCGCCCGGATCCTGGCCTGCACCTCCTCCAGGCTGAACGGCTTGGTCACGTAGTCGTCGCCCACCCGCAAACCGGTGATCTTGTCCTCGGTGGCGTCGCGGGCGGTCAGGAACAACACGGGCGCGCCGATCCGCTTCGCCACCTCGAACCCATCCAGGTCGGGCAGCATCACGTCGAGCACCACGAGGTCGGGCGAGGTCCGCTCGGCCACCTCCACGGCTTCCTCGCCGTCGGCGGCGGTCAGCACCTCGAACCCGGAGAAGCGCAGGCTGGCGGACAGCAGATCCCTGATGCTGGGTTCGTCGTCCACCACCATGATCAGCGCCTCGGGTTTCGTCACCTACTTACAGTGACAAAACCACCTGAGGTTTTGCTGAACGGTCACTCCAAGGCAAGTGGGAGTTCCACCCTGAACGTGGAGCCGGCTTCCGGCGAGCTGGTCACGGTGACCGTGCCGCCGTGGGCGCGTACCAGGGCCTGGACGATGGCCAGGCCGAGCCCGCTGCCGCGGCCCTCGCCGGAGCGGCGGCGCGACCTCGCGGAGTCGGCGCGGTAGAAGCGCTCGAAGACCCGCTCGACCTGCTCAGGGGTGAGGCCGGGGCCCTGGTCGGCGACCTCGATGAAGAGGTTGTCCGTATCCGCCCCCGCGCGCACGATGATCGGCGAACCAGGCTCGGTGTGGATGATCGCGTTGGTGACGAGGTTGCTGATGATCTGGCGCAGGCGTACCTCGTCGCCGGAGACGATCAGGGCCGCGCCGCCGACCACGTCCAGCTTGATCAGCCGGTCGGGCGCGAGGATCCTGGCATCCTGTACGGCGTCCGCCGCCAGGGCCAGCATGTCCACAGGGCGCATCCGCAGCGGCCGCTCCTGGTCGACCCTGGCCAGCAGCAGCAGGTCGTCCACCAGGACGCTCATCCGCCCCGCGGCCTTCTCCACGCGCTGCATCAGCTCGGCGGGGTCGGCGCCGGTGTTCTGCCTGGCGTACTCGGCGAAACCGAGGATGGAGGTGAGCGGGGTGCGCAACTCGTGCGAGGCGTCGCCGACGAACTGGCGCATCCGGTCCTCGGAGCGGCGGGCCGCCGCCTCGGACGCCGACCTGGCCCTGAAGGCGCTCTCGATCTGGGCCAGCATGCCGTTCAGCGACCTGGCCAGGCGGCCGACCTCGGTACGCGGGTCGGCGTCCGGCACCCGGCGCCCCAGCTCGCCCGCGGCGATGGCCTCGGCCGTGCGCTCGATCTGGCCGAGCGGGCGCATGCTCCTGCGCACGATCGTGATGCCCACGACCGCCAGGATGAGCAGGGTGCCGCCACCGCCCAGCAGCTCGATGAGCACGAGCCGCCTGGTGATCGCGTCGACCTCCTCCAGGTCCACCGCGACCACGAGCGTGCTGCGCTGGACCCCCCGCTCCAGCACCCGCCACTCGCCGTTGCCGCCGAGCGAGGGCGCGGTGTAGGGGTCGGCGCCTGGCGTGGGCGACAGGACCGGCTTGGGCTTCATGTCGACGTCGCGGTCGATCAGCATCGGCTCGAACGGGCCGCCCGGCTCCTTGACCAGGACGATCGCATCCGACTCGATGAGGATCGGCCTGTCGGCGGTCTCCCTGTCCTTCTTCCAGTCCGTCTGGACCTTCTTGTGCATGCGGGCGCTGATCAGCTGGAGCTGGCCGTCCACGCGGTCGATGAGGTAGCCGTGCAGCACCGAGACGCTCACCACGCCGATGAAGGTCAGGCCGAACCCCAGCAGAGCGAGGGTCGACGCCATGAGCTTGATCCTCAGCGGCATGCCGCTCATCAGGGGCTCGGGGGCAATCGCAGCACGTAGCCGACGCCGCGCAGGGTGTGGATGAGCCGCGGGCTGCGGTTGTCGATCTTGCGGCGCAGCACCGACACGTACGACTCCACGATGCCCACCTCGCCCCTGAAGTCGTAGTCCCAGACGTGGTCGAGGATCTGCGGCTTGGACAGCACCCGGCCCGCGTTCGTCATGAAGTAGCGCAGCAGCTTGAACTCGGTCGGCGACAGCGCCACCGCGTTGCCGCCGCGCCACACCTCGTGGCTCTCCTCGTCCAGCTCGATGTCGGCGAACGTCAGCCGCGGCGGGGGCGCCTGGGAGTCGCCGCTCGTACGACGCAGCACGGCGTGGATCCTGGCGACGACCTCCTCCAGGCTGAACGGCTTGGTCACGTAGTCGTCGCCGCCGATGGTGAGCCCGCGGATCTTGTCCTCGGTGTCGTCACGCGCGGTCAGGAAGACCACGGGCGTGTGCACCCCGCCGCCGCGCAGCCGCCTGACGAGCTCGAATCCGTCGAGGTCGGGCAGCATAACGTCGAGCACGACAAGGTCCGGGCGGTGCCGTTGGACGGCGGCGACGGCGTCCAGGCCACTCTTGGCCGTGGTCACGTCGAAACCCGCGAATCTCAGGCTCGCGGCGAGGAGTTCGAGGATGTTGGGATCGTCCTCGACTATCAGCAGGCGTGATTCCATCACCTCCAAGGATGCCCTCATTGAACGAGTGCTGGGACAATTCCGGCAATGTGCCGGGCAATGGCCAGGCTGGAGGTGGCCGCCGGCGAGGGGGCGTTGCGTACCAGGACGACGTTGCCGTGCACGTCCACCACGAAGTCGTCGACCAGGCGGCCGTCCCTCGCCACGGCCTGGGCGCGTACGCCGCCGTGGGTTCTCTCCAGGTCGGCGGCGGTGAGCTCGGGCACGTAGCGGCGGGCCGCCTTGAGGAACGCGCTCTTGACGAGGGATCCGTAGACTTCCTTGATCCCGGTACGCCAGTGGGTCCTGGCCATGCGCAATGTGCCCGGCCATCCCACGATCTGCGGCAAATTACCGATATTTCGCCACTTGTAGCCTTCGTAGGCCAACGCGAGCACCGCGTTCGGCCCCACCAGCACCTCGTCGTCGATGTGCCGCGTCAGATGGACGCCCAGGAACGGATACCGAGGGTCCGGCACCGGGTAGATCAGGCCGCGTACCAGGTCCCTGGCCGCGCCCTTGAGAGCGAAGTACTCACCTCTGAACGGGACGATCCGCACGTCTCCCGGCTGCCCTGCCATCCTCGCCACCGCGTCGGTCCCCAGGCCGCCGCACACCACCAGGCGGTCGAAGACGTACCTCAGCCGGCCTGCCAGCACCTCCACGCCTCCTGAGCGCTCCCTGATGGCCCGTACCGGCTGCGAGAGGCGTACCGACCCGCCGAGCTCCGCCACGTCCAGCGCGAGCCGGTCGGCGACGGCTGGGAAGTCGCAGATCGCGGTGTGCGGCGAGTGGACCGCGCCGACGCCGACCGCGTGCGGCTCGATCTCGCGCAGCGCGAGCCCGTCCAGCTCGGCGATGCCCGGCACCCCGTTGGCGCGGGCCCGCTCGGCCAGCGCGCTCAGCCGCGCCCGCTCGGCACGGGTGCTCGCCACGACCAGCTTGCCCACCTCGCGGTACGGCAGCGCGTGCGCCGCGCAGTAGTCCTTGAGCAGCGCCACGCCCTCGCGGCACAGCCTGGCCTTGAGCGAGCCAGGCGGGTAGTAGATGCCCGCGTGGACGACGCCGCTGTTGTGGCTCGTCTGGTGGGCGCCGACGCGGCTCTCCTTCTCCAGCACGGTCACCTCGGCGCCCCTGACGGTCGCCAACTCCCGCGCCACCGCCAGCCCGACGATGCCCGCTCCCACGACCCCGATCTTTTCCGTCACATGACGATTTTCCGACTTACCGGCCCTCACCGCCATATGAAGACGATGCCGATCCCTGTCCGCTCAGATGCCGTTGCGAAGCTCTCGGATGGCGGTGACCAGTTCCGGCATCGTCCTGACGGTGTCTCGCGGTTCGGCGGAGGGTTCGGGGTGGGCGTCGGTGTCGTCGCTGCGGAAGAGGATCGTCCGCATTCCCAGCGAGCGGGCGGGAGCGAGGTTGACCGGGCGGTCGTCGACGAACACCACCTCCTCGGGAGAGGTGCCCAGCGTGCCGAGCGCCACCGTGTAGGCGGCGGTGTCGGGTTTGCGGGCGCGCAGATCGGAGCTGATGAACCACCGCCGGACATAGCCCTCCAGGCCGAAACGCCGGCGTACGAGTTCGGACCAGACCGCCGTGTCGTTGCTCAGGCAGGCGAGTTCCAGGCCATCACCGGCCAGTTCCGCGAGAGCCTCCAGAGTGCCTTCGGTGAGCTGGTGCCGTCGGCAGTAGTCCGCGTCACGGCCTTCCTCGGGCAGTCCGGCGAGCGACCAGAACCGGTCCGTCGTCATGTTTCCGAGTGTGGCCGAACGGTAGGCGGCACGGATCTCCCGCTCGGTCCGGCCGCATCCATGAGCGCGCAGGTACGGGATCAGGACGCGACCTTGGACGTTGCCGTACCGATACAGGACACCCATCGCATCGAAGACGATCACCTTCGATTGAGGCACCACCCCATAACGGTCTCATGGCCCCGAATCGAACGTGAGTACGATGGACTCATGTATATCCCGCCAGAGTGGCCCGCCGAGGTCCGCCCGCCCAGCGTCCCCGACTGGGAGACCTCGGCGGTGGCCTGGCTGCTCGACGCGGTGCCGCCGGACTACCGGGCCTACGAGGTGCTCAGACGGCATCCGGTGGCCCTGGCCAGCATGGCCCGCCACCACGTCGGCTCCGCCATCGAGGCCGCCCGCGCGGGCTACCGGGCGGCCGCCGTCGACCTCAAGGGCCACCTGCCGCCCCACGCGATCGAGTCCGTCCTCGACACCTACCGCGCCGAGGGCCCGCGCTTGGTCCGCCTCTCCCACGCCATCCGCGCGGTCGAGCGCGCCCTCCGCGGCGACCTTTTCACCACCCGATAGATCATCTCTACGGCGCGTTCTTCAATCATCTTTTACGGCCGGCACGGCCGGCCCCCACCCGCCGTCCTTGGTCACCGGCCCTCCAGGGAGACGCTCACCAGCCTCCCCGCTTCCCCGCCGCAACGGCCCACGCCGGCCATTGCCTCCCTCGAACGGGCACCCACGCCGCCCTGGTCAGCGGGTGCGGCGGGCCAGGAAAGTGATCACGCCGACGGCGCATGCGGCGGCGGCCAGCCAGATGAGGACGTCCTTGGCCGTCAGGCCCTCGTTGCCGGTGGCCGCGGTGGCGGACTGGGACGATGGGTCCATTTCCGGTGATTCTGAGTCCTGGGCCGGTTTGGTCGGTGTGGGCTGGGCGCGGTCAGGGAGAGGGACTCGGTACACCGGGCTCTTGGGGCCTTCTGTGCCGGCGAGTAGGGCCTTGCCGTCGAGGGTGTAGGCGATGGACTCGGCCTGTTTGAGCTCCGGCATGGGGACCTTGGCGATCGATTCGCCCGAGGGGCGGTAGAGGGTGGCCGAGAAGTAGGTGCGGATGACGTAGGACGAGCCGTCGGGGGCGTAGGCGGCGTCGGTGGCCATGATGGGGGCGGAGCCCACCTTGCGCAGGACGTTGGTCCGATCCGCGCGTAGCTTCTTCGGCGCGGCGTAGACGCTCCCGGCGAACTCCTTGGACACCACGTAGAGGCGGCCCGTCCTCGGGTTGATCATGAGGCCCTCCGCGTTGCGGGCGCCGTCCGCGTAACGGAAGCGGTAACGCGTCGCGGGGAGGGTGGCGTCGCCGAGTGTTCGCGGCTCCAGCACCCGGTAGACGGAGATGTCCGGCCAGGCCCCGTCGAGGTTGTCGCCGATGTCGGCGAACCAGAGCACCCCTCGCCCCGTCGCGGGGTCCTTGGTCGCCGCCATGGCCTCCCAGTCGCGGGCCTGCGCCCCCCGCACCTGGTACGTCGCCAGCGTCCGCCCGTCCCCGCCGACGGCGTAGAAGGTCGGCGTGGCCGCGCTGTCGTTGTGCGTGTAGTAGACCTCGTCATGGGTCGGCGACACCGCCAGCCCGCTGGACTCCGTGATCTCGGGATCCTTGAACGTGAAGAGCCGCTCCATACCCTCATCCGCCGCGAGGGCCGGCGCGAGGGCCGCCGCAGAGGCCGGCGCGGGCACCGGCGCGAAGGACGCGGGCACCGGCGCGGAGGCCGACGCGAGGACCGGCATGATGGAAAGACAGCAGGTCGTCACGACGACGGCGAGCACCCTGATCACGACATCCCCCACGCCGCAATCATGCCCCACCAGCCGGACGTTCGCCGTCAGGCGGTGACCGGGACCTTGGCGCTGTGGCGGTGGAACCCGGTGCCCTGGAGCGCCAGCAGCAGCCAGTTGGCCGCCGCCACGGCCGCCCACAGGCCCGTGAGCCCCCAGATCCTGGCCACGGGCACAGCGGCCACGACCAGCAACCCGTACGCGATGGCGAAGTAGACCAGGCTGACCCCGGAGCGCTTGAGCGCGGTGAGCCCGGTCCCCTGCACCGCCTGGGCCGCGTCGCCCATCGACGCCAGCATCATCAGGGGCAGCAGCCCGAGCACGCGCTCGCGTACGGCCGCGTCGTCGGTGAACACCGCCAGCACCTGCTCCCCGAACACGAACAGCACACCGGCCGCGACCGCCGACGCGATCACCGCGAGCAGGGCCGCGGTCCGGTTGGCCCGGCGCGCGCCCGACACGTCGCGGGCGCGGGCGATCTCGGGCACCGAGACCTGGGCGATGGAGAGAGACGCCATCATCATGACGCCGGTGAGCGTGGTCAGGACCGCGTGCGCGGCGGTGTCGCGGATGCTGGTGGTGCTCGCGGCGAAGGTGACGACCCCGAGCACGCCGAACTTGATCAGCACGGTGCCCGCCAGCGGGACGCTGACCTTCGCCAGGTTGAGGATCTCCCTGACCCTGGGCCTGGACTGCCCGATGGGCCCGCCGAGCGCGCGGCGCAGGTTGAGACTCGCCACGACCGCCGCAGCGGCGCCGCCGACGACCCAGGCCAGGCCCACCCCCGTCAGCCCGAGCCGGGGAACCAGCGTGATGGTCAGCACGCTCAGCACCCCACCGAAGGTCAGGGTCGGCCAGAAGACGTTGCGGCTGCGCCCGAGCGCGATCAGGATCGTGCTCGCGCCGCCGGTGGAGGCGAAGACCAGCAGATACACCGCGAGGAGATGCGGCAGCAGGCCCAACTCGCGCACCACCTCGCCGGGCACGCCGGTGACGACGGCGAGCAGCGGCACGCAGAGCACGGCGAGCGCGCCGATCGTGCCGACGGAGAGGCTGAGCCAGCGCGCGTCCCGCACGACGGCCACCGCCGCCGCGGGGTCGTCCTGATGCGGCGCGACGAACGGCCCCAACCCGCGCAGCGCCCCCTGCACCGCGGCGCTCGCCGGGTTGAGCACGGCGGTCATCACCGCGAAGGCGGCGAGCGTCACGGTGTCGTGCTGGCCGAGCACCGAGGTGACCACCATCGAGCCGATCATGCCCATGACCATCGCGAAGAAGAGCGGCACGGCGGCGCGAAGGAGGGCGATCATGAGAACATGAGGTGCGCCGAGCCCAAGATCATGAGCAGCAGTCTATGGCCTGGAGTCCACTCCAGGTCTTTAGGGTTAAGTCATGGATTACGTCAATCTCGGACGCAGCGGTCTCCAGGTGAGCCCGCTCTGCCTCGGCACCATGAACTTCGGCCCGCTGACCTCGGAGGAAGACTCCTTCGCGATCATGGACAGGGCCCATGAGCTGGGGATCAACTTCTTCGACACCGCCAACGTCTACGGCTGGAAGCTGGGCGAGGGCATCACGGAGCAGATCGTCGGCCGGTGGTTCGCCCAGGGCGGCGGACGCCGGGAGAAGACGGTCATCGCGACCAAGCTCAACGGCGCGATGAGCGACTGGCCCAACGACAAGAAGCTGTCCGCGCTCAACATCCGCAAGGCCTGCGACGCCTCGCTGAAGCGGCTGCAGACCGACTACATCGACATCTACCAGGCCCACCACGTCGACAGGGACACCCCGTTCGACGAGTTCTGGGAGGCCATGGAGGTGCTGCGCCAGCAGGGCAAGATCGTCTATGTCGGCTCGTCCAACTTCGCCGGCTGGCACATCGCCAAGGCCCAGGAGACGGCCGCCAAGCGCAACTTCACCGGGCTCGTCAGCGAGCAGTCCCACTACAACCTGCTCACCCGTACGGTCGAGCTGGAAGTGCTGCCCGCGTGCGAGGACTACGGCCTCGGCGTGATCCCGTGGAGCCCGCTGGCCGGCGGCCTGCTCGGCGGCGTGCTGCGCAAGATCGACAAGGGCCGCTCGGCCGCCGACAACGTGGTCAAGCAGCTCGAGAAGCATCGTGACAAGATCGAGCGGTACGAGAAGCTCTGCGACGAGCTCGGCGAGGACCCGGCCTACGTGGCCCTGGCCTGGCTGCTCAAGCAGCGTGCGGTCACCGCGCCGATCATCGGCCCGCGCACCATGGAGCAGCTCGACGGCAGCCTGCGCACCCTGGAGATCGACCTGGACGAGGCCACCCTGGCCCGCCTGGACGAGATCTTCCCCGGTCACCGCACCGCGCCGGAGGACTACGCCTGGTAACGGACCTGCTCAGGTCAGCAGCGCGCCCACGACGACGATCAGCAGGAGCAGGCCGAGCACGATGGGCAGCAGCCAGGGGCGAGGACGATCCACGACCTGGAGCCTAGCCGTGCCCGGCGGGTGCGAGCGCCCATTCGGCGAGTGACTCGTACCTCACCTGCGGTCCCACGTGGCTGCGGACGAGACGGACGTGCTCCGCCCGCCACGGCGAGCCGCTGAATCCGGACAGCGACTCGACCAGCGGGCGGAGGTCCGTCTCGGCCTTGGCGCGGGCCAACGTGAGATGCGGGTGGAACCGCTTCTCATCGGTCTGTACGGCGCCGGCCCGACGGGCCCCGGCCTTGACCGAGTCGGCCAGCCTGGTCATCGAGTCGCCGGTGACGCCGACCCAGAAGACCCTGGCCCTGCGTACCGACGAGAACGCGCCGAAGCCTTCGAAGGCCAGGTCGAGCGCGCTGTAGCGGCGTACGGCGCGGGCCAGGCGCTCTTCCAGCTCGGGCAGCGCCTCCTCGGGCACCTCACCGAAGAAGCCGAGCGTGATGTGCCAGGTGGCCCGGTCCGGCCAGCGCAGCCCCGGCACCTTCCCGACGTGCGGCGCGATCGCGCGGGCGATCTCGTCCAGCACCTCGTCGGGCGGCACCACGGCCGCGAAGAGCCTCATACCAACCGATTCTGCCCCCGGGGCCGGTCGCTCTCCGCACCGGCCCGCGCTCAGAGGACTCAGGGGCTCAGCGGGGCTCAGGCCACGGCGATCGCGGGCCTGTTGACCCGCCGGGTGATCAGCCGCGTCACCAGCACCGCGAGACCGGTGCCCACGAGCACCAGCGCACCGGAGACCACCACGCCCATCCGCGGCCCGCCCAGGTCGGACAGCCACCCGACCAGCGCCGCGCCGACGGGTGCCCCGCCGGTGAACACCAGCATGTAGATCCCCATGACACGCCCCCGCATGTCAGGAGAGGTCGCGATCTGGACGCTCGCGTTCGCGGCGGTGTTGATCGTGATCAACGCGATCCCCGTCGGGACCAGCAGCGCCAGGTAGGCGGAGTAGAAGGGGGCCACGCCGGTGGCGAGCTGGAACAGCCCGAAGCCGAGCGCTCCCGCGAACAGCAGCCTCCTGCTCAGCCGCGCCCGTCGCGCCGCGAGCAGCGCGCCGCCCAGCGCTCCCACCGCGAACATGCTGGAGGCCAGCCCGAACGAGGAAGCCCCCGCCTGGAACTCCTCGCGTGCCATGAGCGCGATCGACATCGAGAACGACTGCGAGAACATCGAGATGAAGCCGATCAGCAACACCGGCATGAGGAGTTCCTCGCGCCGCAGCACGTACCTGAGCCCCTCGCGCAGTTGTCCCTTGGCCCTGGGCACGCGCTCGGCCAGGTTGAGCTCCGACTTCCGCATGAAGACGAGGCTGGAGATCACGCCGCCGAACGTGAGCGCGTTGATCAGGAAGATCGGTCCCGTGCTCCCGAGCACGTAGATCAGCATGCCGGCCAGCGCCGGGCCGACCACGCGGGCCAGGTTGAAGATCGAGCTGTTCAGGGCGATCGCGTTGGGCAGGTCCCGGCGGCCGACCATCTCGACCACGAACGCCTGCCGCGTCGGCACCTCCACGCACGAGATCATGCCGAGCAGGAACGCCATCACGTACACGTGCCACACCTGGGCGGAGCCCGTCATCGTCAGCACGCCTATGGTGAGCGCCAGCGAGGCCATGAGCACCTGGGCGCCGATGAGGATGGGCCGCTTCGGGTAGCGGTCGGCGAGCACGCCGCCGAACATCCCGAACAACAGCATCGGCAGGAACTGCAGGGCCGTCGCCGTGCCGAGCGCGCTCGCACTGCCCTGGCCACCGGCGGTGGCGGTCAGATCGAGCACCAGCCAGTCCTGGGCGGTGCGCTGCAGCCAGGTGCCGACGTTGGAGACGGTGCCACCGGCTGCGAACATGCGGTAGTTGCGAACCTTGAGAGACCGGAACATCCCGGTCTTGGGTTCTTCAGGCTCTATATCCTGCTGAGCTTCTCCAGGATCGGAGCCGCCTGTCTGAGGATCGACCTCTCCTCGGGCGAGAGCTCCTTCAGCCGCTGGGTGAGCCACGCCTCCTTGCGGCGCCGCTCCTCCTTCAGCAGCTTCTCGGCGGCCTCGGTCACGGTCACGGTCACTTGGCGTCGGTCGGTCGGGTGCGGGTTGCGGGCGACCAGACCGCGCTCCTCGAGCGCGGCGATCACGCGGGTCATCGAGGGCGGTTGCACCTTCTCGAGCTCGGCCAACTCGCCGGGGGTTATCCCGGAGTGTCGTTCTACCGCGGCGAGCGTCGCGAACTGGGTGGGAGTCAGCGAGTGCGCTGCCGCCTGTCGTCGTAGGCGCCTGGTCAGCCTTGCCATCGAAACGCGCAGAGCTGAAGCCAGGCCTGCGTCGCTGCGCAGGGCTGTCTTGGACTGGGTTTTTGTTAGCATGAGTCATTACCTTTGCTAACTATAGTAGATGTCAAGAAATTTCCCTAATTAAGACCATCTCAGTACGTGATACCCCCGCTGGAGAGCTGCGTGACCGTTCCCCGCAAGGGGAGGGCGGCGCCGCCCCCACCTACGGCGCGGAGGCGAGCGGGATCCCCTGTGGTGCTATGAGCTTGCTCATCGCACCACAGGGCGGCGAGCTTGCTCGCCGCACAGACTAAAGCCTCTTCCACGCCTTTGATGGGGGTTCGCGGGGGCGTGCCCCCGCGTTGATCAGAGGGCCAGAAGGGCCCTGATCGGACCTACCGCGAAGTAGAGGGTGAAGAGTAGTGCTACACCCCACAACAAGGGGTGGATCTCTCTTGACTTGCCTCTTACTGCCTTGATCAGTACGTAGCTGATGAAGCCGGCGCCGATGCCGTTGGAGATCGAGTACGTGAACGGCATGACCACTATCGTGAGGAAGGCTGGGATGGCGAGTTCGTAGTCTGTCCAGTCTATGTCGCGGATCGCGGTCATCATCAGGAAGCCTACGATGACCAGGGCGGGGGCCGCGGCCTCGTAGGGGACGATGGTGACCAGGGGGGCTAGGAAGATCGCCAGTAGGAACAGGATGCCGGTTACCACGCTGGCGAGGCCGGTGCGGGCGCCCTCTCCTACGCCGGCGGCTGACTCGATGTAGGTGGTGTTGGAGGAGACCGAGCCGGCGCCGCCCGCCGCCGCGCCGATCGAGTCGACGAGCAGGATCTCCCTGGTACGCGGCAGCGTGCCGTCCTCCTGGACCAGGTTCGCCTGCCGTCCGACGCCGACCATGGTGCCCATGGTGTCGAAGAAGTCGGTGATCAGCAGGGTGAACACGAGCAGCACGACCAGCAGCACGGACACCCGGCTGAAGGCGCCGATAGGGTCGAACTCGGTGAACAGCGTGAACGGGTTGTTGAAGCCGAGGATCGCGTCGGGGAGCGCGGGGACGTTCAGCTGCCAGCCGCCGGGGTTGTCGGCCGTGAACGCGCCGGACCGGGTGAGCAACTCGACGATGATCGCCAGCACGGTCGTGCCGACGATGCCGATCAGGATGGCGCCCTTGACCTTGCGCGCCACCAGCGCCGCCGTGACGAGCAGGCCGACGACGAACACCAGGATCGGCCACGAGGTCAGCGCGCCCCCGATCCCCATCTCCAGCGGCGGCCCGGCGGCGACGCGGCGGACGAAGCCCGCGTCCACGAAGCCGATCAGCGCGATGAACAGGCCGATGCCGACGCTGATGGCGGTCTTGAGCTGGGCCGGGATCGCGTGGAACACCGCGGTACGCAGCCCGGTCAGCACCAGGACGGCGATGATGACGCCTTCGAGGAAGACCAGGCCCATGGCCTCCTCCCAGGACATCAGGGTGGCCACGTTGAAGGTGACGAAGGCGTTCAGTCCGAGCCCGGCGGCCATCGCGAAGGGCACCCTGCCCACGACGCCCATGAGGATCGTCAGCACGCCCGCCACGAGCGCCGTCCCGGCCGCGACGAGCGCCACGTTGGGTGTCGTGCCGTCGCCGATCACCTGCCCGTCCACGTCCTTGCCGTTGGCGATGATGATGGGGTTCAGCACCACGATGTAGGCCATGGTGAAGAACGTGGCCAGCCCGCCCCGTACTTCACGGGAGACGGTTGAGCCTCGTGCGGAAATTGCGAAAAAACGATCTATTGCGCTACGTGTGTCGCTCACGACGCGAACAGTGACAGTCGTGGTGAACTGCGAAAAGTGTCAGTGATGAGATCGAGACCCGATTGGAAGCTAGGCTGGACACGTGAAGCAGCAGTGGCATCCCGACCCGGAGCCGATCAAGACCAACGACACGGCCGCCATCGCCGTGGGCACCGCCGTGTGGGCCGTCGCGCTGGTCGTTCTGCTGATCTTCCGCCCCGCCCCGGAGAACACGTGGTGGATCTGGACCTGCGTGACCGGGATCGCCTTCGGCTTCTTCGGCATGTGGCTGGTCCGCAGGCCCAGGCGCAGCTGACGCCTGTCCTGCCCGCGAGCTGACATTCATCATCTCCGGCCGGTCGCCGAAGTCACCCTGAAGCGGTGTTTTCACCCACTACTTCGGCATATGCCTGGTCAAGCATGCTTATAAGCATGAAAAAGCCCATAGTGATACTCCTCCTGGGCGCGGCGGCCCTCACCGCCTGCGGCACGGCCGGCGACCCCACGCCGGCCACCGCACCCTCCGAGACGAGCGCGGGAACGGTCGCCTGGAGCCCGTGCACCGACCTGATCGGCCCGGACGGCAAGACCGCCGCCCCCCGCGCCGGCGTCGAGTGCGGCAAGATCCAGGTGCCGCTCGACTACGACGCCCCCGATGGCGACAAGATCGACCTCGCGCTGATCCGCGTCAAGGCCACCGGGGAGCGCCTCGGCTCCCTGGTCTTCAACTTCGGCGGCCCCGGCGGGTCCGGCGTGGACACCCTCGGCACGGCCGCGGCGGCGTTCGGCAACCTGGGCAGCCGCTACGACCTGGTCAGCTTCGACCCGCGCGGCGTCGACCGCAGCGCCGGCGTCAAGTGCGGCGGCCAGGTCGAGAAGCTCCTCGCCGCCGACACGAATGCCGACGGCGACCGGATGGCCGAGGAGTTCGCCCAGGCCTGCGAGCAGGACGCGGGCAAGGTCCTGCCGCATGTCGGCACCGTGAACGCGGCCAAGGACCTCGACCTGCTCAGGACCGCGCTCGGGGACGAGCGCCTCAACTACTTCGGCATGTCGTACGGCACCCACCTCGGCGCCGTGTACGCCACCCACTTCCCCAAGAACGTCGGCCGCTTCGTCCTGGACGGCGCCTACGACCCCACGGTCACGTGGGAGGAGCGCGCGGTGACGCAGGCGACGGGGTTCGACGGGGCGTTCGACGCCTTCGCCGCGGACTGCGTGGCGCAGAGCTGCGAGCTGGGCGCCGACCCGGCCGCCGTCCAGAAGACGGTCGAGTCGCTGCTGGAGAAGCTGAAGGACGACCCGATCGCGGTGGGGGACCGTGAGCTGACGTTCGGCCTGGCCCAGCTCGCCGTCATCACCCCGCTGTACGCCAAGGCCGCCTGGCCGATGCTCGAACAGGCGACCGCCGCCGCGATCAAGGGCAACGGCACCGCCCTGCTCGCCCTGGCCGACGCCTACACCGGCCGCAGGCCCGACGGGACGTACACGACGGCGATGACGAGCCTGCAGGCCATCAACTGCGCCGACTACGCCGAGCGGCCCACCGCCGAGCAGGCCGCCGAGATCAACGAGAAGGTGGAGAAGATCTTCCCCATCCTGTCGGCCGAGGGCTCGGCCGGCGTCTGCGCACACTGGCCGGTACGTGGGGACGACACGGCCAGGCGCATCGACGCGACGGGCTCGGCGCCCATCGTGGTGATCGGCGGCAAGGGCGACCCGGCCACGCCGTACGAGTGGGCCACCGCACTCACCGCCCAGCTCAAGACGGGCGTCCTGGTCACCTACGAGGGCGAGGGCCACGGCGCCTATCTGAGCGGGAACGGCTGCGTCATGAAGACGGCGGACGCGTACCTGCTGGAGGGGAAGGTCCCGGCCCAGAACACGAGTTGCGCGGCCTGAGCCCCCGTCTCCCGGCCGCGCCACCGCGGCCGGGACGCGCGGGGGTCAGGACAGGTCGGCCTCCGCCAGCAGGAGGGGCACCGCGCCCGGGTCCCGCAGCAGGGCGGCCACAGCCAGGCGGTCGTTCCACTGGCCGGTCGCCCAGGCCAGGCCGCGTGCCAGCCCGTCGACCCCCGTGCAGTGAACGGCGCCCTCGAAGAAGCGCCACGCGCACTCCATGCCGTCGACGAGCAGCTTCTCGTGCTCCACGTAGGTCGGCGGCGCGGCCGGCAGCAGGGAGCGCACCTCGGCGGGCACCTCACGCACCTCCCCCTGCGACGTGACCTCCCCCGAGGTCAGCTCGCCGGCCAGCGGCAGGTCGAGCAGCTCGGACAGCAACTCCGCCAGGTCGTAAGGGGCCAGCACCAGCGGCCGGTCCGTGACGAGCTGGAGCAGGTCGGGCGCCTCCACCACCACGGCGTCGTCGGCCGCGGCCACCACGATGGACCCGCCCAGCACCGCACGCACCCGGGGCGGCGGCGCCACCCGGGACGGATCGACGGCGGCCAGCGCGATCCACAGGGCCCGCAACTGGGCCCGGTCCACCTCGATCGAGTCGTCGGCCATCAGGTCCAGGAGCTCCTCCGGACCGCCGTGCGAGGCCAGCAGGTCCGCGAGCGTCGTGCGGACGCCGAGCATCGACAGCGCCGCCTCGTCGAGCCCGGCGGGCGCGTCGGAGTAGAGGCCCTGCAAGAGGGGGTCGGCCCCCGGCAGGCGCAGCTCCGGGGGCCTGCGCCCGTCCAGCACCGGGTGGCCGGCCAGCCACCACGCCGTGTACGAGGGCACCTCGACGCCCGCCACCCGCAACGGGTGCAGAGCGGCCCGCAGCGGCGGCCTGGTGAGCAGCGCCAGCGCGGCCCGCCAGTCGGCGACCAGCTCCAGGTCGCGCACCGCCACGAACTCGGCCACCAGGGGCGGCACGTCGAGCTCGGGCAGCAGGTCGAGAACGTGGTCGAGCCAATCGGCCTCACCGTCGAGGTCGTGGTCGCAGTCGTCGGGGTCGAGCAGCACGTCGGCGTCGTGCACCACAGCGAACCCGTCGAGCACGCCCGCCGCCGCCAGCACCCGCGAGCCGTAGGTCTCCTCCAGCTCGGGCGCGGCCACCCCGAGGTGGGTGTCCTGCTCCAGCACGCCCGCGAGGGCCCCGTCGGCCAGCATGAGCTCGCCGGCCGGGTAGAGCTCGCCGTCGGTGCCGCGCAGGGCCAGCTCGGCCAGCCACGGCGCCTCGCCGGGCACCAGCCCCGACGCCTCCACCAGGGACAGCACGGCCCGCGCCACCGGCTCGGGATCCGGGTTGTCGAACGACTGGGAGACGGCGGCCTTGGTCAGCGGGTCGTCGAGGATCGTCCGGGGCGTGGCCTCGGCGCCGCCCAGCCTGAGCAGCGTCGGGTGGGCCGCGTCCGGGTGCACGATGCGCAGCCCGAGCGGCGACAGGTCGAGCTCGCCCCCGCCGTCGGTGAGGATCAGCGTGCCGCGCGGGCCGCGTACGAGACGGCCGTCGGTCAGCGGCACGGGCAGGGCGGCCAGCGACTCGGGGTCGTCGACGGGCAGCACGTCGTAGAGCGAGCGCCACCACGACGACTCGCGCGCCTCCACGGCCTCGCCGGACAGCAGGTCGACCACGTCGGACAGCTCCACCCTGCGCACGCCCAGAGCGGTCATGGCGGGATGCCGCGCGGGCCAGCCGGCGGGCAGCAACCCGGGAACGAAGTCCGCGATCTTCACGAGCAGCTCACCCGAGCCCGGCACCACGGCCGCCTCCCGGCCCGCGACCAGCCACACGTCGCCCTCGGGCTCCCGCGCCGGGTGCTCGACCCGCCACTCCGCGTCCGGCTCGTAGACCTCCGCGTCGGCGAACGACGGCGTCCGCACGGCCGGCGCCGGCGCCGACAGCGCGGGCAGCAGCGGCATGCCGGGCAGCCGGTCGAGCACGGCCCGCCGGATCCTGGCGTCCAGCTCGCCCTTGCCCATGAGGGAGGGCACCAGGTCGAGCAGCTTGGGCGTGCGGGGCAGCTCTTGAAGGAGGCGTACGTAGGCGTCGGCGACCCGCCCGACCAGGAAGTCGGTGAGCGGCCCCTTGGCGACGTGACGCCGGTCGGTGGCCATCGGGAACGACGCGATCAGCAGCGCGGGCAGGTCGAGCGGCTCGTCGCTGGGCGTCGGCGCGTGCACCACGGACGGCACGGCGGCCGGCGGCGGCCCCGGCTCCCCGGTGCCCGTGACCGGCACGGCCCAGCGCAGCGACCAGTAGGGGCGGGCCCGCTCCTCGGTGGGCCGGTCGGCGAAGAGCAGGCCCACCTCCTCGGCCGTGAACTCGCCGGAGTCGGACACCACGTGCCACCCCTCGGCGGCCACGCGGCGGACGGAGCCGTCGAGCTCGATCTCGATGACCTCCAGCGCGGGCATGCCGAGCAGCAGCGCAGGGCTGGTCTCCGCCAGCATGCGGCGGACCGCGCCGAGGGCGGAGCTGTCGCGTAGCGGGAGGCGTACGAGTGTGTCGAAACCTTCGGGGACGTCGAGCGGCGGCGCCTCGAACGGCAACCTCAGCAGCGGCACGTGCCCCGAGCGGCCGGCCAGCTCGCCCGCGAGCTCCGGGATCTCCGCGACGGCCGCGGTGGTGGCCGAGCGCGACCAGCCCACGGCGCCGGCCCCACGCGAGCCGATGGAGGGCTCGTCGCAGACGGAGACGACCGCCGCGAACCCGACGCCGAACCGGCCGGCCGCGCCGAACTCGTCACGCTTGCCGGACACCCGCAGCGTCGACAGCCCCTCCACACCCGTGGCGTCGAGCGGGGCGCCGGTGTTGGCGGCCGTCAGCACGTCGCCGTCGAGCGTGAGCCGCAGCACCCCCGGCACGCCCGCGCGCAGCGCCGCGTCGGCGGCGTTCTGGGCGAGCTCGACGATAAGCCGGTCGCGGTAGCCGCCGAGCGCGAAGTCCTCCTCCGCGTTGGCGTCCTCGCGGAACCGGGCGGGCGAGGCCGTCCACGCGGACAGCACGGCCGCTCGCATCCGGTCGGTGCCGTAGATGTCGCTCATCGATCACGATCCTGCCTGAGAGTACGGGGGGCCACCGTAGAGTAATGGGAAATCCGCCGAGGGACTGCCGCTACGGCATCAGCCGCGTCAGGTCCTCAGGGCGGCAGGCCCTTCGAGCAGGTTTCCCATTAACAGCCCCACCGGCGACACTCCTGGTCAGGAATGGCCCAGCTCTTCGGAGGCGGATTCGTCGACCGATCCCGCTTCCTCCTCCATCAGGTCGTAGCCCAGGTCGTCGAGGATCGGGATGGCCTGCTCCACGGGCGGCGGCAGCACCGCGGCCTCGGAATGGGCGCCGCAGCCATGGTCGGCGGCGACGACCTTGCCATCGTCGGGAGCGTATTCGTTAGTGCAGACCCCGAACATCTGCCGCAATCCCCCCGCGAGCAGCCAGTAGAAGCCGCAGGTGGAGCACTGCGCGGGAGCGGCGTGTGCGATCGGCGTGTGCGGCCCGTGCTCGCCCGAGTGCCAGCGTCTGGCAGCCCGATCCTTGCCGATGGCCGAGAGCACACGGGCTCGGCCCAGGCCGTACTCGAAAACCGCCTGGTGCTCGGCCTCGTCGTCGGTTTCCGCGAAGCCGGGGACGAGCCTGTCGTCGTCTTCCGGGGTGGGCAGCAGGTCGCCGACGCCCAGGTCGCCCGGCCGCAGCCGCTCGCTCCACGGCAGCCACTCGGGCGCCAGCAGCGCGCCGGAGCCCGGGAGCAGGACGGCCTCGCTGACTGTGACCTTCTTCGCGCGCGAGGCGCGCGTGACCGTGACGGCCCAGCGCCAGCCGCGGTAGGCCCGATCGAGACAGGCGAAGTAGTGGGTGACTATCCGGTCGCCCTCGCTCTCGTAGCCGAGGTGCTCGCCGGGCCTGCCCGGCCGCGCCAGCTCCTCGGCCGCCCCGCGCGCCAGATCGACCGCGGCGACACAGGCCTGATCGGGAGCGGAGACGCGGGTCCTGGTGCGGCTCATCGGACCGCCTCCGCCGAAAGGTGCTGTTCGCTCACACTTCATTCTCACCCATCAGCAGACCTGCGGAGACCCACAACCGACGATCCGTGACTGAGATGGCACCCGAATCGGGTAAGACTGGTAGGCGTGGAGGGCGGCTGGGAGCGGGCACGCGAGTTCTCTCGCCGCGTAGGGCGCGGGGTCGCCGACGCGGGGCGGGCCAGTGTGCGCGCGAGCAGGGCCACCGCCGGCGGCACCGTGCGGGCGAGCAAGGCCACGGCCAAAGGTGCGCAAAAAGTCGGCAGGGCCACCCGCAGGCTCACGTACGCCAACGGCGCGGACCGCACCGGGCTCGGCCGGCTGATCGAGCTGTCCGCCGGCAACAGCGCCAGTGACGCGATGGTCACGGTGGCGCTGGCGAGCACCGTGTTCTTCGGTGTGCCGGTCGGCGAGGCGCGCGGTTCCGTCGCCCTCTATCTGGTCATCACGATGTTGCCGTTCGCGCTGCTGGCGCCGTTCGTGGGGCCGATACTCGACAGGTTCAGGTCGGGACGCCGCTACGTGATGGCGGGGACGCTGTTCGGGCGGGGGCTGCTGTGCTTCGCGATGGCCGCCGCCGTGGGGCCAGGTGACCTGCCGACGTTGTTCATCGGGGCGCTGGGCGTGCTGGTGTTGTCGAAGGCGTACAACGTGTCGCGGGCGGCGATCATGCCTAGCGTGCTGCCCGCGGACATCACCCTGGTGTCCGCGAACGCTCGGGTGGCGCTGTTCACGCTGGTCTCCGCCGGGGTGGCGGTGCCCGTCGGCGCCGGCCTGACGGCGTGGCTGGGCAGCGCGGCGGCGCTGCGCATCGCGATGGTGGCCTTCCTGCTGCTCGGCGTCGCCGCCGTACGCCTGCCGCGGCACGTCGACTCCCCCGACCTGGAGGAGGAGGGCGCCCCGCCGCGCGGGCGCACGCTGCTCAAGGTGGGCCCCGCGGTCGCCGAGGCCGTCTGGGCCAACGTGGCCATCCGGGTCTTCTCCGGGTTCCTGCTGTTCTTCCTGCTGTTCCTGGTCCAGGACAAGGCGGTGCCGTGGCTGGAGGTCAGGCAGGCCTGGGCGCAGGACCCGTTCTTCGACATCCCCAAGACGATCGCGCTGCTCGCGGGCGCGGCCGGGCTGGGCGGCCTGGTCGGCGCCGCGGTGGCCAACTGGACGCGCAACCACGCGCCGCAGCTGATCGTGCTGGTCACGCTGGCCGTGACGAGCACGACCACCGTGCTGGCCGCGATCTTCTTCAACGTGTGGACCGCGCTGGCGATCTCGCTGGTGGCGGCGTTCGCGCAGGAGCTGGGCAAGCTCGCCCTCGACGCGATCGTGCAGCGGGAGATCGGCGAGGAGGTGCGCTCGTCCACGTTCGGCGTGGTCGAGGCGGTGCTCCAGCTCGCCTGGGTGTCCGGCGGCCTGGTGGGGCTGGTGCTGTCGCTGTCCCAGAGCAGCACGGCCGGGCTGGTCACGCTGGCGGTCGCGCTGACCGCCGCGCTCGGCTGGCTGCTCGTCACCAGGCGGAAGCGCGTACGCGCGGCGAACGCCGAACTGGCCAGGCAGCGGGCCGAGGCGGGCGAGCATGACCAGCAACAACAGCGGACGGACCCGCTCGACCAGACCAAGCCACTGACCAACCCCAACGCCTGACGCCCCCGGCAGCGGCGGGCGCGGACGCCGGGGGCTCGAACGCCTGGCGCCCGGGCCGCGGGGTCAGGCGTCGAGGTCGTCGGCGACGGCCCTGAGCACCTGTGCGATCTTCTTGGCGTGCACCGGGTCCGGGTGCTTGCCCCGCTGGTAGGAGGTCGACACGCCGTCGAGCAGCTTGATCAGGTCCTCGACGATGACCACCATCTCGTCCGGCTTCTTGCGCTTGCCCTTGGGCTTGGTCTTGGCCAGGGTCGGCGGCTGCTCCAGGATCCTGACAGACAGCGCCTGCTGGCCCCGGCGTCCCTCGGCCACCCCGAACTCCACCTTCTGGCCGGGCTTGAGCGGGCCTGCGCCGGTGGGCAGCGCGGAGGAATGCACGAAGACCTCACCGCCGTCGTCGCGGGTGAGGAAGCCGAAACCCTTGTCGGCGTCGTACCACTTGACCTTGCCACTCGGCACAGGAGGACCTCGTTCAAACAGTCGAAAAGGATGAATGGATGTAGGTTATGCCCCGCAGAGCGCCAAGGCGACCGGGTAATTGCCGGGGAATTACCGGAGTTCATCATGCTTGCGCCAACCGGCGTACCACGTGGTGAATTCGGTCAGGTCGCTCAACGCCACGTCCGCTCCGTGCTCACGCAGCTCTCCCACCGTGTAGGGGCCCGTCGCGACCGTCACGCTCACGGCGCCGCCCGCGCGCGCCGCCTCGATGTCCGCGACATGGTCACCAACATAAGCCGCCGCGCCGAAGCGCGCGAGTGCCGTTCCCTTGGCGGATCCGAACACCGAGCCGACGACTTCGTCGACGGCCAGTCCCAGCGCCTCGACGGTGCCGCGGGCGTCGCGTACGTTCTTGCCCGTCACCACGATCACCCGGCCGCCGGCCTCGCGGACGGCCTCGATCGCCTCGTGCGCCCCGGCCATGGTGGTGTGCACCGGAACCCCTATTTCCGGATATATCTCCCGATATAGGTCGGCTGCGGCGGGCACCTCCCCGGGGGTCAGCCAGTTGGCCAGCTCGGTCTCCAACGGCGGCCCCAGCCTCTCGACGATGGCCGCGCTGTCGAAGGCCACGCCCAAACGTACGGACAGCTCGTCGTAAACGGCGGCGATGCCCGCCCGCGTGTCCGCCAATGTCATGTCAAGGTCGAATCCCACCGAAGTCGTCACGTATGCAGGATGCCAAACATTGCCCTACCCCGCGTAACGCCCCTTGTTGGGAGACGGCGGGAATGGGAAGAAAGGAATTACTTATCGGAGAGGAGGCGCCGTGCCCGAACCGTCCCAGCCGGAGTCCGGTTCGCCGCCTCGCTCCAGGCGAGGCCGCCGTCCCGGCCTGCCGAAGGTCGTCTCCAAGGGACCGCGCCGGGCCGCTCCACCCCGGCGGGCCTGATCCGGCGGCCCGCTCCGCTACGTAAAGGGGCCTCCGCCGACTACTCTCCTTACGGAGGTATCAGGATAGATATGACCAGATCGACCCGTGAGCGGATCGTCGATGAGGCCCTGCGGCTGTTCGCCGAGCGGGGTTACTCCGCCACTTCCGTGGCCGAGATCGAGGCCGCCTCAGGGCTCTCTCCCGGCGCCGGAGGGCTCTACAGGCACTTCAAGTCCAAGTACGAGGTGCTCGCGGCGGCGATCAACGAGCACGCCGCACGTACCAGGAGCCAGGTGGCCGGGAGCCTCGCCGAACTGAACGGCATGGAAGCCTCCGTGGACCTGGAGGAGCGCCTGTCCCACCTGTGCCGCGCCGGGCTGGCCAAGGTACGCGAGGAATCGGAGCTGACCCGGGTCTTCTTCCGCGACCTGAGCCAGTTCCCCGAGCTGATCACCGTGGTGCGCGAAGGGCTGCTGCAGCCCATGTTCGACGCCATCGTCACCTGGTTCCGCGCGCAGCCCGAATACCGCGACGCCGAGATCGACTGGAACGGCATCTCGGCGGTGCTCGGCGGCTCCGTCGTGCACTACCGGCTGTTCCAGGAGACGGTGGGCGAGTCACCGGGCCACGCGGAGAAGGACCAGTTCGTCGCCGCCTGGGTACGCCTGGCGGTCGGCCTCCTGCCCAGCCCCGCGCCCGTCAGTTGACGTCGAGCAGGCGGTAGGACAGCCAGACCACGCCCACGCCCGTACCGATCATGAACATCGTGCCGCTGACGTCGAAGAACTGCGTGACGAACGCCTGCAGCCCCGCCCCGCCCTCCACGCGCAGGCCGCCGATGAGCGCGCCGCCCAGCGAATAGCCGAGCAGCGGCGCGCCGACCCCGATCAGCTTGTCGCGCAGTTCCCAGCTCTCGCCGAACATCACGATCGCGGTGCCCACCGCCCACACCGCCAGCGGGATCGGGAAGATCGCCAGCGGCGGCAGCTCGAACGGCACCAGCAGTGCCGCCATCACCAGGATCACGATCGCGGCGACGTCGCGCGGATGCTCCTTGACGATGGTCCTGGCGTCCCTGCCGCCGGTGGCCATCGGGTTCGCGCTGGACATGGCCGCCCTGCGCAGCCCCGCGAACGGCATGCTCAGCCCCTGCGACCCGCTGAGCCGCTCCTGAGCGATCCTGCGGTACGCGCGTACGCCCGGCGGCGCCGCGCCGTCGTCCGTGATCGCGGGGAAGCGCAGCGTCGAGCCCTGGGATGCCGCCGTCCTGGGGGATGCGGCCCGCTCATCCTTCGATGTTCCCGGGGACGCGGCCTGCTCGTCCTTCGCCGCCGCTGCGGCCTCGGCCAGCCTGCGGGCCTCGCGCTCGACCAGCGCCACCGGATCCCCGAACCTGGCCAGCACCTTCGCCACGTCACGGGCGTTCTGGCTGCCGCGCCGCTCGACCTCGATCCTGGCCCGCAGCCGCCTGGCGAAGTCGAGCCGCTGGTCGGGCTTGAGCACGCCGTGGGCCGCGTCCGCCGCCCTGGAGACGTAGTTCAGCACCAGTTGGTCCGCGCGCTCGATCACGTCTAGCAATGCTGCCTCAATCAGGGTGGACATACCATGGCAACGATGGAGTTCACGGAGTGGATCAGGGGGCGCACCGACGAACAGCTGCGGGCGCTCGTCTCCGCGCGTCCCGAGTTGATCACTCCGGTGCCCGCGCATCTGGAGGGCCTGGCGTCGCGAGCCGGCAGCCCTTCGGCGATCGGCAGGGTGCTCGACCGGCTCGACCGGGTCACGCTCGCCGTCGTCGAGACGCTGGCCGTACAGGGC